>JBAXFK010000001.1:0-95032 GCA_037139955.1 Rhodospirillales bacterium
AAAGGGGACATTCTAATTGGGCACGGAGGGGACATTCCTATTGAGCGCTAACACCGGACCCTATGCCGGGTTGCGCCGCCCGGCAACCGAGGCCATCGTCGGTGCAAACGCGAAGGGGCGGGAATGCCGTGATCGATAAATTTGTTTCTACAAATGCCGAGGCCCTGGCCGGGATCGAGGATGGCGCGACCGTGCTGCTCGCTGGGTTCGGCGCTGGCACGCCTGAACACCTTGTGGCCGGGTTGATCGAGCAAGGCGCAAAGGATTTAACCCTGGTATGCAACGCCGGCGGCCGCGACGACGGCCCGATCGCCGATTTGCTGGCCACCGAACGCGTGAAGAAGCTCATCTGCAGCTTCGTCCGCCCCGCGTCCTTCGCGGCACGGCTTTTCACCGCCGGCAAGCTGGATCTGGAGATCGTGCCGCAGGGCACCCTAGCCGAACGCATTCGGGCCGGCGGGGCCGGGGTGCAAGGCTTCTACACCCCGACGGCGGCCGACACGCTGCTGGCCGAGGGCCGGGAAACCCGCGTCATCGGCGGCCGCCTATGCCTGCTGGAATATCCCATCCTGGGCGACGTGGCATTGATCGACGCGTGGCAGGCAGATCGCTGGGGCAATCTGACGCACCGCGATTCCGCGCGGAATTTCAATCCGATCATGGCAATGGCCGCCAAGTTGGCGATCGTGCAAACCGCCCATGTCGTTCCGCTCGGCGCTATCCCGCCCGAGAATGTGCATACCGCCGGGGTTTTCGTGCAGCGCGTGCTGCATGTGCCGGTTTGAAGGAGGTTTCGATGTACAAACCGCTCGACCGTAACGGCATCGCCGCCCGCATCGCCCAAGACATCCCCGAGGGATGGTTCGTCAACCTGGGCATCGGCATTCCCACCACGGTGTCGGATTTCGTGCCCGAAGACCGTGAGGTGATTTTCCACGCGGAAAACGGCGTCATCGGCATCGGCCCCGCGCCGGCACCGGGGCAGGAGAACCCATATCTGGTGAACGCCGGCGTGCAGCACATCACGCTGCGTACCGGCGGCGCCTACGTCCATCACGCCGACAGCTTCGCCATCGCGCGCGGCGGGCATTTGGACCTATGCGTCCTCGGTGCGTTCGAGGTGTCCGAGGCTGGCGACATCGCCAATTGGGCCCGAGCGGCGGACGAGCCGGTCAAGCAAGTCGGCGGCGCGATGGATTTAGCGGTGGGCGCGAAACATCTGTGGGTGGCGATGGAGCATAATACCAAAGGGCACGGCGGTTCCCGCATCCGGCGGGTGTGTTCGTATCCACTGACGGCGAAGGGCGTGGTGAAGCGGGTTTATACGGATTTGGCGGTGTTGGATGTCACACCGGCGGGGTTCGTGGTGCGGGATATGGTGGAAGGACTGACGTTCGAAGCATTGCAAGAACGGACCGAGGCGACGTTGGTGCGGGGATAGAAATCGTTAGGACATCCTTGCCGTGGGTGCCTCCGACTTTCTGCAATAATCCGAACGCCGGGCCGTTTTGCTTCACCGTCGAGCGGCTGGTGAATGGGTCAACAAATCCGCGTCGGACTGGCCGAACGTCGCCGAGGAGATCGAGATTGTTTGGAAAAATCGGAACGCTCGGCACTCGCGAGCCGCATCGCCATTTTTTCCGGCGACCGCTTCGTTCTGTCAGGCAACCGACAGCGATCGTCGCCCCCGAATCCGGTTTACACAGAAGATGGGACACTCTCGCGAATATCCATGGTCGCAGCCGTTCGCACCGTTGAAAAAGAAGTGTCGCCTTCGTCGGTCGATCGTTACCCGAACCCTGCGCGCGTTGCCAATAAAAGCAACACTTCCAACCCCACCCGCTCTACCCTTCCCCGACCGGAGGAACCCGTATGATTACCAACCTCGCAATCGCATCCCGCGCGCCCCTCGTCGGCGGTGCCCTATTCGGTGCGAGCGGCGCTTACGACCGGATCGAGGGCACAGCCACCGGCACGCTCGACCCCGCCCATCCCGCAAACCGGCGCATCGCTTTGCTCGGCATGGCGCCGCGCAACGCCGCCGGACTGGTGGAATACACATCCGACTTCGTGCTGCTGACCCCCACCGATTCCGCCCTCGGCAATGGCCGGCTGCTATATGAGGTCAACAATCGCGGCCGGATCATGATGATCCACAACCTCTGCGCCGGCATCCAGGGCAACCGCTGGGAAACGCCGACCGATCTAGGCAACGCGCTGCCGCTGCGCCTCGGTTTTTCGCTGTTGTGGACCGGTTGGGACCCTGGCGCACCCAAGGCCACCGGGTTGGGCCTAGATGTCCCCATCATTCGCAACCTGACCAAGCGCATCCGGGAGGAATTTGTCTCCGGCACCCGCCTCGGCATCCACGCCACGTTCAAACTCGCCTACGAAGCCGCAAGCACCGACGCCACCGTCACCGTCCGCCGCACTCAGATCGGCGCGAAAACCCCGGTTGCCTTTGCCTTTGCCGACAACCGCACCATACGCCTACTGCCAGAGGGCACCGCGCCCACCATCGGCTCAATCTACGAAATCCACTACGACGCCACCAAACCCCGCCCGAACGGCATCGGTTTCGCCGCGACGCGCGACATTGTCAGCCACCTCCGCCAATTTCCGGTCGGTAACCGCCGGATCACGCACACGCTGGCATTCGGCATTTCCCAAGCCGGGCGATACCTGCGCGATCACATTGCCCAAGGCTTCAACACCGACGAGAACGGTGCGCGCGTGTTCGATGGCGTCCTGTCGCACGTCGCCGGCATCGGTCGCGTATTTCACAACACGCCCTTCGCCCAGCCCTTCCGCACCCGCACCTGGCACGAGGATCACGACTTCCCCGAGATCGAATTCCCCTTCGCCGCCGCCGCCACCGACGACCCTCTGACCGGCAGGAGCGGCGCGCTGCTCTGCGGTAACGATTCGGACCCGAAGCTGATCGAGACCAACACCTCCACCGAATACTGGCAAAAAGGCGCCTCCCTCCTACACACCGACCCGCTCGGCCATCGCGACATCGCACTGCCGGCGAACGCCCGAGCCTACCTGATTCCCGGCACCCAGCACGGTGGCAAGGCCGGCATGCCGAGGGACAACGGCCCCTGCGTTAACCCTCGTAACTGGCACGACCCGATGCCGGCAGTGCGCGCACTGCTGGTGGCGTTGGACGAATGGGTGACGACCGGCCGCGAACCCCCACCCAGCCGAGTCCCCACCATCGCCGACGGCACGCTCGTCCCCGCGTCACAGGTCGCCTTTCCCACGGTGCACGGGCTCACGCCCCCCGACGCAGCGAACGACGTCTCGCCCTTGACCGACTGGACGAATCCGAAGCCTGCGCCGCGCGCCTACGGTGCGCTCGTGCCGCAAGTCGGGCCGGATGGGAACGAGGTCGCGGGCATCCGACTGCCCGACATCGCTGTCCCGCGCGGCCTATTCGCCGGTTGGAATCTTTACAAAGAACCGCACCCGGCCGGCGAGTTAGCCGACCGCGACGGCACGTTTCTGGCTTTTACCGCCGCTCGCCTCGCGACGTTGCAACCCAACGCAGGCGATCGTGCAGCGGTGGCGCAGGCACTTCTACAAGACCGCCTGTTGCTGGCAGAGGATGCGGCGGCGTATGAAGCGTCCTCATCGTCCCACCCCTGATATGAGCGAGTACCATGACCCCATCCGATATCGAGCGGGTGCAAACCTACCTGCGCCGGCAGTTCGGCACCGACCAGATCAAGATCGTTCCGCCAATGCGCAAAGGCTTGTCCGTCGAACTTGCCGTCAAAGATGAAATCGTCGGAACTGTGCATAAAGATGTCGACGACGGCGAAACGTCGTACTCGCTGACGATGACGATTCTCGAAGAAGACCTGCCGCCCGCGCCAAAGGCGGCCGCTCCGACGACACGCAGCCGCCGCTGATCCGATCGGGGCGCCGCGCGAACCGCGGCGCCGCCGCAGATTCTATTCTTCGGGGTTCGGCACCAGCAAATCCTGTGCAACGACAGGTTGGTGCATCAAACGGTTGATCTCCATCGCATAATCCAGCGCCGTATCGGGCTGGAACGATAGATCGGGGACCACGCGCAGCTTCATCGCCTTGGCGATTTGGCCGCGTAAATAAGGGGTCGCCCGCTTTAGAGCTGGGATCAACTCGGCAACGTCCGTACGCCCAAGGCGCACGATGAATGCGGTCGCGCGCTTCAGGTCCGGCCCGATACGCACTTCGGTAACGGTAATATCCGCCTCGGCCAGCGTGGGATCGCGGAACTCGTGGCGGCCGAAGACCCCGGCGAGCACGTGGCGGATTTCCTCCCCCACGCGCAATTGCCGCTGGCCCGGAGTCCCTTTGGGGCCTGCTGCTGGCTTCTTCAACCCGGAACCATCTCCACTTCGAAGCACTCGACCACGTCGCCGATTTGCAGATCGTGGAAGTTGGCGAACGATAGACCGCACTCGTAGCCGCGGGCGACTTCGCGGACATCGTCCTTGAAGCGTTTGAGCTGGGTGAGTTCGCCGTTGTGGATCACCACGTTGTCGCGCAGCACGCGCACGCCGGTGCCGCGCTTCACAAGGCCTTCTGTGATCATACAGCCGGCAACTTTGCCGGTTTTGGTGATGTCGAACACCGCGCGAACCTCGGCGTAGCCCAGGAACTTCTCGCGTGCCTTCGGCGCCACTTTGCCGCGCACCAGTTTTTCGACGTCGTCGGCCACATCGTAAATGATCGAGAAGTAGCGAATGTCCACCCCATCCCGCTGCGCCATTTCGCGTGCCTGGGACGTTGCCCGGACGTTGAATGCCACGACCACCGCGCTGGAAGCCCGAGCGAGTTGGATGTCGCTTTCGGTGATCTGCCCGACGCCGGCCAAGAGCACACGCACGCGCACTTCTTCGTGCGCAAGCTTGAGAACGGTGGCCTGGATCGCTTCGGCGCTGCCTTGCACATCGGCCTTAATGATAACAGCGACTTCTTTCTGCTCGCCGGCCTGGATACGCGCCAACATCTGATCGAGCGTTCCGCGTGCCAGGGTGTTCGCACCGGCCGTTTTGTCGCGCTGACGGCGCTGACGGAACTCGGTGATTTCCCGAGCCCGCTGCTCGTTTTCGACCACGACGAACGGCTCGCCTGCACTTGGCACGCCGCTGAGGCCGAGGATTTCGGCCGGCATCGACGGTTCGGCTTCGCGCAGGTTGCGGCCTTTGTCGTCGAGCATGGCACGCACCCGGCCCCACTCGCCACCGGCCACCACGATATCGCCTTGGTAAAGCGTGCCTTTCTGCACCAAGATCGTCGCAACCGGGCCGCGACCGCGATCCAGCCGACTTTCGATCACCGAACCCTCGGCGGTACGATCCGGGTTGGCCTTGAGTTCCAGGATTTCTGCCTGGAGCATGATGGCTTCTTCCAGCTTGTCGAGCCCGGTCCGCTTCAGGGCCGAAACTTCGACATCCTGGGTCTCGCCACCCATATCTTCCACGACCACATCGTGCTGTAGCAATTCCTGCCGCACACGGTTCGGGTTGGCGTCGTGCTTGTCCATCTTGTTGATGGCGATAATCAGCGGCGCGCCGGCAGCTTGGGCATGTTTGATCGCCTCGATCGTCTGCGGCATCACGCCATCGTCGGAAGCAACGACCAGCACGACAATATCAGTGACCGATGCACCGCGCGAGCGCATGGCGGTGAACGCCTCATGACCCGGCGTGTCGATAAAGGTGATGCGATTGCCGTTGGCGGTTTCGACTTGGTAGGCGCCGATGTGCTGGGTGATACCCCCGGCTTCCCCGCCGGCCACGTCGGTGGAGCGAAGCGCATCGAGCAACGAGGTCTTGCCGTGATCGACGTGACCCATGATGGTCACGACCGGCGGACGGATTTGCAGTTCTTCTTCGGTATCCACCCCGCCTTCGAGGCCGGTTTCCACATCCGATTCCGACACACGGCGCGCACGATGGCCGAATTCCTGCACCACCAGCTCGGCAGTATCGGCATCCAGCGATTGCGTGATGGTCGCCATAACGCCCATGCGCATCAACGCCTTGATGACGTCGGGTGTGCGGGCGGCCATACGATTGGCGAGTTCTTGCACGGTGATCGTGTCGGGCAGGATCACATCGCGAACGACCTTCACCTGATCGGCGCGCAGTCGTTCCAGTTCCGCCTGACGGCGTTCGCGTTCGCGCTGACGACGAACCGAGGCGAGCGAGCGGACACGATCGTCCTCTCCTTCGATGGCGGCTTGCACGTCGATGCGGCCGGCGCGTCGGCGATCGTTGGTGCCGCCCTTCGGCGCTACGACCGGGGGGCGGCGTACGGGTGCGCCACCGGGGCCGGGTCGGCGCACTTGACGGCCTTCGTCTTCTTCCTCGGGACGCACGCCGGGACGCAGCCGCAGCGTTTCGGCGGCGGCGGCAGCCGTGGTCGCCGCAGCCGGTGTTCCGGGCCGCGCTGCGGGGGTGGCCGGGGCTGCCGGCGCGACGGGCGCAGGTTCGGCCGGCGCCTTTGCGACGACCGGTGCCGCCACTGGAGCGGGCGGCGGGGCTTCGACAGATTCGGGCGCCGGTTTGCCAGCGGCAGCGGCTTCCTTTACTTCGGCAATACGGCGCACCTCGGCGTCGGCGCGCTCGCGCGCTTCCTCTTCCTTTTGACGGCGTGCGTCTTCTTCCGCCTGCTTGCGAGCTTCTTCCTCGCGGCGACGATTTTCTTCCGCTTGCGACAGGATCGCAATAGTTTCCTGCTGCCGGCGCTCAGCCTCGCGGCGGGCGGCCTCGCGCTGCTGCTCGAGCAATACCTTTTGCCGGGTCGCGAGTTCCGACTCGGTCAGCGCCCGACCGGCACCCGGGGCCGGACGCGCAGCCGGTCCCGGCGGACGCGGTGCAGCCGGCGCGCCCAACGGGCGCGGCGCGGGGGCACCGGCAGCCGCAGCTGGGCTCTTGATCGGTGCACGGTTCTTGCGCACCTCGACTTGTACGACTTTCGAACGTCCGTGGCTGAAACTTTGCCGCACGGAGCCCGCGTCGACGGTACGGCCGAGTCCCAACGTCCCCGAGGGACGCAGAGACAGCCTGGCTTTGCCGCCTTCCTGATCGTTGCCTTCGCTCATGTTATCCGCTGGCACTCACTTCACCATTCAATCCGGCGGTCTCCCGCCCCGCGACCGCGATCGGTCCAATTCTCAATCCGGCCAGCCGCCCCGCTTCGATTACGAGGGACTCACCCAGCTTTCCCGGTGCGATCGCGACATGCACCACGAAATCTCGTCCGAACAGCCGCCCCATCGCCGCACCGGGCAACGGGTCCAACACGGGCATCGCGGACGAAACACCCGATAAAAACCGGGTCCTTTCCGCCATGCTGCCGTCCGATGCCTGCAACACCACACGGGCGCGGTCGGCCTTAAGCCATTCCCGCGCCTTCTCGAACCCAGCCATGGCCTGACCCGCGCGGCGTGCCAAACCTAACAACTCCGTAATCCGCCGGACCAGCGCTTCCTCAAGCACGGAAGCAAGGTTCGTAGGGACGGAAACCTGCCCACGCGCCGCTCTCGCGAACGCTCGCACGAGCTGCCGGTGACTATCCGCCTCGGAGCGACCGGGTTCTAACACATCCCCGCGAGCACTCAACCATATTCCCCGGCCGGGCAGCCTTGCGGCTAGGTCGGGGACCACGGCATGATCCGGCCCGACAACAAACCGGATCATTTGCTCTTTCGGCAAACGATCGCGAGTCAGAATGCACCGTCGCAGCGGACCCGCTTCGAGATCGTCGTCGATCTCGTCGCTCTCGGAGGGTTCGAGCTCAGTCGTGGCCTGCCTCCTCCGCCAGTTCTTCGACCGGCTGCTCGCCGTCGTCGAACCAATGGGCACGCGCCGCCATGATTACCGCATTGGCGGTTTCTTCGTCCAACGCTTCGGCGCCCACGATTTCCTGCAACTCGTCGCCAGCCAGATCGGCCAAATCGTCTAGGGACTTCACACCCTTTTCGCCTAATTGCACCAGCATCGACGGTGTGAAAATCTCGAACGACGCGACATCGTCGGTCACGCCGAGCGCGATCCGCTTGTCGCTGAGTTCGTTGTCGCGCTGCGTCAGGAACGCTTCGGCGCGACGGATCAGTTCCTCCGCGACGGAGTCGTCGAACCCTTCGATCGCGGCGACTTCCTCGATCGGGGTGTAGGCAAGTTCCTCGACCGTGTTGAAACCTTCGGTCACCAACAAAGCAGCGATCACGTCGTCCACATCCAACGCTTCGACGAACAGACCGGAGCGACGACGGAATTCTTCCTGGCGACGCTCGGATTCCTCCGCTTCCGTCAGAATATCGATATCCCAGCGAGTCAACTGCGACGCCAAACGCACGTTCTGGCCGCGGCGACCGATGGCAAGCGACAATTGCTCGTCCGGCACCACAACTTCCACACGACCGGCTTCTTCGTCGAGCACGACCTTCGTCACCTCGGCCGGCGCCAATGCGTTCACCACGAATGTGGCAGCTTGCGGCGACCAGGGGATGATGTCGATCTTCTCGCCCTGCAACTCGGCCACCACCGCTTGCACGCGCGACCCGCGCATACCGACGCAGGCGCCGACAGGGTCGATGGAGCTATCGCGGCTGATTACCGCCATCTTCGCACGGCTACCGGGATCGCGGGAAACCGCTTTGATCTCGATGATACCGTCGTAAATTTCCGGCACTTCCTGCGCGAACAGCTTAGCCAAAAAGCCGGGATGGGTACGGGACAGGAAGATTTGCGGGCCGCGCGGCTCTTCGCGCACGTCGTAAATATAGGCACGAACGCGATCGCCGTTACGGAACGATTCCCGAGGGATCAACTCGTCGCGGCGCAACAGCGCCTCGGCTTTACCGAGTTCGACCATCAGATTGCCGTATTCGGTGCGCTTCACGACACCGTTGATGACCTCACCCACACGGTCCTTGAACTCGTCGTACTGCTTCTTACGCTCGTATTCTCGCACCCGCTGCACGATCACCTGCTTGGCGGTCTGCGCGGCGATACGGCCGAAATCGATGGGCGGCAACGGATCGACGATGTGATCGCCGAGCGATTTGTCCGGGAACAGCTTCATCGCGTCCCGCGTCGACATCTGGGTTTCTTCGTTCTCGACCGCTTCCACGATCTCGGTCCACCGCGACAAGCGCACGTCGCCGGTCTTGCGATCGATGGTGGCGCGGATGTCTTTCTCGTGGCCGTACTTCGCTTTACCGGCCTTCTGGATGGCCTGTTCCATAGCTTCGAGCACTTCCTCGCGCTCGATATTTTTTTCCCGAGCGACCGCGTCGGCGACCAGCAGCAGTTCGGGGCGTGCGATGGCGGTATCCATGGTCGGCCTCTTAGTTTGGCAACGGTGATTGAGTCGTAGCGTCGATCAAGGCGTCGGTCAGTACCAGCTTGGCGCGCCGAATGTCGGCAAGCGGCAAAGCCACTTCCTTGCCGTCGTCCAGCCGCAGACGGGCATGGGTCTCGTCGGCACCCATCACGATGCCGGAGAAACGCTTGCGCCCATCGACCGGGAATTGCGTTTCCGCCCGCGCCAGATGGCCGGCGAAACGCACCCAATCCTTCGCCCGCGTTAGCGGCCGATCGATCCCGGGCGAGCTGACTTCCAGCGTCCAGGGACCCGGCATCGGGTCGTCCACTTGCAGCATTGTGCTGACTTGGTAGCTGACGGTTTCACAGTCCTCGACAGCGATAGCGGCTCCGTCGGCGCGATCGATCATGATCTGCACCGTTGGGTTTTGGCGCCCGAGCACGGCAACGCGCACAACTTCGTACCCCATGAATTCGAGGGTCGGACCGAAGATCGCGGTCAGCCGAGCTTCGAGGCTCGTATGGTTGGGTTCGGTGTCCAAAAACAAAAAAAAGGCGGCCGGCGAAGGCCACCCCCCTATAGCCAGCGGAGAATGAGTAGGATGCTTATGTAGCTTGGATAGGGGCGTGTTGCAAGGCGTCGTCGCAATCGTGCGGTTGCCCCATGCGCCGGATCGCTCCGACGCATGGGAGAAGCGCGTTAGCCGCCGCCGTTGATCGTCAGCACCGTGCCAGTCGTGTAACCCGACGCCGAGCTGGCGAGGAACGCCACAGCGTTGCCGATTTCAGCCGGGAAAGCCGGGCGACCGAACGGCATCGAAGCCGACAACTCGCGCCAACGAGACTCATCGCCCCACTTCTCGTGCGCTTCGGCCTTGCGCAGCATGATCAGCCGGTCGGTTTCCACCGGGCCGGGGTTGATCGCCACCACCCGCAGACCGTCGGCCGGGGCGCCCTTGCCCAGCGCGCGGGTGAACGCCATCAACGCGGCATTGCCGGCCGCGCCCGCGATATAGCCGGTGGGGAAGCTTTCGCCCGCCGCGCCGATCACATTGATAATCACACCGGACTTGCGGGCCTTCATTTGCGCGTACACCACACGGCAGAAGGAGATGTAGCCGAACACCTTCAGATCCCACGCTTGGCGCCACCGCTCGTCGTCGATCGACGACACCGTGCCCGGCGGGATAGCGCCGGCATTGTTCACCAGGATGTCGATATCGCCCGCTTCGGCCGCGACTTTACGCACGGCAGCGTCGGACGAAAGATCCGCAGCGATGGTACGCACGTTCACCTGACGGGTGGCACGGATGCCGGCCGCCGCTTCGTCCAATAGCGCTTGGTCGCGCGCCACGAGGATGACGTTGCAGCCCTCGGCCGCCAGTACCTCGGCGGTGGCCCGCCCGATGCCCTTCGATCCGCCGGTGATCAGCGCCGTCTTGCCCGCGAGTTTTAGATCCATGTCATGCAGCCTTTCTCAAGTTTCCAATACGCGCTCGGCACGCAGCGCCGAACGCTTCGAAGATCGCCACGCTCGCAGGAATTTCCGCGAAGCGCCATTCGGGGTGCCATTGCAACCCCAACACGAAGCCGGGTGCGCCGGGATACGAAACGGCCTCGATCGTGCCGTCCTCCGCCAATGCGTCCACCACCAAGCCGGGAGCCGGGCGATCGATACACTGGCCGTGTAGGGAGTTCACCACGATCTCGTGCGCACCCACGATGCGCGCAAGGTCCCCGGTGACGGCGACTTTATGCTTCGGTCCGTATTTTTGGTCCAGAGTCCCGTCGCCGCCGCGATGGTTCATCCGGCCCGGACGTTCGTGCACCCGTTGGATCAACGTGCCGCCGAGGGCAACGTTCAGCTCCTGGATACCCCGGCAGATCGCCAGCACCGGAATGCCGCGCGCGACGGCGGCACGGATCAGCGGCAGCGTGGTCGAGTCGCGCTTCGGATCGTGCTTCTCGGGCGTTTCGCTGTCGCCGCCGTCGTAATGGTCGGGATGCACGTTGCTGGGGCTACCGGGCACCAGCAACCCGTCGATACGATCGAGCAGTTGCAACTGCGCCTCCCCCACCGGCGGGATCATGATCGGGATACCGCCGACCCCATTCATCACCGCTACCGCGTAGCGGGCCGGGGTCAGGTGCATTTCGCGCTCGTCGATAACGCGCGCGCAGGCGGGAATGCCGACGACCGGTGTCATGCTGGGTCTGCTCCATTCGGTTGCAATATTATGACCGGGGCCGCAGGCGATCCGCAATGACCGCGCCGAGAGTCCCCAGGAACATCAGCGCCGCCATCCCGCGCGGGCTGCCATCGGTCAGCAAGCCCACCAGCAAACCGCTGCTCGCGCCTAAAGAGAACTGGAACAGCCCCATCAAAGCCGAGGCACTACCAGCATGCGCCCCGTGCCGCTGCAACGCCCCGACCGAGGCGTTGCCGTTGGCAAAGCCCTGGCAGCTCAGCACCACCACCAGCGGGGCGACAATCAGCGGCAGTATATGCACGCCGGAGAATGCGAAAATCAGCAACGTCGAGGTGCCCGCCAGTGCTATGCGGGAGATGACAGTCAGCATGCGCGATAGCCCGACGCGGGGCAGCAAGCGGGCGTTGATCTGCGAGCCCGCGATCAAGCCGCAGCTGCACAGCCCGAAGATCGCCGCGAAGCCGGCCGGCGGCAGGCCGAACCCTTGAATGAATACCGGCGCCGATCCGGCCAAATAAGCGAACATGCAGAATCCGCTGCATCCGCCCATGGCGGCATGCGTGATAAACGTCCGCTCCCGCATAATCAGCGCGTAGCGATCGATCTGTGCTCGGAATCCAAGATGCACCCGCTTTTCCGGCGGTAAGGTCTCGGGCAGGACTTTCCACGCGAGGAAGCTACACACGGCCCCGTAACATGCCAAAATCGCGAAAATCACCCGCCAATGGGCGAAGCTGAGCACCAAGCTGCCGACAGTCGGTGCCAAAATCGGCGCCACGCCCATCACCAGCATCAACCGCGACATCATGACCGCAGCACTTTGCCCGGTCGCGAGATCGCGCACCATTGCCCGAGCGATCACCATGCCGGAAGACGCGCCGAATGCCGCAACGAAGCGGAAAACCGCCAACAAACCCAAGCTCGGCGTCAGCGCACAGCCCAGCGTCGCAAGGGCGAAGATCGCAGTGCCCGTCATCAACGGCAGCCGCCGGCCGAAACGATCGGACAGCGTGCCTTGTGTGATCTGCCCGACCGCCAAGCCGGCAAACCAAGCCGCCAACGTCAATTGCGCGGTGCCGGGCGCGGTGCCGAACGTAGCCTCCACCGCCGGGAACGCGGGCAAATACATATCGGTGGCGGCCGGGCCGACAGCGATGAAGAAGCCGAGCAGGCGGGGCAGCCAAGCGGGTATCGGAGTGGATGTATGCGGGGACGACGAACTCATGATGCGGATGCCTGACCGAGAAAAGATATGTGGCCGACTCCGCCCTTGTTCGCGCTACCATATCCTCGCATAGCAGTTTTTACGAGAGGGTTCGTTGACAAAGCCGCCGGTTGGCCGTAGTTCGCCGGCTCTGCGTGCGGAGGGGTGCCCGAGTGGCTAAAGGGGGCGGACTGTAAATCCGCTGGCGTACGCCTACGTTGGTTCGAATCCAACCCCCTCCACCAGACCTTCCCGGCTACCGCGCGTCCCCATAACCCTCGGTCGGGTTCAGCGACGCACCCTCGGCTAGCAGGCCGACGCCCGGCACGTGGTTCAGTTCCAACCGTATGCCATCGGGGTCCTCGAACAGCACCGAATAATAGCCTGGCGCCCAGGCATTCTCATTCGGGCCGCGCACGATCGTCGCATTCATTTCCAGCAGCAGGGCCGCGCAACGGTCCACGTCGTCCCGTGTGCGGGCACGGATACATATGTGGTGCAATCCGACCCGAGCCTGGACGAAGCGCTCGGCTGCGTGGATGGGGTCGCAGGGTTCGATGCCGATCGCGGTGCGGCCGCCGACCCAGTAGCAGAACTTATCGCCGTCGAAGACCGGCTTCATGCCCATGGCGGTGCACAGCCGCCCGTAGAAAGTGCGGGCAGCCTCGAATTGGCTCACGGTAAGGATAACGTGTGCCATGCCGTTTATATCGATATTCAACCCAAAGAACTCCTCTTGCCGTCGCGGCGGGAACGGACGCAGTATCCGCTATTCCGCCCGAAAAACAGGAGAAGCCAAGATGACCGAAAGAAGCAAAGGCAAAATCCGCCACTTCGCGTTCAGCGTGAAAGACCCGTGGGAAACTGCGGAATTCTACAAGGATGTCATGGGGTTGGAGGAAGTGTCCGAACTCGACGGACCGCTGGCCGAGGGTATTTTCCTGACCGACGGCGTGGTCAACCTCGCCTTGTTGCATTTCAAGGACGAAGAAGCGTCGCAGGGATTCGGCACCGAATATGTCGGCTTGCACCACATCGGCTTCTGGGTAGACGACGTGATCCAGTCCTCGAAACAAGCGACCGAGGCCGGGGCGAAATGGATGATGGGCGACGTCAACAACCCGCATGGCTACGAAGTGAAGCACTGGGATCTGAGCGGGATCGTGTTCGACGTGGCCGAACACGGCTGGGCCGGCGCGCAGAAAAACCCTGGGGAGGCCGACAACCAAATCCACCCCAATCCGCACCGCCGCCTGCCGCAGTTCGACGAACGCCGGGACGCCGCGCAGAAAGCGCATCGAGCACGCAAGGCCGCACAGGCCCAGGTTCTGGCGCAAGCAGCGGAGTGACCGACGGTCCCGATGGCGGGTGAAGGCCGGTCATCGCGCCGATGTTTGCGCTATCGTCCGATTCCGAAAATCCGGCCGATCCGGGCAAGGTAGGCTTTGATCACGACCCACATGACGCTCCCCGCAGATATTGCCGGGGCGGATGCGGGCGGCGGTGGCATAGCAGGCCGAGCGGACGCGGTTGGGCGAACGTCCGGTGCGGGGACTGCCGGTGCATCTGCCTGCGGTTCCTGCGCAACGGGGGCTGGAGCGGGTTCGGCCACCGGCTCCTCGACCGGTTCGTCTTTGGAAAACTCCGCTGCGGCGCGTTTGGCGAAATCGGCCATGATCATGTTGGCGACCGCGATCCCGCCCGTACGAGCGAAATCGGCCAAAACGCCACCTAACTCCGCATCCGATACGACTTTCACCAGCGTCGCGGGTTTTTCCGCAGCCGGATCGTCCCGTAGCGCGAACGACACTTTCACCCCGATGCGTGCAGCCCGCATGTCGGCGGCGCCGCGTCCGTGCACGGTGCCGGTCAGATTGTCGAAGTCGAAATTGACCGTGGCCTTACCGCTGAACTTAATTTTCTTGGGTCCGAACGACACGACCATGCCGCCCGGCCAGCTTCCGTCTTCGTTCTGCGCCTCCAACACCGCGCCTGGCATGCACGTCGTCATGCGCGGAACGTCGGCGAACCGGCGGATGACATCCGCCGGCTTGCCTGGAACGCTAAACTCGCCTTCGAAATGCATTTTCGACTATGCCGGCTGACGCAGCAGCGGGGCGGTGCTGGGAATGCCGTGGTAGACTTTGGCATACGGATCGGTCGGGGTGGTGGACGATACCCTAGCGTCGATCAGGTATAGACCGCCCTTGGCGAGGCCGGTCGCAACCGCGCCGCCGATCTGCTCGACCGTATCCAGCTTCACCCCGTCGCCGCCGAACGCTTTGGCCAGTGCCACGAAGTCCGGCGATTCCCATTGCGCGAGTTTCTCGTTGAAGCCCTTGGCTGTCAGCTTATGCACTTCCGCGCCGTAGCCTTCGTCGTTCCACACGACCAGGGTAATGTTCAGCTTCTCGCGGACGATGGTTTCCAGCTCCTGGATGTTAAACATCATGGAGCCATCGCCCTCGATCGCGACATGCTGGCGGCCGGGATTACCGACCGATGTGCCGACCATGACGCCCAAGCCCTGCCCGACCGCGCCGAAATTATAGGAGAACTGGATCTCCGACCCAGCCGGCAACGGCATGTACATCGCGATCCAAGAGAAGAAGTGCCCGGCGCCGCAGGTAACCAGCGCGCCCTTCGGGATCGCCGCACCCAGCTTGTTTGCCAGCGGCCGCGGGTCCAGCCCATCGGTCGGCGGCGTAAACACATGGTCCGGCGCGTCCAGGATCGCTCGGGTATCGGGACTACGAAAGCCAGTCTTGCGGACCTGCCGCGCTTCCAGCGCCTCATTGATGGCAGCGATCGCCTTCTTTGCGTCGGCTTGCACGTAAAGGCCGGGAATGACCCCGATCTGATCCGGCATCGGGCGAATGTCGATACGCGCGACCTCGGCCGACGGATACATCAGCCCGCCTTCCGTCGTGTAGTAACCGAGTTCTGCGCCCACCCCGAGGACGAAATCCGCATCGGCGAGCAGGCGTTCGGCGGGTTCGGCGGCGAACGCACCGGAAATGCCGACGTTCCACTCATGGCCCGCGAAAAGGCCCTTGCCTTGCAACGACGTCGCCAGCAGCGCGCCGGTACGGTCGGCGAGCGCAATCATCTCGTCCCTGGCACCGGCCATAATGGCGCCGCGACCGCCCAGAATCACGGGACGTTCGGCGGCGATCAGCTTCTCGATCACTTCGGCCAGAATATCCGGCGCCGGGGTTTCCATACGCTTGGGCAGAAATTGCCAGGACGGGCGATAATCGTAGTCCCAGTCGATCTCTTCTTCCTGCAAGCCCATCGGCAAGTTCAACAGAACCGGGCAACGATGCACGCGCGCGGCGTAAAACGCCTCAGCGATTTCTTCCGCCATGTTGTCGGCGGACGTGACGGTGTGGAAGCGGGTGTTGCAAGCCTCGGCGAAGCGCTTCTGATCCATCGACTGGGTGTTGTTTTTCGAGCCCGGTTGGATTTCGCCCGCGATCATCACGACCGGGGTCTTGCCGCGATAGGCCGCGATCATGGACGTGCCGCATTGGGTGATGCCGGGGCCGCAGGTGACCATGCAGACGCCGACTTTGCCCGTGGTGCGCGCGTAACCGTCGGCCGCAGACACGGACATCGACTCATGCCGCAGCGAGTAGCCGCGCACTTTCGGGTCGCGGCAAATCGCGCCCCAGAGCCACATATTGCCGTCGCCCATCAAGCCGAAGAAATCCGTCACGCCTTCGGCGATCAGGGATTGCGCGATAGCCTCGTAGACCTTCATGTTGGTTCGTCCCCCGGGGTGCGGTTGCGTTAGCCTGTCATCCCCTTGCCCGGCGTTCCGGTCAAGGGTCGGGCGTCGAGCGATCGCTTGTTTTGCCGCTATCCTTGTTCGTGCGCTTCGATATCCCGGCCGATCGCGAAAAGCTGTTCGCGAAACCATTTTGCGCCCGGTTCGGCATCGGATACGCCGCCCCAAAACAACTCGGAATTCCAAGGGGGCAATGCAACCGGGGGCGGCAAGACTCGCAAATCTCCGCCGATAATCAGCAGATCTGCGATCCGGCGGGGTAGATGCCCGATCATATCGGTACGCGCGACGATATGCGGCACCAGATGAAAATCCGACACCGTCGCCGCCACCCGCCGGCGTAGACCTTGCTTCGCCAGAACCTCATCCACGATGCCGCGATCATCCGCCGCCAGCGTGACCAACACGTGCGGGGCGGCGACATAGGCATCGAGCGATAGCGTGCCATCCGCGTTTAGCAGCGGATGGTCCTTTCGTACGACACATAAATATCCATCGGTATATAAAGGCCGTGAGCGTATCCGCTTCGGCACGTTACGAAACGATCCGATCAGCAGATCGATTTCGCCGCGATCGACGGAATCGAACGCATCCCGTTTATCCAAGGCGAAAATCCGCACATCGACATGCGGTGCCTTATCGCGCAGAATCTCTAGAAACCGAGGCAGCACCATCGTGGCGGGATGATCGCTGGTGGCGATACGATAGACCGCCCGCGCCCGCGCCGGATCGAACGATGTTTCAGAATCGAACACCTGCCGCACCCGGGCAAGCACATCGCTGACGGCGTGATTCAACGCCACCGCCTTATCGGTCGGACGCATCGACGCGCCGGGAACGCGGACCAGCAATTCATCCTTGAATGTCAGGCGCAATCGCCCGAGCGCCGCGCTCATGGCCGGCTGCCCAAGTCCAAGCCGCTGACCTGCTCGGGTAACATTGCGCTCACCGATCAGCGCTTCGAAGGCCACGAGAAGATTGAGGTCGATCGCCGCGAGATTCATAGACGCGCCTTATCATCGATTTTTACGATATACAGAATATCGATTATCGATTTCTACAATGTCAACGCCCGTTCCATATTCCTTGCAGCGACGGCAATCGGCCGCCGAGCAGGAGTTCAGACCATGTCAGCGACAACATTTTCGCACTGCGCGCCGTCCACGAGCTTGCGGTTCGGCGTGCCCCATTTCCTCGCGATCTGGGTGCAGCGCGTGCGGCAGCGGGCACAAGATCGGGATGCGCTTCAGTATATGTCCGATCGCGATCTGATGGACATCAACGCCAGCCGGTACGAGGTCGTGCGCGAGATCGCGAAGCCGTTCTGGAGGGGTTGAGCGCGCCGCGCCGTGCAATCCCGGGCATTGCCGGAACCGCACGGCACGAAGCGGGTTATTCTTTCAGGTTCAATTCGTCGCCGGCCAGCCGCTCGCACCATTTCGCCATTTCGGTGTGATCGGCGTTCGGCCCGAACATGGTTTCGGCCGACACCAGAATTTCCCGCACCAACGCGCTGAGCGGCGTCGCGGTGCCGGTTTCGCGGCCGATTTGCATGGCAATGGACAAGTCCTTCGCCAACAAACCCATCGTGAACCCGGCATCGAATTTCCGCGACAGCACGAATTGGCGGAATTTCTTCTGGGTAGAATTATTCATGCCAGTCGCGGCATTCAGCACGTCCGTCATGACACCGGGGTCGAGGCCGAAGCGCTGGCCGACCAACAAAGCCTCGATCCCGATCAGGAATCCGCCGGTGCTGACCATGTTGTTTAGCGCCTTCACCGCCTGACCCGCACCGACATTGCCGGCGCGCAGGATGGACGTGCCCATAGCGGCGAGCACGGGTTTCATCCGCTCGATAACATCTTCGGGTCCGCCGACCATGATCGCCAATTGCCCGGTTTTGGCGCGCGGCACGCCGCCCGACACCGGGGCGTCGATCATGATGCCCCCCATCGCCGCGACCTGTTCGGCCAGACGTTGGGTGTGCGAGGGAACCCCCGAGCTCATGTCGATCACGATAGTGCCGGGTTTCATGCCGGCGAAGATATTGTC
The DNA here is from genome assembly GCA_037139955.1 of Rhodospirillales bacterium. Taxonomy (GTDB): domain Bacteria; phylum Pseudomonadota; class Alphaproteobacteria; order Acetobacterales; family Acetobacteraceae; genus Rhodopila. The sequence goes on from JBAXFK010000001.1 coordinate 18,589, forward strand.
GTCGCCACCGGACAGCACGCGCTCGACGATCGCGCTAGTCGGCAGCATAGTCACGACAACATCGGACCCGCCGGCCAGTTCCTTCAAAGTATCGGGTGCGAAACCGCCGATTTGTTGCACGAAATTATTGGCGACCTCGCGCTTGGCGTCGGCGATATTGACGGTGAAGCCGGCTTTCACGAGGCAGGCGGCCATCGGCCAGCCCATATTGCCCACGCCGACGAAGCCGACGGTCGGTCGATCGGTCATATGTTTCAGTCCTTCTTCGTCGCGTCGGCTTCCTTGAAGACCTCGGTGGCGATCTTGAACGCCTCCAAAGCGGCGGGAATGCCGCAATAGGCTCCGACCTGGATCAGCACTTCCTTGATTTCGTCCCGGCTCACGCCGTTGGTCAGCGCCGCCCGCAGATGTAGCCGCAACTCGGCGCCACGATTCAGGGCGGAGAGCATACCGAGGTTGATAATGCTGCGGGTTTTGCGGTCCAGACCGGGGCGGGTCCAAGCCATACCCCAGGCAATTTCGGTCGTCATCTGCTGGAACACGGCGTTGAAATCGTCGGCCCGCGCAAGGGAGCCATCGACATAATCGCCGCCCAGAACGTCGCGGCGGACTTCGAGGCCCTTTTTGAACAATTCGCTTTGGTATTCGGGGCGGTTGGGAACGTCGACCATGGGGGCCTCCTGCAATGCGATAGGGGCGTGCAGACTAATCCCGGTCCGCCATGAGCGAAACCCCGTTAGGCGAACACTCGGTCCAAGCCGATTTAGGCATCCGGTGCCAGCAAGGGGCGCAGAACCCCATCCCCGATCGTCGTCCACGATACGCTCCTTCTCGCACCCGAACCGGCATTGCCATCGAAGCCGCCACGCGGTTTACTCAGAGCCGAGCGAACGGAGGAAACAGCCATGGAACCCACCTACGAAGTGCTGGCGCTGCGCTATGCGCTTATGAACGACCGCAAACACTTCCAAAATTTCATCGTCCCGGTGGATGACCACGCCTCCCCCGACCCGATGGATTTTCTGCTGTTCGCCATCCGAGGCAATGGCCGCACGATCGTCATGGACACCGGTTTCAGCCCCGAATCCGGCGCTCGGCGTGGGCGGGAAATACTGCGCACCCCAGCGCAGGCGTTGCTCGACGCCGGGATCGATCCAGCCACCGCGACCGATGTCGTGCTAACCCACATGCACTGGGATCACGCCGGCGGCATGGAGTATTTCCCGAAAGCGACATTCCACGTCCAGGCCTCGGAAATGAGCTACTGTACAGGCGCCTGTATGTGCGAGCCGTTCCTGCGTCGCCCCTACGATGTGGAGGACGTGCGCGCCGCGATCGATGCGCTGTATACCGAACGGCTAAAAATCTACGACGGCACCCAGGAGATCGCGCCGGGGATCACGCTGCATCTGATCGGCGGGCACTCCGGCGGCATCCAATCGATCCGGGTGCCGACCAAGCGCGGCTGGGTGGTGCTGGCCGGCGACGCCACGCATTACTGGCGCAACATTCGCCTGCGGAATCCGTTCCCGGTTGTGTTCGATGTCGGCCGCATGTTGAAGGGGTTCGAGATTATCAACGGCCTCGCCGACGGCCCGAACCACGTTATTCCAGGGCACGATCCGATGATTCTCAAAACATTTCCCACATTGAACGGAAACAAGGAAATCGTGCGACTGGATTTGCCGCCCATCGGCTAGGTGCAACGCTGCCGACGAAGCCAAGCCATCGCCGGCAGTGTCCGCAAGATTCGAACCGGGGTACCCGGATCCTGCGGTTGCCGAGCATGCCTATTATCGCAAATATATACGCATATCGAAATAAACTGCCAAATACGATAGGCTCCAACACACATCGGTCTGCGCATAATCCGTTGCTATGTACCAAAAATCCATGCATTGTGAAACGCGCAACCCCGTACTGATCGCCGCCCTCGGACGATCGCACAGGAGCGAACTGGGAGTAAAAAGCCATGGCATCGATAACCGAGACAATGTCCAAGCCTGTTGCGGCAGAGACATAACGATATGCTCAGCAACGACCTTCTTACGACATTCCGGCCGAGCGAATACACTGCCGCACTGCTAAGGACGGTGGAATGTGCCACCGCATGCCGCGCATTCGAAAAGGCAATCGAAATAGGTGTTGGGAACGGCATCGTTCTCGGTGCCATCGGGTCGGCAAATGTTGACCGTTTGTGGGGAATCGATATCGAACCGGACGCACTTCGCGCGACTGCCGACCTGCTGACGACCGTAGGCTATCATGCTCGGGCGACACTGGCGCTGAGCGACGTCTGGAGCAACGTCCCAGACGACGATTTCGACCTAATCGCTACCAATCTACCGCATTACCCGCTATCGCTGCCGTCGAAATCGGATCGATTGCCGACATGGAGCGGCGGTGGCCGAACCCTGATAGACCGGTTCTTACGGGGGCTGCCAGATAAGATGCGTTCGGACGGATGTGCGTACATGACTCATCTGGACCTTATCGGACTGGACGAGACCATGGACCTGATTCGAACCCTCGGGTTAGAAGCGCATAGCGTGTTCGTCTGGTCGGTATGCGAACATCGAGAGCACATCGATGCTTTGTTCCCGCCTGGTACTTCGCGTTGCGTTCCGACGACACTGCGGCGATACGGGGCGTACGATTTCGTCGATTCGCGCGTTCTGGAGATCGGCTGGTCCGGCCATTCGCCAGTCATGGGAAGGGTATGATGCGTATCCGGGTATTGAGTGCCGTTCTAACCATCCTGTGTCTCGCCGTCGCTTGCGCGCTGCCGAGCCGATCGGCGTGGGCAGATGCGACAAAAGATCGAATCGCCGCGATCCTGCAAGATACGCGGCAACGCGGTTGCGCCGCGCCGAACGACCTTCTCGCGACAGTGCTTTGCGCCGGAAAAATCCGCATCGGCGTGCGCGCGAACTACCCCGGATTCGGATACCTGGAAAACGGGCACTACAGCGGTTTCGAGATCGATCTCGCGAACCGCATCGCCGAACGCCTGAACGTCGTCCCGCAACTGGCCACTGTTACCCCCGCGAATCGTATCTTGAAGGTGGTCGCGGGCGATGTCGATATCGCCGTCGCCACCATGACCCATACGGTCACGCGCGACGAGCAGATACGTTTTGTGCGCCCCCATTACTTCGGAAGCCACACGTCGATTATGGGACCTAGGCGGCTCGCGCTCGACGGTCTTCAAGGGTTGGCGGGGCGATCCGTCTGCGTTCCCGTCGGTGCGGCTTCGAACCTTATCATGAGCAAAGCGGGTGCTCGGCTCATGCTTTACGACTCGCCGCAAGCACTGATCGATGCGCTCCGCTTCGGCACTTGCAGTCTCGCCGCCCACGACAATACGCTGTGGGCGGCATCGATCGCGGATGAACGCTTCGCGCAACGGTTCGAAGAAAAGGTAGCATTGACCGACTTCGGTTGGGGTATCGGATTACGCAAAGACAGAAGCAACGATATGGAGCATCTGCTTAGCCTGATCGTCGTCGATTTGTACCGATCCGGAGAGATGACCGACCTGCTATCGAAATACACGCTGCCCCGAAGCTTCGTCGCCGCGCAGAACGCTTTATGGTCGCAGCCGGCGTGTTCGACGCCAAGCGGCGATCCCGCAGAATCTTGTATGTTGGCAGCTTATTCCGATGTGGATGCCCCCACCTCGTTCGCATCGCAAGTGAAACACATCGAACTCTGGGCAAAGGAGCGACTGGGGCTAACAGTCAGTTTTCCCATGCTGACCGGCCAGGTGAATTTCGAGATGTTCATCGAAGGTATCTTGAACACGCTTGTGTTGGTGGTAGGGGCGATATTCGCAACACTGTTTTTCGCTATTTTCTTCCAAGCCGGCATTCGCCGCGGTTCGATCGTATTTGGCGTCGCCGCAAAATTGGTCGCTGCTTTTTTTCGATCCAGTCCAGTCATCCTGCTGATGTTGCTTGGATATTATCTAGCGTCCTCGGTCACGAATTATGGAACCGGCGTCGCGCTTTGCACAGCCGTGTTGGCGATCGGCCTGACAAATGGATGTTTCGCCGGTGTCGCGATCGCCGACGCGGCTGCCAGTATGGACGACGGGACGGGCACCCAATCGCAGCCGCTTGTCGCCGTCCTACATCGCGCTCGGACACAAATTACCGCGTTCATGGTCAATGCCGCACGGGCCAGCGCCGTGGCCGCCTTCATCGGCACGCCGGAACTGCTCAACACGCTGAACGACGTTGCGTCGGTATCGTCGGAACGCACGACGACGTTCGCCATCCTGTTGCTTATCTACATGGCCATCATTTGGGCAGTCGCACGCTTGAGCGGATTGCTGGGTCTGCTCCTGACCCGGCAAGGAGCGGTATCATGAGCTTCCTCCCGCCCAGTTTCATCGAAGATTTTTTACGGGGCTTCGTCACCAATCTCTGGGTCGGAGGGGCGTCCCTGCTACTTGGACTTGCGGTGGGCGGTTTGTTGGCTTGGCTACGGTTTGTCGGCGGCATATTCGGACGCATCGCCACCGCCGCAACGTCCCTGTTCAATGCCACCCCGACATTCGTTGCAATGTTCGTACTGTTGAACCTGCTGCCCCGCAGCATCGTCATCGCGGATTACTCGGCAACCGTTCCCATGGCGACTTTCGTCATCCTCTCGCTAGGGATATACGCCGCATCGAATATTTCCAATGGTCTATTGGATACTTTGCGATACCTCCGAGAGGGTTCGGTTCGCGCGGCAATGCTATTTATTCCGAATACTACGCGGGTGTTCGTTGTTCTCGTTCTCGCCTCGTCGACCGGCGCGGCAATCGGTGTGCCCGAAGCCGTCACGGTGACTTTGCGCCATGCCGAGCTTCTGCCGGATATCCAAAGCCGGATTATGCTGGTCGGTCTGGCGCTGGTCATGTTCATGTTGCTCGTACAAGCGCTCGAAGCCGTTGTCCGAACAGCGAGCGGGTGGCTCGTTCGCCGCCGGTCATAGGCCGTCGGACCGCAGCGCAGCGCACGGATTTGCGAAAACATGGAATGAAAGGTGCGGCTACTCGATGTTGCTTCCCCGTGAAATCGTGCGGATAGCCAGCGCGCAGGCACCCAATTCGGCGCGCTTGCGATGCGGCAACGGGCCGTCCGGATCGCTCGGTTCCGAAGCAGCGCTGCCATGAATTTGCTCCCATCCGGGTTCATTACGGATGTGCGTACATGACTCATCTGGACCTTATCGGACTGGACGAGACCATGGACCTGATTCGAACCCTCGGGTTAGAAGCGCATAGCGTGTTCGTCTGGTCGGTATGCGAACATCGAGAGCACATCGATGCTTTGTTCCCGCCTGGTACTTCGCGTTGCGTTCCGACGACACTGCGGCGATACGGGGCGTACGATTTCGTCGATTCGCGCGTTCTGGAGATCGGCTGGTCCGGCCATTCGCCAGTCATGGGAAGGGTATGATGCGTATCCGGGTATTGAGTGCCGTTCTAACCATCCTGTGTCTCGCCGTCGCTTGCGCGCTGCCGAGCCGATCGGCGTGGGCAGATGCGACAAAAGATCGAATCGCCGCGATCCTGCAAGATACGCGGCAACGCGGTTGCGCCGCGCCGAACGACCTTCTCGCGACAGTGCTTTGCGCCGGAAAAATCCGCATCGGCGTGCGCGCGAACTACCCCGGATTCGGATACCTGGAAAACGGGCACTACAGCGGTTTCGAGATCGATCTCGCGAACCGCATCGCCGAACGCCTGAACGTCGTCCCGCAACTGGCCACTGTTACCCCCGCGAATCGTATCTTGAAGGTGGTCGCGGGCGATGTCGATATCGCCGTCGCCACCATGACCCATACGGTCACGCGCGACGAGCAGATACGTTTTGTGCGCCCCCATTACTTCGGAAGCCACACGTCGATTATGGGACCTAGGCGGCTCGCGCTCGACGGTCTTCAAGGGTTGGCGGGGCGATCCGTCTGCGTTCCCGTCGGTGCGGCTTCGAACCTTATCATGAGCAAAGCGGGTGCTCGGCTCATGCTTTACGACTCGCCGCAAGCACTGATCGATGCGCTCCGCTTCGGCACTTGCAGTCTCGCCGCCCACGACAATACGCTGTGGGCGGCATCGATCGCGGATGAACGCTTCGCGCAACGGTTCGAAGAAAAGGTAGCATTGACCGACTTCGGTTGGGGTATCGGATTACGCAAAGACAGAAGCAACGATATGGAGCATCTGCTTAGCCTGATCGTCGTCGATTTGTACCGATCCGGAGAGATGACCGACCTGCTATCGAAATACACGCTGCCCCGAAGCTTCGTCGCCGCGCAGAACGCTTTATGGTCGCAGCCGGCGTGTTCGACGCCAAGCGGCGATCCCGCAGAATCTTGTATGTTGGCAGCTTATTCCGATGTGGATGCCCCCACCTCGTTCGCATCGCAAGTGAAACACATCGAACTCTGGGCAAAGGAGCGACTGGGGCTAACAGTCAGTTTTCCCATGCTGACCGGCCAGGTGAATTTCGAGATGTTCATCGAAGGTATCTTGAACACGCTTGTGTTGGTGGTAGGGGCGATATTCGCAACACTGTTTTTCGCTATTTTCTTCCAAGCCGGCATTCGCCGCGGTTCGATCGTATTTGGCGTCGCCGCAAAATTGGTCGCTGCTTTTTTTCGATCCAGTCCAGTCATCCTGCTGATGTTGCTTGGATATTATCTAGCGTCCTCGGTCACGAATTATGGAACCGGCGTCGCGCTTTGCACAGCCGTGTTGGCGATCGGCCTGACAAATGGATGTTTCGCCGGTGTCGCGATCGCCGACGCGGCTGCCAGTATGGACGACGGGACGGGCACCCAATCGCAGCCGCTTGTCGCCGTCCTACATCGCGCTCGGACACAAATTACCGCGTTCATGGTCAATGCCGCACGGGCCAGCGCCGTGGCCGCCTTCATCGGCACGCCGGAACTGCTCAACACGCTGAACGACGTTGCGTCGGTATCGTCGGAACGCACGACGACGTTCGCCATCCTGTTGCTTATCTACATGGCCATCATTTGGGCAGTCGCACGCTTGAGCGGATTGCTGGGTCTGCTCCTGACCCGGCAAGGAGCGGTATCATGAGCTTCCTCCCGCCCAGTTTCATCGAAGATTTTTTACGGGGCTTCGTCACCAATCTCTGGGTCGGAGGGGCGTCCCTGCTACTTGGACTTGCGGTGGGCGGTTTGTTGGCTTGGCTACGGTTTGTCGGCGGCATATTCGGACGCATCGCCACCGCCGCAACGTCCCTGTTCAATGCCACCCCGACATTCGTTGCAATGTTCGTACTGTTGAACCTGCTGCCCCGCAGCATCGTCATCGCGGATTACTCGGCAACCGTTCCCATGGCGACTTTCGTCATCCTCTCGCTAGGGATATACGCCGCATCGAATATTTCCAATGGTCTATTGGATACTTTGCGATACCTCCGAGAGGGTTCGGTTCGCGCGGCAATGCTATTTATTCCGAATACTACGCGGGTGTTCGTTGTTCTCGTTCTCGCCTCGTCGACCGGCGCGGCAATCGGTGTGCCCGAAGCCGTCACGGTGACTTTGCGCCATGCCGAGCTTCTGCCGGATATCCAAAGCCGGATTATGCTGGTCGGTCTGGCGCTGGTCATGTTCATGTTGCTCGTACAAGCGCTCGAAGCCGTTGTCCGAACAGCGAGCGGGTGGCTCGTTCGCCGCCGGTCATAGGCCGTCGGACCGCAGCGCAGCGCACGGATTTGCGAAAACATGGAATGAAAGGTGCGGCTACTCGATGTTGCTTCCCCGTGAAATCGTGCGGATAGCCAGCGCGCAGGCACCCAATTCGGCGCGCTTGCGATGCGGCAACGGGCCGTCCGGATCGCTCGGTTCCGAAGCAGCGCTGCCATGAATTTGCTCCCATCCGGGTTCATTGGCGATTTCCTATCCGGATTTATCGTCAACATCTGGATTGCCACGGCCGCGCTGTCGGTCGGGCTGACGGCTGGCGGAATCCTCGCTTGTTTAAAGCACTGCGGAGGCGTCATGGGACGCTGCGCGGCGGCAGCGGCGTCCCTATGCGATACGGTACCGACATATATCGCGATGTTCGTGCTGCTGCACTTGCTCACCTCGTGGCAAACGGCGATGGCCTCCCCCACGACCTGTGCGATCCTAGCACTGGCAATTTTTAGCACCGCCAATAGTTACGGCACTCTGGTCAAAGCAATCCGTTTCTATCGGGACGGCGCTAACGGCGACGTACTGCGCTGCTTCCCCGATACCGCCCGACTATTCGTCGTGCTCCTGCTCGGCTCCACGTTCGGTGCGGCGATAGGAGTCCCGGAGGCGGTTACCGCGACACTGCGATATGCCGACCTGCTGCCAGATGTGCATGGCAGGATCGTACTCGTGATCGTCGCGCTGGCACTGTTCATGCTGATCGTGCAGGCCATCGAAGCACTCCTTAGAATCGCCAATACGCTGTTGTTCGCGATCGTATTGCCATCCGTCGCGACCGAGGAGGCAGACGACCCGGCCGGGCAAAATTGGCGTATCGATATCGAGTCCCACTTAAGGTTTATGACGAACCACCGGATGCTCTTCGGTATTGCCGTCGGGATCGGTATCGTATTGATATTCGGCGCCCCCACACCGCCCCGCACGGTCGCCATCGCCACGGGGGCAACCGGCGGCTCGTGGTCCGCCGTGGCGGAGAAATACCGCCCGATCTTCGCGGCACAGGGGATCGAACTGCGATCCGTCCCGTTCGAGAACACAGCAAGCATTCCAACCGCGGTCAGCCTCGACGACAGTATTGTTTCGTTGGGCTTCGCGATCACCGAAATTCGTCCGAGCGACGCCGAAAATCTCCGAATTTTAGGGGCGATCGAATACCAGCCGCTATTCGTGTTTTATCGCAAGGCGCTGGGCAGGGACTGGACCGCCGAAAACCTGCGTGGCCGCACCATCGCCCTGCCGCCGACAGGCAGTGCCACAGTCGCATTGGCCGTTCCCGTGCTCAATGCCCTGGGCATCGACGCATCGAACACCAAGATATCCTACATGCCGCTGGCCGATCAGGTCGTCGCGATCCAAGCGGGTACGGTCGATGCAATCGCCGCCGTACTACGCGACGACAACCCGATCGTGCGCGAACTGATGCAGCGCGAAGACCTTCAACTCGTCGATTTCCCGCAGGCCTACGCGATTTCGCTCAAATTTCCGCAACTTCGACCGGTTAAGCTGGCGCGCGATGTTATCGATATGGCCAAGCATATTCCGGCGCGGGAAATTTCGTTGGTGGCCGGCACATCGTATGTCGTGGCAAACAAATCGCTCCATCCCGCGATCGCCTGGACGATGCTACGCGCCATGGCTGCGGTGCATGGACCGGCGACCCTGGTCAGCGCGGAGCGCGAATTCCCGGCGTTGCGTCATTCCAAGGTAGAGATCGACCCCCGCGCGGCGGAATATTATACGTCGGGCATACCTTGGGGATACCGCCAATTACCGCTGCAATGGGCGAGCACCGTCGAGTATTACTTGGCGATCGTTCTCCCATTGGCATTGTTGTTGCCGATCTATCGATGGTTAGGCCTTCCCGATATTCCCGATTTGCTCAATATGTTGCGTTTGACAATCTGGTACCGCGCGCTCCAGCAAATCGAAAGCGACATCGAGAAAAACGGCCAATGGACACGATCGCATCATACGACCTTCAATGTCATCCGACAGTCCGTCCTACGACCGGACGGATCGTCGCGCGTGAAAGATCTTATCGCGAAGATGCAGCACAGTCGTACGCCGCCGCCGCCGGATAAGGCCGATTGAGAGCCGCGCAACCGCTATGCCCCCTGTCCCCACCCGAGCCTGGGTGCGTTTGCCGTCGGGTCACCGGCTGGATTTGCTCGACCCAACGCCGTTCGACTGGACAGATGAGGACCTAGCCCTCGGCCTCGCGCGCACCTATCGCTGGGGCGGGCATTCCGCGTGGCCATTGCCGCTGTCGGTCGCACAGCACTCGCTGCTGGTGCTTGCCCTACGCCGTCAGTCTAGCCCCACCGGCCTGTCCGACGCCGCCGCGCGCCGCGAATTGCTGCACGATGCCGATGAGGGTTTGTTGGGTTTCGACCCGATCTCACCGCTGAAACCCTTCCTCGGACCCGGCTATGCCGCCCTGGCCGCCCGGCTGCAATCGGCGATCGCGACCCGCTACACCGTCCCGCCTTGGACGCCGGAGGACAAGAAGGCCCACAAGCGCGCCGACCGAATCGCGGCTGCATCCGAAGCTATCCATGTCGTGGGCTGGACGCGGGACGAAGTGCGCAAGACCCTACGCATCGTCGACCGTCCGGTGGACACCGATCCTCTCGCGACCCGGTTATCCGTCGCACCGTGGGAGCCTTGGCCGGCCGCCCGCGCCGCCGAGGAATTTTTGCGCATGCTCCGACGTCTCACCGCCGACCGGCCGCCCACCGCAAGCCCATGAGCAAGCCCATGGGCAAGCCCGTGCGGATCGCCCTCGCACTGCTTCGCGCGGTCGCTGGCCTGCTATTGTTGGCGGTTGCCGGAATCGTATGGGCGCTGTGCGCCACCTTGCCATCCAGCCGCGAAACCGCGCGCATTCCCGGCCTATCCGCGCCGGTCGGCATTACGATCGACGCCGATGGCATACCCCGCATCCGAGCGGCGAACGAGCGCGATGGCGCAGCCGCGTTGGGGTTCGTGCATGCGCGCGATCGCATGTTTCAAATGGAGCTGATGCGCCGCGCCGCTGCGGGCCGGCTGTCGGAACTGGCGGGTCCGTCGACGCTGTGGGTGGATCGAACGATGCGCACCCTCGGTTTGGCGCGCGCCGCGCTCGCCGATTACGCGGCCCTGCCGGACGACACCAAGTCCGTGTTGGAAGCGTATGCCAACGGCGTGAACGCCTGGATCGCCGCGCACGGCCGCTTCGCCGCCCCCGAATTTCTGCCGCTCGGCGCCCCGGAGCCATGGCAGCCCTCGGATAGCCTGCTGTGGGCGAAAACCATGGGGCTGTATTTGTCGGGCAATTGGCGAGCGGAATTGTCGCGACTGTCGCTGCAAGGACGGTTGCCGCAGGATAGGATCGACGAATTATGGCGATCCGATCCACCCCGGCAGCGCGCCGACGGATCGACGGACCCGGACCTCGCCGCCGCCGCAGGCCGGCTGGCGGCGGTGCTGCCCACCTTCTCCGGCCCCTGGACACAGCCGGACTCCGCATCGAACGAGTGGGCCGTCGATGGCGCCCACAGCGCGACCGGGGCGCCGATCCTAGCTGGGGACCCGCACCTGGCATTCGGATTTCCCGGCGTCTGGTATCTCGCGCGGATCGACACGCCAAATTCGACGCTTGCCGGCGCCACCGCACCGGGGGTGCCGTTCCTGGTCATCGGGCGCAACCGACACATTGCCTGGACTTTCACCACCACCGACGCCGATGTGCAGGATATTTTCATCGAAGCGGCGGACGCGCCATCGACCCAGCGGGTGGAACGCATCGCCGTGCGCGGCCAGCCCGACGAGACCCTCATCGTTCGCGAAAGCCGGCATGGGCCGATCGTCGGCGATATCGTCGGTGTGCGGGACAAAACCCTCGCGGTGTCCATGGCCAATCTACAGCCCGGCGATACCGCTGCCAGCGGCCTACTGGCGCTAAACCGAGCGGCCTCGGTGCGGGAGGCTGGGGCGACGGCAGCGGTTATCGCGTCCCCTGTGCAGAACCTGATGGTGGCGGATCGGGACACGATCGGGCAGTTCACCACCGGCCGCATTCCCATCCGCCAAGCCGGCGACGGATCGATGCCGATCCCAGGAAATGGCGCGTACGACTGGATCGGCTGGGCATCCGGCTCGGCATTGCCGCACTATGTCGCTCCAGCCGAGGGGCGGCTGGTCAACGCCAACGAGCGTATCGCGCCACCCGATTTTCCGGTCTTCCTCGGACGAGATTGGTACACCGACTGGCGCGCCCGCCGGATCGTCACGCTGCTGGATGCGCTACCGAAGCCCTCGCCGACCGATTTCGCCCGGATGCAGAGCGATGCGGACAGCAGTTTCGCCGTGCAAATCCTACCTATTCTGCGCGCGGCGGCGCCCGACGCGAAAATCTTCGACGGCTGGAACGGTACGATGACGCTGGATGCGCCGCAGCCGCTGGTGTTCAACACGTGGCTGCGCGCATTTCACCGGCTGATCCTGCAACGGGCCGGGCTCGACCGACACGTCGGCGGGCCGATGGCAGATTTCGTGGGCTTCGTTCTCTCGCCCGCCGGGGCGCATTGGTGCGGCGGCGACTGCGCGCCCGCGATCCGGCAAGCGCTGGAAACCGCGACAGACCGCCGTCCGTGGGGGGAAGCCCATCCCGCCGTTTTCGCCCACCCGACGTTCCGCAGCATACCGCTGTTAGGCGACCTCACCACCCAATCCATCCCCAGCCCCGGCGACGACACCACCGTCGGACGCGGATCCCCGAACGCCGATATGCAAAGCGTGCATGGGGCGAGCTACCGGGGAGTGTACGATCTTGCCGACCTAGACCGGAGCCTGTTCATGCTCGCGCCCGGGCAATCCGGAAACCCGCTAGCCGCCCATGCCGGAGATTTGCTGCGGCGCTGGCGCGACGGTGCTACGCTGACGCTCGGTCGCGATCCGGCGACCGTCGCGGAAAGCATCGAGCTGATCCCATGACCTCCGATCGAGACGATTATCTTACGGCCGGCGTTATGTTCGGCCGTTGCGTGGCATTTCTCGTCGATGCCATCGCGATTGCCGTGCTGTGGGTGCTGCTTGCCTGGGTGCTGGGGCTGTTCGGCATTCTCACTCTCGGCCTGGGCTTTGGGTTGTGGCCGCTGCTGGCTTGGCTGCCTTTCGCTTACCATTTGCTCTCGCTCTATGGGTCCAACCACGCCACGCTCGGTCAGCGCACCATGGGGCTGACGGTGCGGCGCAACGACGATCTGGGACCGCCGACCTTGGTACAGGCCGCCGTCTCGACCGTGTTGTTCTACATTTCGCTGGGCTTCTCCGGCGTACCGTTCGTCATCGCGCTGTTCACGATCCGCCATCGGACACCGCACGACATGCTCAGCGGCCTCGTGGTGGTACGACGCAAGGCACTCTGGATCGCGTGATCGATTAACCGCGAACTGTACCTGTCTTCGCGCCGCAAATCGGCGTAAGGTAGCGTCCGAACAAACTAGGTGGACAAATTCGTGGCTGCGATTCCGATCACAACGGCGATGGTGAACGCGGCCCTCGGGGCGACAGCGGCACAACCTCTGCCCGAGGACGCGATCACGTTCGAAACCGGCGATCTGGTCGTCTACCCCGCCCACGGCGTCGGCAAAGTCGATCGCGTGGGCATGGAGGAGATGGCCGGCCACAAGCTGCACCTGATCCAAATCTCCTTCGAGGAAAACCGCATGACCCTGCGCGTTCCCGTCGCGCAAGCACGCGCCACCGGGCTGCGCAAGATCGGCACGCCGGCGGCCATGAGCGAGGTGCTGACCATCCTGTCCGGCCGATCCCGCGTCAGCCGCATGATCTGGGCCAAGCGCGGCCAGGAATACCTGGCGAAAATCAATTCCGGCGACCTCAAGCAACTGGCCGAAGTCGTGCGCGACCTCCGCGGCACCGGCGACGGATCGGGCACCAGCTATTCGCAGCGCAACCTGTTCGAACTGGGCATCGACCGCCTGGCCGGTGAGTTCGCTGCCGCATCCGGCATCGATAAACCCGCCGCGATGGAACGCCTAACCGCCACGCTACAAACCGCCCGCTCGGCCGATACATCCCGCGTAGAAAAAGCCGCTGCCTCGGCAGCAGCAGCGGCGGCCGCCGAGGCCGACGCGGCAGCTTGATACCGGAGGCTTGGAAGGATCGAGCACCGCTACGGCCTGCCGACGAACCGCGCACGCCAAACGGCTGCGCGGGCCTCGGCCTGAGACTTTTCTTCGTCGTTCAATTGCGCCAAGGCGTTCTCTAGATTGACCTGGGCACGACGCTTCTCGGCCTCGGCCGGGATGCGCTCCACCGCCAGGATCAGCCAGCACGCGGCCTCGACGAAATCGTAGGTGCCATCGACACCGGACAGGATCGAATAGCCCAACGAATTGAGCGCCGCGCCCTCCCCCTGCTCGGCGGCTTTACGCAGCCAAGCCAGCATATCCGTCTCATCGGCCGGCACACCTTGGCCCAGGCGGTAGGCCACCGACATCATGTATTGCGCGGCGGCGTTGCCGCTTTCCGCTGCTTTGCGAAAATGCCGCACCGCCTCCGTCTGGTCTTGTTTCTGACCCGCTTTGCCGTCCCAAAGGATGGAGCCGAGCATATATTCTGCGGTTGGATGACCGTGGGTGGCGGCACGCGTGTACCAAACGATCGCTTCGGCCCCGTCTTGCGCGCCGCCGAGACCTTCTAGCAGCATCGCGCCGAGGTTGATTTGCGCGTCCGGGTATTCCTGCGCCGCAGCCAACCGGTACCAGCGCACCGCCTCCGCATCGTCGTGCGGCACATCGGCCTCCCCGGTTTGTGCGGCGTAACCCATACGATACTGGGCCACCGCCAACCCCTTATCGGCCGCTCGGCGCCAAAGGGCCAACGCCGCGTTGGGGTCGCGGGCCGTCCCGCGACCGTTTTCCGTGAAACGTGCCAGTTCGACCAGCGCGGCCGGCATGCCGGCATCCGCCGCGCGGCTATAGAAGACAAAGGCCTGCCCGTCATCCCTAGACAGCCCAAGCGCCCCATCGCGATACGCGTCGCCCAGCCGTTTGGAGGCCGGCGACCAAGCTTTATCGGATGCTTTGCGGTACCAGGATTCAGCTTCGGCGCCGCCGTCGGGCCGCGCCTCGGCGAGGACGCCCATCATATATTGCGCCCCTGGGTGCCCGAAATTCGCGGCAGGGCCGTACCAGCCAGCGGCCTGGGCATCGTCGCGGACGTGCCCGTACAAGCCGAGATGGGCAATGTCGCCCATGCGCACCTGTGCATCGAGCAGCCCGGCGTTAGCGGCGAGCCGATACCAAACCGTGGCCTCCACCCCGTCTTGCGACAGACCCTGCCCGGATTCGTAGGCACGCGCCAAACCCAGCCAGCCGGTGGCTTCGTGCAGTCCCGCCGCCGCGCGATACCAACGCACAGCCTCCGCTACGTCTTTCTTGCCGGCCCAACCGAGTAAATACCCGTCGCCGAGCAACGAGGCCGCCGCACCGTTCTTGAGTTCCACGGCCTGCCGCAGCAACGCCACGGCTTTGCTATCGTCCTGCGCGACCCAGATTCCGAAACGATATAGACGCCCGAGTTGCCCGATCGCGAGGCCGTTGTCTTGCGCCGCCGCTTCCTCGAACAATGCGACCGCACGGGATTGGTCTTTGCCAATGCCGTCGCCGTTCAGCAGCAACATGCCCAGGGCATAGCGAGCGACGGCCAGTTGCTGGGTGCGGTAGGTGCCGCGCTCGTCCATCCGCAGCCAGGATTCGAGTCGCGCGCGACTGAGCGCTTTTTCGAACCAGCGGGCGGCTTCGTCGTGGTTACGGCCGGGGCCGGGAAAGCCGTTGTAATAGGCTTGGCCGAGGGACACGGCGGCCAACATGTGCCCCGCATCCCCGGCGCGCAGCAGCCAGTTCCAGGCTTCGATTCGATCGCGCGCGACGCCGCGGCCCTGCTGATACGCATCCGCCAGCATCGCCAAGGCTTCTGGGTCGAAGCGCTCGGCGGCGCGTTTCAGCCATGCGACGGATTCATCGGGATTGGGCGCAACGCCCCAGCCATCGCGGTAGGCCACGCCGAGCAGGCGTTGGGCGATCGGGTCCTCTCGCTGCGCGGCGCTGAGAAGCAGAGCGACGCTTTGCGCTGGCTCCTTCGGCACGCCGGAGCCGCGCTGATACAGCAGCGCCAACCGCACTTCCCCAGCCGCGAGCCCGAGGTCTGCCGCGCGGCGGTACCAAATGGCCGCCTCCGCCGGGTCTTTCGGCGTGCCGACGCCGAATTCCAGCAAGGTGCCCATATTGGCCAAAGCCCAACGGTCGTTCTGGTCTGCGGCTTTGCGCACCCATTCGATGGCTTGGTCGGGGTCGCGCTCCACCCCCTCGCCCCAGGCGTAGAGCATGCCCAGGGAGGATTGTGCCTCGGCATCCCCCGCCTCGGCAGCACGTCGTAACAGCGGCGCTGCACGGGATGGATCGCGCTGGGCGCCGGGCAGGCGCAGTAACAGCAGACCGAACTCGCGTCGCGCAGCATCGGAGCCAAGGTCCATGGCGCGCGTGAGCCAGCGAAAAGCTTCGTCGGTGTTGACCGACAGTGTGCCGCCGCGTGCGTACATCTGCCCAAGTTCGGCGGCCGCGTCGGCATCCCCATCGGTTGCTTTGGTGAACAAAGCTCGCAAATCGGACCGGGTGTAAACACGGCGCGGGGGGAACGACGGACTATCGACGTTCGGCACCGCGACGACGGTCATGGGAGCGTCCGGCGGCGGAGAGAACTCCGGCGCAAGGGCCATCAGTACCAAAGAGGCAGCGAGCAGGGCGGCGATACGAATGGGTCAGGCGTCCGGTGCGGTGGTCATGGCATGCAACATACCGCAGATCGCCACCATTTTGGGGAGCACATCGCCGATAAAAGGCGCAATCGCCTCACGCGCTCCCGGCGGTGAAGGACCGGCGGCCGTGCCGATGCCGGCAGCGGTCGCACGCGCCTGCCGGGCAGTGTCGGCAATGGCAGCATGCAACGCGCGGGAGGCCTGCATGGGCGCGAGGGCGGACCACACCAGCCCCCAATACGGCGGCCAGTAAGATAGATGGCGGTACATGCTGGCGAGGATGGGGGCCGCTGCGTCGGTACCGAAAAGGTTCAGTCGCACAACCAGGGCTGCGACATGCGAGGGCATAGCATCGAGCGAGGGAAGCGGGGGAAGCGAGATGGTGGGGTTTTGCTCTCGACCGCCGGCTCCCGCCCTCGGGGGGAGCGGTGAAATACCGTCCGCAGATGCCGACACGGCCGTTAGCGCTATCAACGCCATGCTGTTGGTGTGGTCGTAAGCCGCCAACACGGCTCGGACGGAGGCCAGCGCGTCGGGTGCAAGGCCGAACGATGCGAAGACTTCGGGCGGGACGGATGGCAATATCGGCAAGGTAAGACCGGCGCGAAACGTCTGCGCCGCGCCCGCGACAGTGCCATCGACATAAAGCGGCCGGATGGCGCGCCACGCCCAGGGCAGCGCGTCCGGGATCGTCGCCAAATGCCGCCAGATCAAATTCACCACCCCCACGCCGTACACCGCGCGGATGTCGGCGAAGATGGCGGCGGTTTCCCCGGTGGCCTCGGCTTCCGCGACCGCCGGGATGGGATCGCCGGCCATTCAGACTTGCGCCACCGCCGCAGACCAGGGGCTGGCTGCGTCCGAAATGCCGGTGCGGCTACCGTCGGCGTGCAGCAGGATCATGTTCGGGCAAGCGAAATTGATAGGCATGACGCCGTGCTCCACAATCTCGGTCGGTCCGTCGGCCTCCAGCGCGGCGATAACGTCCGGCGGCAGACGGATGTCGGCCGAGCAGCCATCCGGGCCGGACACGTCGATGCGCGGGTGGTGGGCGGCTTCGTCGGGGGTCATGCCGAAATCGGCGACGAACATCGTAACCTGCGCCACCGAGGCCAAGATGCGCCGCCCGCCGGACGCACCGACCGCCAGCCAGGGGCGATCCCCGTCATTGAGAACGATCGGCGACATATTGGTCAGCGGGCGCTTGCCCGGCGCGATCGCGTTCAAGGAGTTGGGGTTCGGGTCGAACCACATAACCCCGTTATTCATCAGTACCCCGCAGCCCGGCAGGACCACCCGGCTGCCCATCGACGACAGCAACGTGGTGGTCATGGTGACGACCGTGCCCTCGGCGTCGCATACGGTGAGGTGCGTGGTGCAGGTCTCCGCCGCCAACGGATCGGCATCGCCCAACCCAGCCAGACGCTCGGCGTAAGCATCTTTCATCGCACGGGAGAAAGCGGCGTACCACGCAGCGTCCGGAGATTTGCCGAAGGGCGCGGACTTCATCCGGTCCAGCACCCGAATCATGGTCGGTGCTGCGGTCAGGCCGCCGGTCAATTGCAAGGTGCGACCGCGCCATTGGTATTCGGTCGCGGGGAAGACGCGGGACTGGCAGTTGTTCAGGTCGGCGGCGTTCAGAACCCCGCCCAGCGCCTTCACGTCGGCAACCAGCGTGCGGGCGACATCGCCGCGATAGAAATCGTCCAGCCCGGCGTGGCTGAGCCGCTCCAGCGTCGCCGCCAGATTGCCCTGCTGGAGAAAACCCGGCGTGCCCTGATACGGCGCGACCGGCGGCAGCCCGCCGGGCAAATAGATGCGGGCACTCTCGTCGTACAGCTTCAACACCGAAG
The DNA here is from genome assembly GCA_037139955.1 of Rhodospirillales bacterium. GTDB lineage: Bacteria > Pseudomonadota > Alphaproteobacteria > Acetobacterales > Acetobacteraceae > Rhodopila. The sequence goes on from JBAXFK010000001.1 coordinate 36,985, forward strand.
CCGAGGAGGCGATTTTCAGCGTCGTGTACCAATCCTGCGGCAGACCGCGCTTCGCCAGGGCCAAGGCCGGCGCCATGATCTCGGCGATCGGCAGCTTGCCCCATTGCTTCAGCATCCGATCGTAGCCCGCCAAAGCGGACGGAATAGCAAAGGATAGGGGGCCGTGGATGTTGGCATCGCCCTCGACCTCGGGCCAAGCGAACAAATCGTTTTTCATCCGCCCGGTCAGCTTGAACACGGACGGATTCAGCCCTCTGGGCGCCACCGGTCCGAAATCCACTACGTCGGCCTTGGGCTGCCCGGCCCGATGCACCAACGCAAAGCCGATCCCGCCAAGACCCGAATTCCAGGGTTCGGCGGACGACAGCGCCAGCGCAGTGCCGACCGCAGCGTCGATCGCATTGCCGCCGGCATCGAGAATGGCAACCCCAGCCTCGGCGGCGGCTTTGACCTGCGACACGACCATGCCGCGCTTGCCGGTGGCGGATGCCTTGGACAGGGACCAATGCTGGGTGACGTGGGGTGCGGGGGTGTAGGACATGGTTGCAGCTTCCAATGGGTTGCCCAATGGTCGGACGGGTTTGGGTTTCAGGCAAGATAGCCCCGGTTACCCGCCCTTGCGCAAAGGGCGGGTAAAGCGGGACCCAGCCTCGATAAAACCGGTAGCGCGGCAGAAAGCGGACACGCTGAAATCGTCGGCCGCGACGGAGAATTCCAACGCTCCGCAGCCGGCGACCCGCGCCGCCTGGGACGCTGCTTTAAGCAACATGCGGCCGATGCCGCGACGGCGGCTATCCGGCCCCACAAATAGGGTCACGATTTGTGCCGTCGGTCGATCCGCGCCCAGAGTCGGAAACCAATGGAGCACCACCAAGCCGCTCGGCGGTCCCCACTCGACCGCGATCGAAGCCGCGCCGGCCGAGCGGTGGATGGCATCGAGACGCTCCGCCAAGACACGCGGCGGGATATCGTGCCCGGCCATAGCGAGCAGTTCCGACACGCCCAGTGCCTCCGCGCCGGTAGCGGCGCGAATTTCCATGCCGAACCGGTTTTTCAAATTCCCGATCCGAAATCAATACAGCGTCTTCTTCAGCCGCTCGGGATATTCCCGGTCGTATTGTTCCCCACCGACTTTACCGGCGCTGATATCGGCGAGCATCGTCCCTGTGCTGGGCAGCGATTTGCGGGAAATTTGCTTGTCCGGATTCCACAATTCCGAACGCACCAGCGCCTTGGGGCATTGGAAGTAAACCCGCTCGGCGGTGACCACGATCACGCTCCGCGGCAGGGTTCCACGAAACGGAAACCGCTCCAGTAAAGCGGGATCGACGGACACGACGGCGGTGCCGTTGACACGCAAGGTTTCGCCGACGCCGGGAATCAGAAACAGCAGCGTCACCCTAGGGTCGTGAATGATATTGCGAAGGCTGTCGGCGCGGTTGTTGCCGCGCCGATCGGGGATCGCCAGCGTCTTATCGTCCAGCACATGCACGAACCCCGCAGGATCGCCGCGCGGGGACACATCCAACCCGCCCGGTCCGCTGGTGCCAAGCACGACGAACGGCGAGGCCTCGATCATTCCCCGATAATGCGGATGAATATAATCGATTTCCTTCGCGATCGCGCCCGGCGAAATTTCCCCGTACAGCGCGTTCAGCGTCGCCTCGTCGCGGATAAGATGGTCCGGCGCGAGCATGTCCATGGCTCAGTTCCCCTGGGTTCGGCCGCCCCGTTTTTGTGCGGGATGGACCGTCTTGCCGATAATATCCGCATCCAGCCCGATCACGTGGGCGGATGACCCGACGATCAGCGGGTCGGGACTGCCGACAATATGCCGATCCTTCGTGGCGTAAGGCAATGACGCGAGGAAATGCTGCATGCAGTTCAATCGAGCACGCTTTTTGTCGTCGGATTTGACGATGGTCCAAGGGGCGTCGGCGGTGTCGGTATGGAAGAACATCGCCTCCTTCGCCTCGGTGTATTGGTCCCACTTATCCAACGACGCGCGATCGATCGGCGACAATTTCCACTGCTTCAACGGATCGGTTTCGCGTTCGGTAAAGCGGCGGCGCTGTTCCTCCTGACTGACGGAAAACCAGTATTTGAACAGCCGAATGCCGGAGCGGACGAGCATCCGTTCCAGATCCGGGCATTGGCGCATGAATTCCAAATATTCGGGCGGGCTGCAAAACCCCATCACCCGTTCCACCCCGGCTCGGTTGTACCAAGAACGATCGAACAGCACGATTTCCCCGGCGGCAGGCAAGGTTGTAATGTAGCGCTGGAAAAACCACTGAGTCCGCTCGCGATCGGTGGGCTTCTGCAAGGCCACGACCCTCGGGGTGCGGGGGTTCGTATGCTCCATGAAACGCTTGATGGTGCCGCCCTTGCCGGCGGCGTCCCGACCCTCGAACAGAATGACGACGCGCTCGCCGGTTTCTTCCACCCAACGCTGCGCTTTCAATAATTCCCGTTGCAAATCGAGCATATGCGCCTCGTACGGCGCGGCGCGCATTCGGGATTGGTAAGGATATTCGCCGGTTTCGAACAACCGCCGAATCGCCGCCGGATCGTGACGAAGCTGCGCGATAGACTGTACCGGCGTTGCCCGAGGTACCGCCGGCTCGGCAGGCTGCATGTCGGTTTCCGGTGACTGGGTATCGCTATCTTTTACCATCGTCGTTGGCCTTACTGTTGCAATGTCGGCAACTGAGCACACTATGTAAAGATGGTTGCCGTTGCAATGACCTTGGCCGGGCCGTCCAGCATGGTAGCGCCGGCACGCACCAAAGCCTCGGTCCGAGCCTCGGCGGCACGCACTTGTTCCAGGCGGTCCAGCACGATTTCCAATTGCTCGAACGGCACCACGACCACCCCGTCGGCATCGCCCACGATCACGTCGCCGGACCGCACATATACATCGCCCAAGGTGACGGGCGCGCCCACGACTCCAGGCCCGTTCAGCGCGGGAGAATTCGGTTGAATGCCGCGACAGAACACCGGAAGGCCGGTGGCGATAATCCCGGCCTTATCGCGCGCCAGCCCGTCGGTGACGAAGGCCGCCACGCCCTTGTTCTTCATGACCCCTGCGGCGAGGTCGCCGAACACCGCCGTTTTCGTGAACGCGTCATTGGCCAGAACGATCACGTCGCCCGCCTGCGCCTCGTGCACCGCGCCGAACATCGCGGCGATGTCGGCGGGATAGGCAAACGCGGTCAAGGCGGGGCCGGCGAACACCGCGTTGGATGGGTCCAGCGGTTTGACGGTGTAGTCGAGTGCCCCCCGTCCCGCCATCGCGTCGCATAGATGGGATGTCTGGGCGCCGCGAAACCGGGCGACCAGAGCCGGGTCGGGACGACGGTGGCCGCGATGGATGGTCAGGATCGGGGGATTGCCGAGCATGGGGGACGTCCTCTGTGTTATTGTCTTGCCGGGTTATTGTCTTGCCGGAGGTTATCGCATGGGATTCCTAGAAGTCGTTACCCCCGCCGAGATGGAGGCCGGACACGCTGACGCTGTCCGTGATGATCGACACCGGGCTTATTCCACCTATGCGGCCTTACGCATTGCCGATCCAGATGATCGCGGCGACGAATTATATCCTTTTAAATCTTTGGGTTCCCGGTCTATTTCACGGCATTCTGTTAAAGGCAACGCAGGAGTTTTTCTTCCGGCGCGCCAATCTCGAACGCGGCGGCAAGGTCTTGCGGCACGAAGGGCATGCCGATCAGGCGGTACGGTCGGATCCCTTGTTGCTTCAGACGCTTCCAGGTGGAAAGCAGATCGCGCAGGGTCGCGTAACTATAGGCTTTGGACGCTAGGCCCAAGGTGGACTCGGTCGGTGCCTGCAGGCCGGGAACGGGGATCAATGCCAATCGGTGATGCTCGTCGTCGTAGGTCAGGAAGCACACACGCGCGTCCTCAAGCATGGTGCGGTCGAGAGCGGATGGCGGGCATTATGGCATCCATGCCGGATCTCCTGATGGTGGATAGACACATGCGGCACTAGCAGTCGCAGAAGCAATATTTCGCTTCATGCGATGAGCGGGTGGCGACGGCAGTGGATGCGGTGATCGTCGCGCGGATGTCGTCGGGACGAGGAACTGCATGCAAGACGAACCAATCGTACAACAGACCCAATATGCTTTGCACCCGACCAGAACCGCATCTCCCAAAATCTCCACTTCCATCGGAATTATAATTTGCATAGGTGGCCCGACATCCTTTACAATCGTAACATTGCCGAGGATGATCGATGGCTACCATTGGACGAGCAATGAATCTAACCGGCCGACTGGGCGAGCTTGGCCGCTATGGGGCCAAGGTGAGCGTTTTCCTCGCAAGTGTTGCGACTGTTGTTGTTGCCCTACGAGATATAATTGAAGGGGCGCCTGTTGCATGTCGTATTTGGTCGGGCCTCCCGTGGTGCCCTACACCAATGCCGGATCCATTAGACGCTTACTTGAAAATTCTCGTCAACTAGGAGGGACTAAAATGTCGCGAACTAGCCTTGTCATCGCATCGCTTGCAGCTTTATTCGTTGTGACGCCGCATGTCACCAAAGCCGAGTGCCCTTCACCTTTTCCGGACCCCCCCACGAAGGCCCACCTTCAAGGCTGCTTGGGCGATATCGCAGAACTTCGCAAAGCTGTTGCCGAGTTGAGACGGTCCCCACCTGCCGTGATCCCATCGGGTGCAGTCATGGCATTCCTACGAACTGACCCGAGTAGAATCTGCCCGCAAGGTTGGGCGCCGCTCACGGAAGCAGCTGGCAGATTTGTTATTGGCGCGGGAGGCACTTTCCAAGCGTCTACACCCGCAACCATAGTGACGGGAGGGCAGGCGGGCGTATCGCTGTCGGTCACCGTTAACGTTGCTGCAGACGGTCGTCACGGCAGCGACGTTCAGTGGGGTAGCACGCCATGGGGTCCCGGCCCCAACCCGGCTGCCGGTGGTCAAACCGCCGCTGGAAAATCGTCCGAGCTTCCATTGCCACCGTATATTGTTCTGGATTATTGCAAAAAGCAATAATCCACATGGCAAATGCGAGCAGATGAGCCGAGCGGCCTACTCTCGACATCCATCTCCGTTTCACCGTGGCATTCGCCGTTTGAGGGGTTCGTGCTAGGCGGCAGTTCCGACGTCACTGCATCGGCTAGACTACGCGGCCGCCGTTTAAGTGAAGCTGAACCGCTGGTTGAACGATTAAGCTCATTTTTCCAGTCACCGATCCTCCCGCCGAGCACCGTTGAACAGGCCGTTGACCGTCATGGTAACGTTCTTGACGTAGGGGCGCCAGGAAGTACCCGCGTGGGTGTATAAGATAATCGAGCGAGCACCATCGTCAATCAGTTTGTATTCGATCTAAAAAAGCAGTTACTGATGCTTGACAGTTCGCTTTCCAGCGACTGGGCTTCAAAAAATTTGTGGACCTCGGCGTTGAGGTAACCGTCGCTGTTCAGCGACCCATTGCATTTATAGGCTAGGTCGAGCATCGGGTCTGCGTCGAAACCGGGCGACCAGAGCCGGGTCGGGACGACGGTGGCCGCGATGGATGGTCAGGATCGGGGGATTGCCGAGCATGGGGGACGTCCTCTGTGTTATTGTCTTGCCGGGTTATTGTCTTGCCGGAGGTTATCGCATGGGATTCCTAGAAGTCGTTACCCCCGCCGAGATGACGGCTGGCCACGCACTCGGTCTTGCGACGATGGTGGTTCTGATATTCGTCGGCCACATCCCGCCGTTGCGGCCCTACGCGACGCGCATCCGCAGAGTGGCAGCGGGGTGCTATCTGGCCGGTGTGGCTGGATTTGTCCTGTATTTCGCGATGTTTCGTTAGGGGCGCGAGCGTTCCTCTGCCCGCGCGACACCCTTCTTCAATGCGCAAGCTAGCCCTTAGTTGCCATTACCATCGGCACTATGAGGGTTGCAGCCACACGGAACGCCCTCGTCAAACCGTCAGAAAATCCAGCACCGCCGCGTTGAACCGTGTCGGGTCTTCATTGCTCAAATCGTGCGTTGTGCCGGGGATGACGACGCGGCGGACGTCCGGGATCGCCCGCACCAGCGCTTCGACATTGGCAACGAAGGACGGCGGGGTGTCGCCGCCATTCACCAGCAGGGTGCGCGCCTGGATCGCCCGCGCGGCAGCCAGCGAGTACGGTTTCCGGTTCTCGTGCGCTTGCCCGAGCATGGAACGGGCGTTTTCGCGATGGTGTTGGCGGGGGGCATCGGGCCAGCGGTCCCAGACCCCGGGACCGTAGACGCGATCGACGAACTGCCGCATCCCGTCATCGATGCGCCCGGCCCCGATCTCCGCCGCCACGGCGTTGAAGCCCGCGACCTGACTGCCCGCTGCGATTGAACCGCCCAGCGTCGTGTCGCAATCGCCGCCGGGTTCGGACAGCACCAGTTCTTCCACCAGTTCGGGGTGTTCGCTGGCCACTCGGAACGAAATATGCCCGCCCCGCGAATGGCCCAACAACCGCGCGCGACCGCCGACCGCCTGGATGAACCCGGCAACGTCGGCGGTATGACGAGCAATGGTGAAATCCTGCCCGTCCCATACCGTCGGCCAACAGCCGAGCATGCTGAGCGCGTAGACACGATAGCGCGCCGCGAAGGCGTCCATCTGCGGCGCCCAATAGCGCTGGTCGAGTAACGTTCCATGCACCAACACCAAAGGCGGACCGTTGCCGGCCTCGGCGTAGTGGATCGGCCTGCCGTCGATGTCGATGCTGGGCATGAATTAGCGTCCCTTGAAGTTGGGTTGACGCTTTTCCTTAAACGCAGCGACGCCTTCGCGATGATCCTCGGACTGGCCGAGTTGCGGTTGGACGAAATGCTCGACGTCGAGAAATTCTTCGTAGGTGCCGTTCGCCATGTTGAACATTTTTTTCGCCATGCCGAAGGCGAAGGTGGGACCGGCAGCAAGATCGGCGGCGAGTTCGTCCGTCGCGGCCTCCAATTCGGCATCCGGCACGACTTTGTTGACCAGACCGAGCGCGAGGGCCTCCTGGGCGTCCACGAAACGACCGGTGAACACCAGTTCTTTGGCTTTGGCCATGCCGATGCGCTTGGTCAGATACCAAATCGCACCACCGTCCGGCGCAAGGCCGATGCGGCGGAAGATTTGCGAAAACCGCGCGGTTTCCGAGGCGATCACCATGTCGCAACCCATAGCGATGCTCCAACCGATTCCGACAGTCGGGCCGCGTACCGACGCGATGACCGGCTTTTCGATGGAATGCAGCACCCGCATGTAGGAATGCGAGCCTGCGGCCAGCTTTTCCCGCTCCCCGCGCAAATCCTTGCGCTCCATCCCGCCGACGTCGGCACCGGTACAGAAGGCACGGCCCTCCCCGGTGACGACAATAGCGCGGACAGCCTCGTTGAAGCGGAGTTCGGAAAAATGCTCCCGAAGCTGCTGACGCATCTCCCACGTCAGCGCATTCAGCCGCTCGGGGCGGTTCAGCACGACTTTGGCGACGGCGCCTTCGATACGTAGGTCGACGGGCATGGGCGTTCCTCCTGTTGCGCATATCCAAGCGGGTCGGGGGGCGCGGGGCAAGAGTGGGCGCGGGCCGCCATACGAGGCTGCGTTAGACGTCATCCAGGCCCGCCGAACGGTCGCACCGGCGGGCGCCAAAACGACACCGCGACGGACCGTAGCAGCCACAAAAGACAGGTCCGCTGCTCGTGCTCAACCGGGCAAGAGCAGCGGACGCATGTCAGACCGAGACCGCAGTCGGCGGAGAGAACAGGAAACGTGCCCGTTTCAGACCGAGACCGATGAGCCCGCAGGCGAGCAGCGCGAGCGATGACGGCTCCGGAGCCGGGGCCGGCGGGCCGGACGAACTCAGACTCAGTTGGTTGATGGCGAAATTACCGCAACTGGAACCGCACGAGACCATAGTATAAACCACCTTGGTGATTTCGGCATATTGATCGGTCACGCCCAGATAGATCGCAGCATTGTCCACGTTGTTCGTGGTTGTACCGGATTCGGTATAGCTGCCAAGCAACGTCGTTCCGTTATAGACGTCCATCTGCGCGGTAAATGTCCCGGTGGAGCCGAGAAGCGTATAGTTCAAGCCGATTTGCGAGCCAATGCGCGAGAGCGGCGTATCGAAATTCAGAGTGATCGGTCCATTGTTACCGCCCGTCCACAGCAGGTAGTCGCCGGACCCGAAATTACCGTGCCAAGTCGATCCTTCGCCACGAATTTGGCCGGTGCCGGAGCCAAGCAGGACCGTTCCATGGATAAGCCCTGGGATCGGTCCGCTAGTTCCGAACGCCACGCCGGACGAGAAGGAAGTGACGGGTGTCCCGATCCAGTTCCAGTTAACAGTGTTCGTCGTCGTCGGGCGGATCGTCTCGATTGTCGGCGTTGCAACGGCCGGGGCGATACTGGCGGCAACCAAGCAGAGTATGATTGCAATTACGAAATAACTTCTCAGGTTCATGCTGCGTCCTCCTCGCGCGGGCGGCAAAAGTGCCTCCGCAGCGGCACGGTAAACGCAAAGATTTTTTCACACAATCGCCTCGATCGATATTCCGCAACAATCCCGTTGCCCTGCTTCACCGCGTTCGGCCTACACTATATTGCTTTCGAGTTGCGGTATTCGATGTCCAGCAATACCGGCGCCTTCGCTCACCGCGCCAGTCAGTGCGCGATCGAACCATCGCGGACCAACCCCCTTCCCCGCCGGACGCCATTCCGGCACGCTGCCGACAACACCAAGGAGTCCGTTCCATGCCCCTAACCCAAAACACCACCAAGCGCCGCATGGCCGCCGGCCAGATGGGCCTCGGTTTCGGTGTGCATCATCTGCGCACTGTCGCCACCCCTGTCCTTGCCAAGGCCACCGGCCACGACTGGATCTTCATCGATACCGAGCACGGGGCGTTCTCGGTGCAGGAGACGACGCAGCTGTGTATTGCTGCACTGCCCACCGGCGTCACCCCGATCGTGCGCGTGTGCGCCGGCGCCATCGACGAGGCCACCCGCGCCCTCGACAACGGGGCGCTCGGCATCGTCGTGCCGCATGTCGATACCGCAGCCGAGGCCAAACGCATCGCCGCTGCCTTCCGCTATCCGCCGCAAGGCACCCGGTCCTGGGGCGGACCGCCGGCCGTGTATGGCTACAAAGCGCCGGCTACCATCGAGGCGCAGGCCGCGATCAACGCCGAAATCCTGACTGTGGTCATGCTCGAAAGCCCGCTGGCCATTGCCAATGCCGACGAAATTGCGGCGGTGGACGGGATCGACGTGCTGTTCATCGGCACCTCCGACCTGACTGCGGAACTCGGCATTTCCGGCCAGATGGGCCATCCCAAGGTGATCGACGCCTACCGAAAAGTGGGCGAAGCCTGCAAAAAGCACGGCAAAGTATTGGGCATGGGTGGCGTCTACGACGAAGAAAACGCGCGCCGCTACGTCCAGATGGGCGCCCGCTTCATTCTTTCGGGTTCGGATCATAGCTATGTCGTCGCGGGCGCCGACAACCGCGCGGCGTTCTTCAACAACCTCGTCGGATAGTCGATGCATTTCGACCCGAGGCTCTGGGCACTCACCCAGGGGCAGCGCGGCAAAATGGCCTGGGGCGTTGTCCTTGGCCTGCTCGCCTTGCTGGCCGGCATCGCCCGCTTTGCCTTCCTCGGGCGCTTTATCGCGCTGGTGTTCCAGCAGCGGCCGGCGGCGGAACTGGCACCGCCGCTCCTGGCCGCCGCCGCCGCGATCCTGATACGGGCTTGGCTGGATCACGCACGCACGCTGACGGCGCATCGATCGGCGTCGGCAATCCAGATCGACCTGCGCGGCCGCCTATACGACAAAATCCTGGCGCTCGGTCCAGCTTGGTTCGGTGCCGAACGGACCGGCGGCGTCATGCTGTCGATGGTCGACGGGGTGGAGCAACTCCAGACGTTCTTTGGCCAATACATTCCGCAGTTGACCATCGCCGCCTTCGCCCCGATCGCGATTTTCGCGTTCGTCGCGTGGTGGGATTTGCCGGTCGCCACCGTCATGCTGGCCGCGGCCCTATTCACCCTCATCCTGCCGATGACCGTCAACCGCCGATCCGCCCTAGCCTCCCGCGCGCGGCAGCGGGCGTTCAAAAGTTTCGGGGAGGAGTTTTTGGACGCCGTCCAAGGCCTGCCCACCTTGAAAGCCTTCGGCCAGAGCGGGTCTTATGGCGCCATGCTGGGCGCCAAAGCGCGGGCGCTGTCGGATTCCACCTTCTGGGTCCTGGCGATCAGCGTGATGACGCGCGGGCTGACCGACCTCGGCACTGCTTTGGGCGCGGCGGCAGCGCTGGTCTACGGCGCCTACCGGGTGAACGCGGGCGACATGAGCCTGGAGGCGCTGCTGATCGTCCTCATGGCCGGCACCGAGATTTTCCGCCCGTTGCGCGATTTGCGCGGCGTTCTGCACGCCGGGCTGAACGGCGAGTCCGCCGCCGCCGGCATTCGCGCGCTGCTGGATACCCCCGTCGCCGCACCGTCCGGCAACAAGGCACCGGTAACCACGGCCGTGGTTACCGGTGCCTTGTTGCCGGACGGTGCGGCGACGGGGGTATCCAGCAGCGCGCGAATGCCGGCGGCGGCGGACTCGCCGTTCAGCCCGGCGTGCAGAACGCCGCGCAAATCGCGCAACGGGCGGAAAATCTCGGTGCCGGCCATGAGGACGATCAGCAGCGCCTCCAGGCTCATGTCGCCCGCGTTCACCCGGTAGGCGCCGTAGACCAGCGCTGCCGCCGCGCCCAAAGCAGTGCCGAGGTCGGTCAGCCCGCGCGTCATCACGCTGATCGCCAGGACCCAGAAGGTGGAATCCGACAGCGCCCGCGCTTTGGCGCCCAGCATGGCGCCATAAGACCCGCTCTGGCCGAAGGCTTTCAAGGTGGGCAGGCCTTGGACGGCGTCCAAAAACTCCTCCCCGAAACTTTTGAACGCCCGCTGCCGCGCGCGGGAGGCTAGGGCGGATCGGCGGTTGACGGTCATCGGCAGGATGAGGGTGAATAGGGCCGCGGCCAGCATGACGGTGGCGACCGGCAAATCCCACCACGCGACGAACGCGAAAATCGCGATCGGGGCGAAGGCGGCGATGGTCAACTGCGGAATGTATTGGCCAAAGAACGTCTGGAGTTGCTCCACCCCGTCGACCATCGACAGCATGACGCCGCCGGTCCGTTCGGCACCGAACCAAGCTGGACCGAGCGCCAGGATTTTGTCGTATAGGCGGCCGCGCAGGTCGATCTGGATTGCCGACGCCGATCGATGCGCCGTCAGCGTGCGTGCGTGATCCAGCCAAGCCCGTATCAGGATCGCGGCGGCGGCGGCCAGGAGCGGCGGTGCCAGTTCCGCCGCCGGCCGCTGCTGGAACACCAGCGCGATAAAGCGCCCGAGGAAGGCAAAGCGGGCGATGCCGGCCAGCAAGGCGAGCAGGCCAAGGACAACGCCCCAGGCCATTTTGCCGCGCTGCCCCTGGGTGAGTGCCCAGAGCCTCGGGTCGAAATGCATCGACTATCCGACGAGGTTGTTGAAGAACGCCGCGCGGTTGTCGGCGCCCGCGACGACATAGCTATGATCCGAACCCGAAAGAATGAAGCGGGCGCCCATCTGGACGTAGCGGCGCGCGTTTTCTTCGTCGTAGACGCCACCCATGCCCAATACTTTGCCGTGCTTTTTGCAGGCTTCGCCCACTTTTCGGTAGGCGTCGATCACCTTGGGATGGCCCATCTGGCCGGAAATGCCGAGTTCCGCAGTCAGGTCGGAGGTGCCGATGAACAGCACGTCGATCCCGTCCACCGCCGCAATTTCGTCGGCATTGGCAATGGCCAGCGGGCTTTCGAGCATGACCACAGTCAGGATTTCGGCGTTGATCGCGGCCTGCGCCTCGATGGTAGCCGGCGCTTTGTAGCCATACACGGCCGGCGGTCCGCCCCAGGACCGGGTGCCTTGCGGCGGATAGCGGAAGGCAGCGGCGATGCGTTTGGCCTCGGCTGCGGTATCGACATGCGGCACGACGATGCCGAGCGCCCCGTTGTCGAGGGCGCGGGTGGCCTCGTCGATGGCGCCGGCGCACACGCGCACGATCGGGGTGACGCCGGTGGGCAGTGCAGCAATACACAGCTGCGTCGTCTCCTGCACCGAGAACGCCCCGTGCTCGGTATCGATGAAGATCCAGTCGTGGCCGGTGGCCTTGGCAAGGACAGGGGTGGCGACAGTGCGCAGATGATGCACACCGAAACCGAGGCCCATCTGGCCGGCGGCCATGCGGCGCTTGGTGGTGTTTTGGGTTAGGGGCATGGAACGGACTCCTTGGTGTTGTCGGCAGCGTGCCGGAATGGCGTCCGGCGGGGAAGGGGGTTGGTCCGCGATGGTTCGATCGCGCACTGACTGGCGCGGTGAGCGAAGGCGCCGGTATTGCTGGACATCGAATACCGCAACTCGAAAGCAATATAGTGTAGGCCGAACGCGGTGAAGCAGGGCAACGGGATTGTTGCGGAATATCGATCGAGGCGATTGTGTGAAAAAATCTTTGCGTTTACCGTGCCGCTGCGGAGGCACTTTTGCCGCCCGCGCGAGGAGGACGCAGCATGAACCTGAGAAGTTATTTCGTAATTGCAATCATACTCTGCTTGGTTGCCGCCAGTATCGCCCCGGCCGTTGCAACGCCGACAATCGAGACGATCCGCCCGACGACGACGAACACTGTTAACTGGAACTGGATCGGGACACCCGTCACTTCCTTCTCGTCCGGCGTGGCGTTCGGAACTAGCGGACCGATCCCAGGGCTTATCCATGGAACGGTCCTGCTTGGCTCCGGCACCGGCCAAATTCGTGGCGAAGGATCGACTTGGCACGGTAATTTCGGGTCCGGCGACTACCTGCTGTGGACGGGCGGTAACAATGGACCGATCACTCTGAATTTCGATACGCCGCTCTCGCGCATTGGCTCGCAAATCGGCTTGAACTATACGCTTCTCGGCTCCACCGGGACATTTACCGCGCAGATGGACGTCTATAACGGAACGACGTTGCTTGGCAGCTATACCGAATCCGGTACAACCACGAACAACGTGGACAATGCTGCGATCTATCTGGGCGTGACCGATCAATATGCCGAAATCACCAAGGTGGTTTATACTATGGTCTCGTGCGGTTCCAGTTGCGGTAATTTCGCCATCAACCAACTGAGTCTGAGTTCGTCCGGCCCGCCGGCCCCGGCTCCGGAGCCGTCATCGCTCGCGCTGCTCGCCTGCGGGCTCATCGGTCTCGGTCTGAAACGGGCACGTTTCCTGTTCTCTCCGCCGACTGCGGTCTCGGTCTGACATGCGTCCGCTGCTCTTGCCCGGTTGAGCACGAGCAGCGGACCTGTCTTTTGTGGCTGCTACGGTCCGTCGCGGTGTCGTTTTGGCGCCCGCCGGTGCGACCGTTCGGCGGGCCTGGATGACGTCTAACGCAGCCTCGTATGGCGGCCCGCGCCCACTCTTGCCCCGCGCCCCCCGACCCGCTTGGATATGCGCAACAGGAGGAACGCCCATGCCCGTCGACCTACGTATCGAAGGCGCCGTCGCCAAAGTCGTGCTGAACCGCCCCGAGCGGCTGAATGCGCTGACGTGGGAGATGCGTCAGCAGCTTCGGGAGCATTTTTCCGAACTCCGCTTCAACGAGGCTGTCCGCGCTATTGTCGTCACCGGGGAGGGCCGTGCCTTCTGTACCGGTGCCGACGTCGGCGGGATGGAGCGCAAGGATTTGCGCGGGGAGCGGGAAAAGCTGGCCGCAGGCTCGCATTCCTACATGCGGGTGCTGCATTCCATCGAAAAGCCGGTCATCGCGTCGGTACGCGGCCCGACTGTCGGAATCGGTTGGAGCATCGCTATGGGTTGCGACATGGTGATCGCCTCGGAAACCGCGCGGTTTTCGCAAATCTTCCGCCGCATCGGCCTTGCGCCGGACGGTGGTGCGATTTGGTATCTGACCAAGCGCATCGGCATGGCCAAAGCCAAAGAACTGGTGTTCACCGGTCGTTTCGTGGACGCCCAGGAGGCCCTCGCGCTCGGTCTGGTCAACAAAGTCGTGCCGGATGCCGAATTGGAGGCCGCGACGGACGAACTCGCCGCCGATCTTGCTGCCGGTCCCACCTTCGCCTTCGGCATGGCGAAAAAAATGTTCAACATGGCGAACGGCACCTACGAAGAATTTCTCGACGTCGAGCATTTCGTCCAACCGCAACTCGGCCAGTCCGAGGATCATCGCGAAGGCGTCGCTGCGTTTAAGGAAAAGCGTCAACCCAACTTCAAGGGACGCTAATTCATGCCCAGCATCGACATCGACGGCAGGCCGATCCACTACGCCGAGGCCGGCAACGGTCCGCCTTTGGTGTTGGTGCATGGAACGTTACTCGACCAGCGCTATTGGGCGCCGCAGATGGACGCCTTCGCGGCGCGCTATCGTGTCTACGCGCTCAGCATGCTCGGCTGTTGGCCGACGGTATGGGACGGGCAGGATTTCACCATTGCTCGTCATACCGCCGACGTTGCCGGGTTCATCCAGGCGGTCGGCGGTCGCGCGCGGTTGTTGGGCCATTCGCGGGGCGGGCATATTTCGTTCCGAGTGGCCAGCGAACACCCCGAACTGGTGGAAGAACTGGTGCTGTCCGAACCCGGCGGCGATTGCGACACGACGCTGGGCGGTTCAATCGCAGCGGGCAGTCAGGTCGCGGGCTTCAACGCCGTGGCGGCGGAGATCGGGGCCGGGCGCATCGATGACGGGATGCGGCAGTTCGTCGATCGCGTCTACGGTCCCGGGGTCTGGGACCGCTGGCCCGATGCCCCCCGCCAACACCATCGCGAAAACGCCCGTTCCATGCTCGGGCAAGCGCACGAGAACCGGAAACCGTACTCGCTGGCTGCCGCGCGGGCGATCCAGGCGCGCACCCTGCTGGTGAATGGCGGCGACACCCCGCCGTCCTTCGTTGCCAATGTCGAAGCGCTGGTGCGGGCGATCCCGGACGTCCGCCGCGTCGTCATCCCCGGCACAACGCACGATTTGAGCAATGAAGACCCGACACGGTTCAACGCGGCGGTGCTGGATTTTCTGACGGTTTGACGAGGGCGTTCCGTGTGGCTGCAACCCTCATAGTGCCGATGGTAATGGCAACTAAGGGCTAGCTTGCGCATTGAAGAAGGGTGTCGCGCGGGCAGAGGAACGCTCGCGCCCCTAACGAAACATCGCGAAATACAGGACAAATCCAGCCACACCGGCCAGATAGCACCCCGCTGCCACTCTGCGGATGCGCGTCGCGTAGGGCCGCAACGGCGGGATGTGGCCGACGAATATCAGAACCACCATCGTCGCAAGACCGAGTGCGTGGCCAGCCGTCATCTCGGCGGGGGTAACGACTTCTAGGAATCCCATGCGATAACCTCCGGCAAGACAATAACCCGGCAAGACAATAACACAGAGGACGTCCCCCATGCTCGGCAATCCCCCGATCCTGACCATCCATCGCGGCCACCGTCGTCCCGACCCGGCTCTGGTCGCCCGGTTTCGACGCAGACCCGATGCTCGACCTAGCCTATAAATGCAATGGGTCGCTGAACAGCGACGGTTACCTCAACGCCGAGGTCCACAAATTTTTTGAAGCCCAGTCGCTGGAAAGCGAACTGTCAAGCATCAGTAACTGCTTTTTTAGATCGAATACAAACTGATTGACGATGGTGCTCGCTCGATTATCTTATACACCCACGCGGGTACTTCCTGGCGCCCCTACGTCAAGAACGTTACCATGACGGTCAACGGCCTGTTCAACGGTGCTCGGCGGGAGGATCGGTGACTGGAAAAATGAGCTTAATCGTTCAACCAGCGGTTCAGCTTCACTTAAACGGCGGCCGCGTAGTCTAGCCGATGCAGTGACGTCGGAACTGCCGCCTAGCACGAACCCCTCAAACGGCGAATGCCACGGTGAAACGGAGATGGATGTCGAGAGTAGGCCGCTCGGCTCATCTGCTCGCATTTGCCATGTGGATTATTGCTTTTTGCAATAATCCAGAACAATATACGGTGGCAATGGAAGCTCGGACGATTTTCCAGCGGCGGTTTGACCACCGGCAGCCGGGTTGGGGCCGGGACCCCATGGCGTGCTACCCCACTGAACGTCGCTGCCGTGACGACCGTCTGCAGCAACGTTAACGGTGACCGACAGCGATACGCCCGCCTGCCCTCCCGTCACTATGGTTGCGGGTGTAGACGCTTGGAAAGTGCCTCCCGCGCCAATAACAAATCTGCCAGCTGCTTCCGTGAGCGGCGCCCAACCTTGCGGGCAGATTCTACTCGGGTCAGTTCGTAGGAATGCCATGACTGCACCCGATGGGATCACGGCAGGTGGGGACCGTCTCAACTCGGCAACAGCTTTGCGAAGTTCTGCGATATCGCCCAAGCAGCCTTGAAGGTGGGCCTTCGTGGGGGGGTCCGGAAAAGGTGAAGGGCACTCGGCTTTGGTGACATGCGGCGTCACAACGAATAAAGCTGCAAGCGATGCGATGACAAGGCTAGTTCGCGACATTTTAGTCCCTCCTAGTTGACGAGAATTTTCAAGTAAGCGTCTAATGGATCCGGCATTGGTGTAGGGCACCACGGGAGGCCCGACCAAATACGACATGCAACAGGCGCCCCTTCAATTATATCTCGTAGGGCAACAACAACAGTCGCAACACTTGCGAGGAAAACGCTCACCTTGGCCCCATAGCGGCCAAGCTCGCCCAGTCGGCCGGTTAGATTCATTGCTCGTCCAATGGTAGCCATCGATCATCCTCGGCAATGTTACGATTGTAAAGGATGTCGGGCCACCTATGCAAATTATAATTCCGATGGAAGTGGAGATTTTGGGAGATGCGGTTCTGGTCGGGTGCAAAGCATATTGGGTCTGTTGTACGATTGGTTCGTCTTGCATGCAGTTCCTCGTCCCGACGACATCCGCGCGACGATCACCGCATCCACTGCCGTCGCCACCCGCTCATCGCATGAAGCGAAATATTGCTTCTGCGACTGCTAGTGCCGCATGTGTCTATCCACCATCAGGAGATCCGGCATGGATGCCATAATGCCCGCCATCCGCTCTCGACCGCACCATGCTTGAGGACGCGCGTGTGTGCTTCCTGACCTACGACGACGAGCATCACCGATTGGCATTGATCCCCGTTCCCGGCCTGCAGGCACCGACCGAGTCCACCTTGGGCCTAGCGTCCAAAGCCTATAGTTACGCGACCCTGCGCGATCTGCTTTCCACCTGGAAGCGTCTGAAGCAACAAGGGATCCGACCGTACCGCCTGATCGGCATGCCCTTCGTGCCGCAAGACCTTGCCGCCGCGTTCGAGATTGGCGCGCCGGAAGAAAAACTCCTGCGTTGCCTTTAACAGAATGCCGTGAAATAGACCGGGAACCCAAAGATTTAAAAGGATATAATTCGTCGCCGCGATCATCTGGATCGGCAATGCGTAAGGCCGCATAGGTGGAATAAGCCCGGTGTCGATCATCACGGACAGCGTCAGCGTGTCCGGCCTCCATCTCGGCGGGGGTAACGACTTCTAGGAATCCCATGCGATAACCTCCGGCAAGACAATAACCCGGCAAGACAATAACACAGAGGACGTCCCCCATGCTCGGCAATCCCCCGATCCTGACCATCCATCGCGGCCACCGTCGTCCCGACCCGGCTCTGGTCGCCCGGTTTCGCGGCGCCCAGACATCCCATCTATGCGACGCGATGGCGGGACGGGGGGCACTCGACTACACCGTCAAACCGCTGGACCCATCCAACGCGGTGTTCGCCGGCCCCGCCTTGACCGCGTTTGCCTATCCCGCCGACATCGCCGCGATGTTCGGCGCGGTGCACGAGGCGCAGGCGGGCGACGTGATCGTTCTGGCCAATGACGCGTTCACGAAAACGGCGGTGTTCGGCGACCTCGCCGCAGGGGTCATGAAGAACAAGGGCGTGGCGGCCTTCGTCACCGACGGGCTGGCGCGCGATAAGGCCGGGATTATCGCCACCGGCCTTCCGGTGTTCTGTCGCGGCATTCAACCGAATTCTCCCGCGCTGAACGGGCCTGGAGTCGTGGGCGCGCCCGTCACCTTGGGCGATGTATATGTGCGGTCCGGCGACGTGATCGTGGGCGATGCCGACGGGGTGGTCGTGGTGCCGTTCGAGCAATTGGAAATCGTGCTGGACCGCCTGGAACAAGTGCGTGCCGCCGAGGCTCGGACCGAGGCTTTGGTGCGTGCCGGCGCTACCATGCTGGACGGCCCGGCCAAGGTCATTGCAACGGCAACCATCTTTACATAGTGTGCTCAGTTGCCGACATTGCAACAGTAAGGCCAACGACGATGGTAAAAGATAGCGATACCCAGTCACCGGAAACCGACATGCAGCCTGCCGAGCCGGCGGTACCTCGGGCAACGCCGGTACAGTCTATCGCGCAGCTTCGTCACGATCCGGCGGCGATTCGGCGGTTGTTCGAAACCGGCGAATATCCTTACCAATCCCGAATGCGCGCCGCGCCGTACGAGGCGCATATGCTCGATTTGCAACGGGAATTATTGAAAGCGCAGCGTTGGGTGGAAGAAACCGGCGAGCGCGTCGTCATTCTGTTCGAGGGTCGGGACGCCGCCGGCAAGGGCGGCACCATCAAGCGTTTCATGGAGCATACGAACCCCCGCACCCCGAGGGTCGTGGCCTTGCAGAAGCCCACCGATCGCGAGCGGACTCAGTGGTTTTTCCAGCGCTACATTACAACCTTGCCTGCCGCCGGGGAAATCGTGCTGTTCGATCGTTCTTGGTACAACCGAGCCGGGGTGGAACGGGTGATGGGGTTTTGCAGCCCGCCCGAATATTTGGAATTCATGCGCCAATGCCCGGATCTGGAACGGATGCTCGTCCGCTCCGGCATTCGGCTGTTCAAATACTGGTTTTCCGTCAGTCAGGAGGAACAGCGCCGCCGCTTTACCGAACGCGAAACCGATCCGTTGAAGCAGTGGAAATTGTCGCCGATCGATCGCGCGTCGTTGGATAAGTGGGACCAATACACCGAGGCGAAGGAGGCGATGTTCTTCCATACCGACACCGCCGACGCCCCTTGGACCATCGTCAAATCCGACGACAAAAAGCGTGCTCGATTGAACTGCATGCAGCATTTCCTCGCGTCATTGCCTTACGCCACGAAGGATCGGCATATTGTCGGCAGTCCCGACCCGCTGATCGTCGGGTCATCCGCCCACGTGATCGGGCTGGATGCGGATATTATCGGCAAGACGGTCCATCCCGCACAAAAACGGGGCGGCCGAACCCAGGGGAACTGAGCCATGGACATGCTCGCGCCGGACCATCTTATCCGCGACGAGGCGACGCTGAACGCGCTGTACGGGGAAATTTCGCCGGGCGCGATCGCGAAGGAAATCGATTATATTCATCCGCATTATCGGGGAATGATCGAGGCCTCGCCGTTCGTCGTGCTTGGCACCAGCGGACCGGGCGGGTTGGATGTGTCCCCGCGCGGCGATCCTGCGGGGTTCGTGCATGTGCTGGACGATAAGACGCTGGCGATCCCCGATCGGCGCGGCAACAACCGCGCCGACAGCCTTCGCAATATCATTCACGACCCTAGGGTGACGCTGCTGTTTCTGATTCCCGGCGTCGGCGAAACCTTGCGTGTCAACGGCACCGCCGTCGTGTCCGTCGATCCCGCTTTACTGGAGCGGTTTCCGTTTCGTGGAACCCTGCCGCGGAGCGTGATCGTGGTCACCGCCGAGCGGGTTTACTTCCAATGCCCCAAGGCGCTGGTGCGTTCGGAATTGTGGAATCCGGACAAGCAAATTTCCCGCAAATCGCTGCCCAGCACAGGGACGATGCTCGCCGATATCAGCGCCGGTAAAGTCGGTGGGGAACAATACGACCGGGAATATCCCGAGCGGCTGAAGAAGACGCTGTATTGATTTCGGATCGGGAATTTGAAAAACCGGTTCGGCATGGAAATTCGCGCCGCTACCGGCGCGGAGGCACTGGGCGTGTCGGAACTGCTCGCTATGGCCGGGCACGATATCCCGCCGCGTGTCTTGGCGGAGCGTCTCGATGCCATCCACCGCTCGGCCGGCGCGGCTTCGATCGCGGTCGAGTGGGGACCGCCGAGCGGCTTGGTGGTGCTCCATTGGTTTCCGACTCTGGGCGCGGATCGACCGACGGCACAAATCGTGACCCTATTTGTGGGGCCGGATAGCCGCCGTCGCGGCATCGGCCGCATGTTGCTTAAAGCAGCGTCCCAGGCGGCGCGGGTCGCCGGCTGCGGAGCGTTGGAATTCTCCGTCGCGGCCGACGATTTCAGCGTGTCCGCTTTCTGCCGCGCTACCGGTTTTATCGAGGCTGGGTCCCGCTTTACCCGCCCTTTGCGCAAGGGCGGGTAACCGGGGCTATCTTGCCTGAAACCCAAACCCGTCCGACCATTGGGCAACCCATTGGAAGCTGCAACCATGTCCTACACCCCCGCACCCCACGTCACCCAGCATTGGTCCCTGTCCAAGGCATCCGCCACCGGCAAGCGCGGCATGGTCGTGTCGCAGGTCAAAGCCGCCGCCGAGGCTGGGGTTGCCATTCTCGATGCCGGCGGCAATGCGATCGACGCTGCGGTCGGCACTGCGCTGGCGCTGTCGTCCGCCGAACCCTGGAATTCGGGTCTTGGCGGGATCGGCTTTGCGTTGGTGCATCGGGCCGGGCAGCCCAAGGCCGACGTAGTGGATTTCGGACCGGTGGCGCCCAGAGGGCTGAATCCGTCCGTGTTCAAGCTGACCGGGCGGATGAAAAACGATTTGTTCGCTTGGCCCGAGGTCGAGGGCGATGCCAACATCCACGGCCCCCTATCCTTTGCTATTCCGTCCGCTTTGGCGGGCTACGATCGGATGCTGAAGCAATGGGGCAAGCTGCCGATCGCCGAGATCATGGCGCCGGCCTTGGCCCTGGCGAAGCGCGGTCTGCCGCAGGATTGGTACACGACGCTGAAAATCGCCTCCTCGGCTTCGGTGTTGAAGCTGTACGACGAGAGTGCCCGCATCTATTTGCCCGGCGGGCTGCCGCCGGTCGCGCCGTATCAGGGCACGCCGGGTTTTCTCCAGCAGGGCAATCTGGCGGCGACGCTGGAGCGGCTCAGCCACGCCGGGCTGGACGATTTCTATCGCGGCGATGTCGCCCGCACGCTGGTTGCCGACGTGAAGGCGCTGGGCGGGGTTCTGAACGCCGCCGACCTGAACAACTGCCAGTCCCGCGTCTTCCCCGCGACCGAATACCAATGGCGCGGTCGCACCTTGCAATTGACCGGCGGCCTGACCGCAGCACCGACCATGATTCGGGTGCTGGACCGGATGAAGTCCGCGCCCTTCGGCAAATCTCCGGACGCTGCGTGGTACGCCGCTTTCTCCCGTGCGATGAAAGATGCTTACGCCGAGCGTCTGGCTGGGTTGGGCGATGCCGATCCGTTGGCGGCGGAGACCTGCACCACGCACCTCACCGTATGCGACGCCGAGGGCACGGTCGTCACCATGACCACCACGTTGCTGTCGTCGATGGGCAGCCGGGTGGTCCTGCCGGGCTGCGGGGTACTGATGAATAACGGGGTTATGTGGTTCGACCCGAACCCCAACTCCTTGAACGCGATCGCGCCGGGCAAGCGCCCGCTGACCAATATGTCGCCGATCGTTCTCAATGACGGGGATCGCCCCTGGCTGGCGGTCGGTGCGTCCGGCGGGCGGCGCATCTTGGCCTCGGTGGCGCAGGTTACGATGTTCGTCGCCGATTTCGGCATGACCCCCGACGAAGCCGCCCACCACCCGCGCATCGACGTGTCCGGCCCGGATGGCTGCTCGGCCGACATCCGTCTGCCGCCGGACGTTATCGCCGCGCTGGAGGCCGACGGACCGACCGAGATTGTGGAGCACGGCGTCATGCCTATCAATTTCGCTTGCCCGAACATGATCCTGCTGCACGCCGACGGTAGCCGCACCGGCATTTCGGACGCAGCCAGCCCCTGGTCTGCGGCGGTGGCGCAAGTCTGAATGGCCGGCGATCCCATCCCGGCGGTCGCGGAAGCCGAGGCCACCGGGGAAACCGCCGCCATCTTCGCCGACATCCGCGCGGTGTACGGCGTGGGGGTGGTGAATTTGATCTGGCGGCATTTGGCGACGATCCCGGACGCGCTGCCCTGGGCGTGGCGCGCCATCCGGCCGCTTTATGTCGATGGCACTGTCGCGGGCGCGGCGCAGACGTTTCGCGCCGGTCTTACCTTGCCGATATTGCCATCCGTCCCGCCCGAAGTCTTCGCATCGTTCGGCCTTGCACCCGACGCGCTGGCCTCCGTCCGAGCCGTGTTGGCGGCTTACGACCACACCAACAGCATGGCGTTGATAGCGCTAACGGCCGTGTCGGCATCTGCGGACGGTATTTCACCGCTCCCCCCGAGGGCGGGAGCCGGCGGTCGAGAGCAAAACCCCACCATCTCGCTTCCCCCGCTTCCCTCGCTCGATGCTATGCCCTCGCATGTCGCAGCCCTGGTTGTGCGACTGAACCTTTTCGGTACCGACGCAGCGGCCCCCATCCTCGCCAGCATGTACCGCCATCTATCTTACTGGCCGCCGTATTGGGGGCTGGTGTGGTCCGCCCTCGCGCCCATGCAGGCCTCCCGCGCGTTGCATGCTGCCATTGCCGACACTGCCCGGCAGGCGCGTGCGACCGCTGCCGGCATCGGCACGGCCGCCGGTCCTTCACCGCCGGGAGCGCGTGAGGCGATTGCGCCTTTTATCGGCGATGTGCTCCCCAAAATGGTGGCGATCTGCGGTATGTTGCATGCCATGACCACCGCACCGGACGCCTGACCCATTCGTATCGCCGCCCTGCTCGCTGCCTCTTTGGTACTGATGGCCCTTGCGCCGGAGTTCTCTCCGCCGCCGGACGCTCCCATGACCGTCGTCGCGGTGCCGAACGTCGATAGTCCGTCGTTCCCCCCGCGCCGTGTTTACACCCGGTCCGATTTGCGAGCTTTGTTCACCAAAGCAACCGATGGGGATGCCGACGCGGCCGCCGAACTTGGGCAGATGTACGCACGCGGCGGCACACTGTCGGTCAACACCGACGAAGCTTTTCGCTGGCTCACGCGCGCCATGGACCTTGGCTCCGATGCTGCGCGACGCGAGTTCGGTCTGCTGTTACTGCGCCTGCCCGGCGCCCAGCGCGATCCATCCCGTGCAGCGCCGCTGTTACGACGTGCTGCCGAGGCGGGGGATGCCGAGGCACAATCCTCCCTGGGCATGCTCTACGCCTGGGGCGAGGGGGTGGAGCGCGACCCCGACCAAGCCATCGAATGGGTGCGCAAAGCCGCAGACCAGAACGACCGTTGGGCTTTGGCCAATATGGGCACCTTGCTGGAATTCGGCGTCGGCACGCCGAAAGACCCGGCGGAGGCGGCCATTTGGTACCGCCGCGCGGCAGACCTCGGGCTCGCGGCTGGGGAAGTGCGGTTGGCGCTGCTGTATCAGCGCGGCTCCGGCGTGCCGAAGGAGCCAGCGCAAAGCGTCGCTCTGCTTCTCAGCGCCGCGCAGCGAGAGGACCCGATCGCCCAACGCCTGCTCGGCGTGGCCTACCGCGATGGCTGGGGCGTTGCGCCCAATCCCGATGAATCCGTCGCATGGCTGAAACGCGCCGCCGAGCGCTTCGACCCAGAAGCCTTGGCGATGCTGGCGGATGCGTATCAGCAGGGCCGCGGCGTCGCGCGCGATCGAATCGAAGCCTGGAACTGGCTGCTGCGCGCCGGGGATGCGGGGCACATGTTGGCCGCCGTGTCCCTCGGCCAAGCCTATTACAACGGCTTTCCCGGCCCCGGCCGTAACCACGACGAAGCCGCCCGCTGGTTCGAAAAAGCGCTCAGTCGCGCGCGACTCGAATCCTGGCTGCGGATGGACGAGCGCGGCACCTACCGCACCCAGCAACTGGCCGTCGCTCGCTATGCCCTGGGCATGTTGCTGCTGAACGGCGACGGCATTGGCAAAGACCAATCCCGTGCGGTCGCATTGTTCGAGGAAGCGGCGGCGCAAGACAACGGCCTCGCGATCGGGCAACTCGGGCGTCTATATCGTTTCGGAATCTGGGTCGCGCAGGACGATAGCAAAGCCGTGGCGTTGCTGCGGCAGGCCGTGGAACTCAAGAACGGTGCGGCGGCCTCGTTGCTCGGCGACGGGTATTTACTCGGTTGGGCCGGCAAGAAAGACGTAGCGGAGGCTGTGCGTTGGTATCGCGCGGCGGCGGGACTGCACGAAGCCACCGGCTGGCTGGGTTTGGCGCGTGCCTACGAATCCGGGCAGGGTCTGTCGCAAGACGGGGTGGAGGCCACGGTTTGGTATCGGCTCGCCGCTAACGCCGGGCTGCTCGATGCACAGGTGCGCATGGGCGACATTGCCCATCTCGGCTTGTACGGGCACGTCCGCGACGATGCCCAGGCCGCTGGCTGGTACGGCCCTGCCGCGAATTTCGGGCACCCAGGGGCGCAATATATGATGGGCGTCCTCGCCGAGGCGCGGCCCGACGGCGGCGCCGAAGCTGAATCCTGGTACCGCAAAGCATCCGATAAAGCTTGGTCGCCGGCCTCCAAACGGCTGGGCGACGCGTATCGCGATGGGGCGCTTGGGCTGTCTAGGGATGACGGGCAGGCCTTTGTCTTCTATAGCCGCGCGGCGGATGCCGGCATGCCGGCCGCGCTGGTCGAACTGGCACGTTTCACGGAAAACGGTCGCGGGACGGCCCGCGACCCCAACGCGGCGTTGGCCCTTTGGCGCCGAGCGGCCGATAAGGGGTTGGCGGTGGCCCAGTATCGTATGGGTTACGCCGCACAAACCGGGGAGGCCGATGTGCCGCACGACGATGCGGAGGCGGTGCGCTGGTACCGGTTGGCTGCGGCGCAGGAATACCCGGACGCGCAAATCAACCTCGGCGCGATGCTGCTAGAAGGTCTCGGCGGCGCGCAAGACGGGGCCGAAGCGATCGTTTGGTACACGCGTGCCGCCACCCACGGTCATCCAACCGCAGAATATATGCTCGGCTCCATCCTTTGGGACGGCAAAGCGGGTCAGAAACAAGACCAGACGGAGGCGGTGCGGCATTTTCGCAAAGCAGCGGAAAGCGGCAACGCCGCCGCGCAATACATGATGTCGGTGGCCTACCGCCTGGGCCAAGGTGTGCCGGCCGATGAGACGGATATGCTGGCTTGGCTGCGTAAAGCCGCCGAGCAGGGGGAGGGCGCGGCGCTCAATTCGTTGGGCTATTCGATCCTGTCCGGTGTCGATGGCACCTACGATTTCGTCGAGGCCGCGTGCTGGCTGATCCTGGCGGTGGAGCGCATCCCGGCCGAGGCCGAGAAGCGTCGTGCCCAGGTCAATCTAGAGAACGCCTTGGCGCAATTGAACGACGAAGAAAAGTCTCAGGCCGAGGCCCGCGCAGCCGTTTGGCGTGCGCGGTTCGTCGGCAGGCCGTAGCGGTGCTCGATCCTTCCAAGCCTCCGGTATCAAGCTGCCGCGTCGGCCTCGGCGGCCGCCGCTGCTGCTGCCGAGGCAGCGGCTTTTTCTACGCGGGATGTATCGGCCGAGCGGGCGGTTTGTAGCGTGGCGGTTAGGCGTTCCATCGCGGCGGGTTTATCGATGCCGGATGCGGCAGCGAACTCACCGGCCAGGCGGTCGATGCCCAGTTCGAACAGGTTGCGCTGCGAATAGCTGGTGCCCGATCCGTCGCCGGTGCCGCGGAGGTCGCGCACGACTTCGGCCAGTTGCTTGAGGTCGCCGGAATTGATTTTCGCCAGGTATTCCTGGCCGCGCTTGGCCCAGATCATGCGGCTGACGCGGGATCGGCCGGACAGGATGGTCAGCACCTCGCTCATGGCCGCCGGCGTGCCGATCTTGCGCAGCCCGGTGGCGCGTGCTTGCGCGACGGGAACGCGCAGGGTCATGCGGTTTTCCTCGAAGGAGATTTGGATCAGGTGCAGCTTGTGGCCGGCCATCTCCTCCATGCCCACGCGATCGACTTTGCCGACGCCGTGGGCGGGGTAGACGACCAGATCGCCGGTTTCGAACGTGATCGCGTCCTCGGGCAGAGGTTGTGCCGCTGTCGCCCCGAGGGCCGCGTTCACCATCGCCGTTGTGATCGGAATCGCAGCCACGAATTTGTCCACCTAGTTTGTTCGGACGCTACCTTACGCCGATTTGCGGCGCGAAGACAGGTACAGTTCGCGGTTAATCGATCACGCGAT
Source organism: Rhodospirillales bacterium (assembly GCA_037139955.1). Lineage (GTDB taxonomy): Bacteria > Pseudomonadota > Alphaproteobacteria > Acetobacterales > Acetobacteraceae > Rhodopila. Next base: position 63,315 of record JBAXFK010000001.1, read on the forward strand.
CCAGAGTGCCTTGCGTCGTACCACCACGAGGCCGCTGAGCATGTCGTGCGGTGTCCGATGGCGGATCGTGAACAGCGCGATGACGAACGGTACGCCGGAGAAGCCCAGCGAAATGTAGAACAACACGGTCGAGACGGCGGCCTGTACCAAGGTCGGCGGTCCCAGATCGTCGTTGCGCCGCACCGTCAGCCCCATGGTGCGCTGACCGAGCGTGGCGTGGTTGGACCCATAGAGCGAGAGCAAATGGTAAGCGAAAGGCAGCCAAGCCAGCAGCGGCCACAACCCAAAGCCCAGGCCGAGAGTGAGAATGCCGAACAGCCCCAGCACCCAGGCAAGCAGCACCCACAGCACGGCAATCGCGATGGCATCGACGAGAAATGCCACGCAACGGCCGAACATAACGCCGGCCGTAAGATAATCGTCTCGATCGGAGGTCATGGGATCAGCTCGATGCTTTCCGCGACGGTCGCCGGATCGCGACCGAGCGTCAGCGTAGCACCGTCGCGCCAGCGCCGCAGCAAATCTCCGGCATGGGCGGCTAGCGGGTTTCCGGATTGCCCGGGCGCGAGCATGAACAGGCTCCGGTCTAGGTCGGCAAGATCGTACACTCCCCGGTAGCTCGCCCCATGCACGCTTTGCATATCGGCGTTCGGGGATCCGCGTCCGACGGTGGTGTCGTCGCCGGGGCTGGGGATGGATTGGGTGGTGAGGTCGCCTAACAGCGGTATGCTGCGGAACGTCGGGTGGGCGAAAACGGCGGGATGGGCTTCCCCCCACGGACGGCGGTCTGTCGCGGTTTCCAGCGCTTGCCGGATCGCGGGCGCGCAGTCGCCGCCGCACCAATGCGCCCCGGCGGGCGAGAGAACGAAGCCCACGAAATCTGCCATCGGCCCGCCGACGTGTCGGTCGAGCCCGGCCCGTTGCAGGATCAGCCGGTGAAATGCGCGCAGCCACGTGTTGAACACCAGCGGCTGCGGCGCATCCAGCGTCATCGTACCGTTCCAGCCGTCGAAGATTTTCGCGTCGGGCGCCGCCGCGCGCAGAATAGGTAGGATTTGCACGGCGAAACTGCTGTCCGCATCGCTCTGCATCCGGGCGAAATCGGTCGGCGAGGGCTTCGGTAGCGCATCCAGCAGCGTGACGATCCGGCGGGCGCGCCAGTCGGTGTACCAATCTCGTCCGAGGAAGACCGGAAAATCGGGTGGCGCGATACGCTCGTTGGCGTTGACCAGCCGCCCCTCGGCTGGAGCGACATAGTGCGGCAATGCCGAGCCGGATGCCCAGCCGATCCAGTCGTACGCGCCATTTCCTGGGATCGGCATCGATCCGTCGCCGGCTTGGCGGATGGGAATGCGGCCGGTGGTGAACTGCCCGATCGTGTCCCGATCCGCCACCATCAGGTTCTGCACAGGGGACGCGATAACCGCTGCCGTCGCCCCAGCCTCCCGCACCGAGGCCGCTCGGTTTAGCGCCAGTAGGCCGCTGGCAGCGGTATCGCCGGGCTGTAGATTGGCCATGGACACCGCGAGGGTTTTGTCCCGCACACCGACGATATCGCCGACGATCGGCCCATGCCGGCTTTCGCGAACGATGAGGGTCTCGTCGGGCTGGCCGCGCACGGCGATGCGTTCCACCCGCTGGGTCGATGGCGCGTCCGCCGCTTCGATGAAAATATCCTGCACATCGGCGTCGGTGGTGGTGAAAGTCCAGGCAATGTGTCGGTTGCGCCCGATGACCAGGAACGGCACCCCCGGTGCGGTGGCGCCGGCAAGCGTCGAATTTGGCGTGTCGATCCGCGCGAGATACCAGACGCCGGGAAATCCGAATGCCAGGTGCGGGTCCCCAGCTAGGATCGGCGCCCCGGTCGCGCTGTGGGCGCCATCGACGGCCCACTCGTTCGATGCGGAGTCCGGCTGTGTCCAGGGGCCGGAGAAGGTGGGCAGCACCGCCGCCAGCCGGCCTGCGGCGGCGGCGAGGTCCGGGTCCGTCGATCCGTCGGCGCGCTGCCGGGGTGGATCGGATCGCCATAATTCGTCGATCCTATCCTGCGGCAACCGTCCTTGCAGCGACAGTCGCGACAATTCCGCTCGCCAATTGCCCGACAAATACAGCCCCATGGTTTTCGCCCACAGCAGGCTATCCGAGGGCTGCCATGGCTCCGGGGCGCCGAGCGGCAGAAATTCGGGGGCGGCGAAGCGGCCGTGCGCGGCGATCCAGGCGTTCACGCCGTTGGCATACGCTTCCAACACGGACTTGGTGTCGTCCGGCAGGGCCGCGTAATCGGCGAGCGCGGCGCGCGCCAAACCGAGGGTGCGCATCGTTCGATCCACCCACAGCGTCGACGGACCCGCCAGTTCCGACAGCCGGCCCGCAGCGGCGCGGCGCATCAGCTCCATTTGAAACATGCGATCGCGCGCATGCACGAACCCCAACGCGGCTGCGCCATCGCGCTCGTTCGCCGCTCGGATGCGGGGTATGCCATCGGCGTCGATCGTAATGCCGACCGGCGCGGATAGGCCGGGAATGCGCGCGGTTTCGCGGCTGGATGGCAAGGTGGCGCACAGCGCCCATACGATTCCGGCAACCGCCAACAATAGCAGGCCAGCGACCGCGCGAAGCAGTGCGAGGGCGATCCGCACGGGCTTGCCCATGGGCTTGCTCATGGGCTTGCGGTGGGCGGCCGGTCGGCGGTGAGACGTCGGAGCATGCGCAAAAATTCCTCGGCGGCGCGGGCGGCCGGCCAAGGCTCCCACGGTGCGACGGATAACCGGGTCGCGAGAGGATCGGTGTCCACCGGACGGTCGACGATGCGTAGGGTCTTGCGCACTTCGTCCCGCGTCCAGCCCACGACATGGATAGCTTCGGATGCAGCCGCGATTCGGTCGGCGCGCTTGTGGGCCTTCTTGTCCTCCGGCGTCCAAGGCGGGACGGTGTAGCGGGTCGCGATCGCCGATTGCAGCCGGGCGGCCAGGGCGGCATAGCCGGGTCCGAGGAAGGGTTTCAGCGGTGAGATCGGGTCGAAACCCAACAAACCCTCATCGGCATCGTGCAGCAATTCGCGGCGCGCGGCGGCGTCGGACAGGCCGGTGGGGCTAGACTGACGGCGTAGGGCAAGCACCAGCAGCGAGTGCTGTGCGACCGACAGCGGCAATGGCCACGCGGAATGCCCGCCCCAGCGATAGGTGCGCGCGAGGCCGAGGGCTAGGTCCTCATCTGTCCAGTCGAACGGCGTTGGGTCGAGCAAATCCAGCCGGTGACCCGACGGCAAACGCACCCAGGCTCGGGTGGGGACAGGGGGCATAGCGGTTGCGCGGCTCTCAATCGGCCTTATCCGGCGGCGGCGGCGTACGACTGTGCTGCATCTTCGCGATAAGATCTTTCACGCGCGACGATCCGTCCGGTCGTAGGACGGACTGTCGGATGACATTGAAGGTCGTATGATGCGATCGTGTCCATTGGCCGTTTTTCTCGATGTCGCTTTCGATTTGCTGGAGCGCGCGGTACCAGATTGTCAAACGCAACATATTGAGCAAATCGGGAATATCGGGAAGGCCTAACCATCGATAGATCGGCAACAACAATGCCAATGGGAGAACGATCGCCAAGTAATACTCGACGGTGCTCGCCCATTGCAGCGGTAATTGGCGGTATCCCCAAGGTATGCCCGACGTATAATATTCCGCCGCGCGGGGGTCGATCTCTACCTTGGAATGACGCAACGCCGGGAATTCGCGCTCCGCGCTGACCAGGGTCGCCGGTCCATGCACCGCAGCCATGGCGCGTAGCATCGTCCAGGCGATCGCGGGATGGAGCGATTTGTTTGCCACGACATACGATGTGCCGGCCACCAACGAAATTTCCCGCGCCGGAATATGCTTGGCCATATCGATAACATCGCGCGCCAGCTTAACCGGTCGAAGTTGCGGAAATTTGAGCGAAATCGCGTAGGCCTGCGGGAAATCGACGAGTTGAAGGTCTTCGCGCTGCATCAGTTCGCGCACGATCGGGTTGTCGTCGCGTAGTACGGCGGCGATTGCATCGACCGTACCCGCTTGGATCGCGACGACCTGATCGGCCAGCGGCATGTAGGATATCTTGGTGTTCGATGCGTCGATGCCCAGGGCATTGAGCACGGGAACGGCCAATGCGACTGTGGCACTGCCTGTCGGCGGCAGGGCGATGGTGCGGCCACGCAGGTTTTCGGCGGTCCAGTCCCTGCCCAGCGCCTTGCGATAAAACACGAATAGCGGCTGGTATTCGATCGCCCCTAAAATTCGGAGATTTTCGGCGTCGCTCGGACGAATTTCGGTGATCGCGAAGCCCAACGAAACAATACTGTCGTCGAGGCTGACCGCGGTTGGAATGCTTGCTGTGTTCTCGAACGGGACGGATCGCAGTTCGATCCCCTGTGCCGCGAAGATCGGGCGGTATTTCTCCGCCACGGCGGACCACGAGCCGCCGGTTGCCCCCGTGGCGATGGCGACCGTGCGGGGCGGTGTGGGGGCGCCGAATATCAATACGATACCGATCCCGACGGCAATACCGAAGAGCATCCGGTGGTTCGTCATAAACCTTAAGTGGGACTCGATATCGATACGCCAATTTTGCCCGGCCGGGTCGTCTGCCTCCTCGGTCGCGACGGATGGCAATACGATCGCGAACAACAGCGTATTGGCGATTCTAAGGAGTGCTTCGATGGCCTGCACGATCAGCATGAACAGTGCCAGCGCGACGATCACGAGTACGATCCTGCCATGCACATCTGGCAGCAGGTCGGCATATCGCAGTGTCGCGGTAACCGCCTCCGGGACTCCTATCGCCGCACCGAACGTGGAGCCGAGCAGGAGCACGACGAATAGTCGGGCGGTATCGGGGAAGCAGCGCAGTACGTCGCCGTTAGCGCCGTCCCGATAGAAACGGATTGCTTTGACCAGAGTGCCGTAACTATTGGCGGTGCTAAAAATTGCCAGTGCTAGGATCGCACAGGTCGTGGGGGAGGCCATCGCCGTTTGCCACGAGGTGAGCAAGTGCAGCAGCACGAACATCGCGATATATGTCGGTACCGTATCGCATAGGGACGCCGCTGCCGCCGCGCAGCGTCCCATGACGCCTCCGCAGTGCTTTAAACAAGCGAGGATTCCGCCAGCCGTCAGCCCGACCGACAGCGCGGCCGTGGCAATCCAGATGTTGACGATAAATCCGGATAGGAAATCGCCAATGAACCCGGATGGGAGCAAATTCATGGCAGCGCTGCTTCGGAACCGAGCGATCCGGACGGCCCGTTGCCGCATCGCAAGCGCGCCGAATTGGGTGCCTGCGCGCTGGCTATCCGCACGATTTCACGGGGAAGCAACATCGAGTAGCCGCACCTTTCATTCCATGTTTTCGCAAATCCGTGCGCTGCGCTGCGGTCCGACGGCCTATGACCGGCGGCGAACGAGCCACCCGCTCGCTGTTCGGACAACGGCTTCGAGCGCTTGTACGAGCAACATGAACATGACCAGCGCCAGACCGACCAGCATAATCCGGCTTTGGATATCCGGCAGAAGCTCGGCATGGCGCAAAGTCACCGTGACGGCTTCGGGCACACCGATTGCCGCGCCGGTCGACGAGGCGAGAACGAGAACAACGAACACCCGCGTAGTATTCGGAATAAATAGCATTGCCGCGCGAACCGAACCCTCTCGGAGGTATCGCAAAGTATCCAATAGACCATTGGAAATATTCGATGCGGCGTATATCCCTAGCGAGAGGATGACGAAAGTCGCCATGGGAACGGTTGCCGAGTAATCCGCGATGACGATGCTGCGGGGCAGCAGGTTCAACAGTACGAACATTGCAACGAATGTCGGGGTGGCATTGAACAGGGACGTTGCGGCGGTGGCGATGCGTCCGAATATGCCGCCGACAAACCGTAGCCAAGCCAACAAACCGCCCACCGCAAGTCCAAGTAGCAGGGACGCCCCTCCGACCCAGAGATTGGTGACGAAGCCCCGTAAAAAATCTTCGATGAAACTGGGCGGGAGGAAGCTCATGATACCGCTCCTTGCCGGGTCAGGAGCAGACCCAGCAATCCGCTCAAGCGTGCGACTGCCCAAATGATGGCCATGTAGATAAGCAACAGGATGGCGAACGTCGTCGTGCGTTCCGACGATACCGACGCAACGTCGTTCAGCGTGTTGAGCAGTTCCGGCGTGCCGATGAAGGCGGCCACGGCGCTGGCCCGTGCGGCATTGACCATGAACGCGGTAATTTGTGTCCGAGCGCGATGTAGGACGGCGACAAGCGGCTGCGATTGGGTGCCCGTCCCGTCGTCCATACTGGCAGCCGCGTCGGCGATCGCGACACCGGCGAAACATCCATTTGTCAGGCCGATCGCCAACACGGCTGTGCAAAGCGCGACGCCGGTTCCATAATTCGTGACCGAGGACGCTAGATAATATCCAAGCAACATCAGCAGGATGACTGGACTGGATCGAAAAAAAGCAGCGACCAATTTTGCGGCGACGCCAAATACGATCGAACCGCGGCGAATGCCGGCTTGGAAGAAAATAGCGAAAAACAGTGTTGCGAATATCGCCCCTACCACCAACACAAGCGTGTTCAAGATACCTTCGATGAACATCTCGAAATTCACCTGGCCGGTCAGCATGGGAAAACTGACTGTTAGCCCCAGTCGCTCCTTTGCCCAGAGTTCGATGTGTTTCACTTGCGATGCGAACGAGGTGGGGGCATCCACATCGGAATAAGCTGCCAACATACAAGATTCTGCGGGATCGCCGCTTGGCGTCGAACACGCCGGCTGCGACCATAAAGCGTTCTGCGCGGCGACGAAGCTTCGGGGCAGCGTGTATTTCGATAGCAGGTCGGTCATCTCTCCGGATCGGTACAAATCGACGACGATCAGGCTAAGCAGATGCTCCATATCGTTGCTTCTGTCTTTGCGTAATCCGATACCCCAACCGAAGTCGGTCAATGCTACCTTTTCTTCGAACCGTTGCGCGAAGCGTTCATCCGCGATCGATGCCGCCCACAGCGTATTGTCGTGGGCGGCGAGACTGCAAGTGCCGAAGCGGAGCGCATCGATCAGTGCTTGCGGCGAGTCGTAAAGCATGAGCCGAGCACCCGCTTTGCTCATGATAAGGTTCGAAGCCGCACCGACGGGAACGCAGACGGATCGCCCCGCCAACCCTTGAAGACCGTCGAGCGCGAGCCGCCTAGGTCCCATAATCGACGTGTGGCTTCCGAAGTAATGGGGGCGCACAAAACGTATCTGCTCGTCGCGCGTGACCGTATGGGTCATGGTGGCGACGGCGATATCGACATCGCCCGCGACCACCTTCAAGATACGATTCGCGGGGGTAACAGTGGCCAGTTGCGGGACGACGTTCAGGCGTTCGGCGATGCGGTTCGCGAGATCGATCTCGAAACCGCTGTAGTGCCCGTTTTCCAGGTATCCGAATCCGGGGTAGTTCGCGCGCACGCCGATGCGGATTTTTCCGGCGCAAAGCACTGTCGCGAGAAGGTCGTTCGGCGCGGCGCAACCGCGTTGCCGCGTATCTTGCAGGATCGCGGCGATTCGATCTTTTGTCGCATCTGCCCACGCCGATCGGCTCGGCAGCGCGCAAGCGACGGCGAGACACAGGATGGTTAGAACGGCACTCAATACCCGGATACGCATCATACCCTTCCCATGACTGGCGAATGGCCGGACCAGCCGATCTCCAGAACGCGCGAATCGACGAAATCGTACGCCCCGTATCGCCGCAGTGTCGTCGGAACGCAACGCGAAGTACCAGGCGGGAACAAAGCATCGATGTGCTCTCGATGTTCGCATACCGACCAGACGAACACGCTATGCGCTTCTAACCCGAGGGTTCGAATCAGGTCCATGGTCTCGTCCAGTCCGATAAGGTCCAGATGAGTCATGTACGCACATCCGTAATGAACCCGGATGGGAGCAAATTCATGGCAGCGCTGCTTCGGAACCGAGCGATCCGGACGGCCCGTTGCCGCATCGCAAGCGCGCCGAATTGGGTGCCTGCGCGCTGGCTATCCGCACGATTTCACGGGGAAGCAACATCGAGTAGCCGCACCTTTCATTCCATGTTTTCGCAAATCCGTGCGCTGCGCTGCGGTCCGACGGCCTATGACCGGCGGCGAACGAGCCACCCGCTCGCTGTTCGGACAACGGCTTCGAGCGCTTGTACGAGCAACATGAACATGACCAGCGCCAGACCGACCAGCATAATCCGGCTTTGGATATCCGGCAGAAGCTCGGCATGGCGCAAAGTCACCGTGACGGCTTCGGGCACACCGATTGCCGCGCCGGTCGACGAGGCGAGAACGAGAACAACGAACACCCGCGTAGTATTCGGAATAAATAGCATTGCCGCGCGAACCGAACCCTCTCGGAGGTATCGCAAAGTATCCAATAGACCATTGGAAATATTCGATGCGGCGTATATCCCTAGCGAGAGGATGACGAAAGTCGCCATGGGAACGGTTGCCGAGTAATCCGCGATGACGATGCTGCGGGGCAGCAGGTTCAACAGTACGAACATTGCAACGAATGTCGGGGTGGCATTGAACAGGGACGTTGCGGCGGTGGCGATGCGTCCGAATATGCCGCCGACAAACCGTAGCCAAGCCAACAAACCGCCCACCGCAAGTCCAAGTAGCAGGGACGCCCCTCCGACCCAGAGATTGGTGACGAAGCCCCGTAAAAAATCTTCGATGAAACTGGGCGGGAGGAAGCTCATGATACCGCTCCTTGCCGGGTCAGGAGCAGACCCAGCAATCCGCTCAAGCGTGCGACTGCCCAAATGATGGCCATGTAGATAAGCAACAGGATGGCGAACGTCGTCGTGCGTTCCGACGATACCGACGCAACGTCGTTCAGCGTGTTGAGCAGTTCCGGCGTGCCGATGAAGGCGGCCACGGCGCTGGCCCGTGCGGCATTGACCATGAACGCGGTAATTTGTGTCCGAGCGCGATGTAGGACGGCGACAAGCGGCTGCGATTGGGTGCCCGTCCCGTCGTCCATACTGGCAGCCGCGTCGGCGATCGCGACACCGGCGAAACATCCATTTGTCAGGCCGATCGCCAACACGGCTGTGCAAAGCGCGACGCCGGTTCCATAATTCGTGACCGAGGACGCTAGATAATATCCAAGCAACATCAGCAGGATGACTGGACTGGATCGAAAAAAAGCAGCGACCAATTTTGCGGCGACGCCAAATACGATCGAACCGCGGCGAATGCCGGCTTGGAAGAAAATAGCGAAAAACAGTGTTGCGAATATCGCCCCTACCACCAACACAAGCGTGTTCAAGATACCTTCGATGAACATCTCGAAATTCACCTGGCCGGTCAGCATGGGAAAACTGACTGTTAGCCCCAGTCGCTCCTTTGCCCAGAGTTCGATGTGTTTCACTTGCGATGCGAACGAGGTGGGGGCATCCACATCGGAATAAGCTGCCAACATACAAGATTCTGCGGGATCGCCGCTTGGCGTCGAACACGCCGGCTGCGACCATAAAGCGTTCTGCGCGGCGACGAAGCTTCGGGGCAGCGTGTATTTCGATAGCAGGTCGGTCATCTCTCCGGATCGGTACAAATCGACGACGATCAGGCTAAGCAGATGCTCCATATCGTTGCTTCTGTCTTTGCGTAATCCGATACCCCAACCGAAGTCGGTCAATGCTACCTTTTCTTCGAACCGTTGCGCGAAGCGTTCATCCGCGATCGATGCCGCCCACAGCGTATTGTCGTGGGCGGCGAGACTGCAAGTGCCGAAGCGGAGCGCATCGATCAGTGCTTGCGGCGAGTCGTAAAGCATGAGCCGAGCACCCGCTTTGCTCATGATAAGGTTCGAAGCCGCACCGACGGGAACGCAGACGGATCGCCCCGCCAACCCTTGAAGACCGTCGAGCGCGAGCCGCCTAGGTCCCATAATCGACGTGTGGCTTCCGAAGTAATGGGGGCGCACAAAACGTATCTGCTCGTCGCGCGTGACCGTATGGGTCATGGTGGCGACGGCGATATCGACATCGCCCGCGACCACCTTCAAGATACGATTCGCGGGGGTAACAGTGGCCAGTTGCGGGACGACGTTCAGGCGTTCGGCGATGCGGTTCGCGAGATCGATCTCGAAACCGCTGTAGTGCCCGTTTTCCAGGTATCCGAATCCGGGGTAGTTCGCGCGCACGCCGATGCGGATTTTTCCGGCGCAAAGCACTGTCGCGAGAAGGTCGTTCGGCGCGGCGCAACCGCGTTGCCGCGTATCTTGCAGGATCGCGGCGATTCGATCTTTTGTCGCATCTGCCCACGCCGATCGGCTCGGCAGCGCGCAAGCGACGGCGAGACACAGGATGGTTAGAACGGCACTCAATACCCGGATACGCATCATACCCTTCCCATGACTGGCGAATGGCCGGACCAGCCGATCTCCAGAACGCGCGAATCGACGAAATCGTACGCCCCGTATCGCCGCAGTGTCGTCGGAACGCAACGCGAAGTACCAGGCGGGAACAAAGCATCGATGTGCTCTCGATGTTCGCATACCGACCAGACGAACACGCTATGCGCTTCTAACCCGAGGGTTCGAATCAGGTCCATGGTCTCGTCCAGTCCGATAAGGTCCAGATGAGTCATGTACGCACATCCGTCCGAACGCATCTTATCTGGCAGCCCCCGTAAGAACCGGTCTATCAGGGTTCGGCCACCGCCGCTCCATGTCGGCAATCGATCCGATTTCGACGGCAGCGATAGCGGGTAATGCGGTAGATTGGTAGCGATTAGGTCGAAATCGTCGTCTGGGACGTTGCTCCAGACGTCGCTCAGCGCCAGTGTCGCCCGAGCATGATAGCCTACGGTCGTCAGCAGGTCGGCAGTCGCGCGAAGTGCGTCCGGTTCGATATCGATTCCCCACAAACGGTCAACATTTGCCGACCCGATGGCACCGAGAACGATGCCGTTCCCAACACCTATTTCGATTGCCTTTTCGAATGCGCGGCATGCGGTGGCACATTCCACCGTCCTTAGCAGTGCGGCAGTGTATTCGCTCGGCCGGAATGTCGTAAGAAGGTCGTTGCTGAGCATATCGTTATGTCTCTGCCGCAACAGGCTTGGACATTGTCTCGGTTATCGATGCCATGGCTTTTTACTCCCAGTTCGCTCCTGTGCGATCGTCCGAGGGCGGCGATCAGTACGGGGTTGCGCGTTTCACAATGCATGGATTTTTGGTACATAGCAACGGATTATGCGCAGACCGATGTGTGTTGGAGCCTATCGTATTTGGCAGTTTATTTCGATATGCGTATATATTTGCGATAATAGGCATGCTCGGCAACCGCAGGATCCGGGTACCCCGGTTCGAATCTTGCGGACACTGCCGGCGATGGCTTGGCTTCGTCGGCAGCGTTGCACCTAGCCGATGGGCGGCAAATCCAGTCGCACGATTTCCTTGTTTCCGTTCAATGTGGGAAATGTTTTGAGAATCATCGGATCGTGCCCTGGAATAACGTGGTTCGGGCCGTCGGCGAGGCCGTTGATAATCTCGAACCCCTTCAACATGCGGCCGACATCGAACACAACCGGGAACGGATTCCGCAGGCGAATGTTGCGCCAGTAATGCGTGGCGTCGCCGGCCAGCACCACCCAGCCGCGCTTGGTCGGCACCCGGATCGATTGGATGCCGCCGGAGTGCCCGCCGATCAGATGCAGCGTGATCCCCGGCGCGATCTCCTGGGTGCCGTCGTAGATTTTTAGCCGTTCGGTATACAGCGCATCGATCGCGGCGCGCACGTCCTCCACATCGTAGGGGCGACGCAGGAACGGCTCGCACATACAGGCGCCTGTACAGTAGCTCATTTCCGAGGCCTGGACGTGGAATGTCGCTTTCGGGAAATACTCCATGCCGCCGGCGTGATCCCAGTGCATGTGGGTTAGCACGACATCGGTCGCGGTGGCTGGATCGATCCCGGCGTCGAGCAACGCCTGCGCTGGGGTGCGCAGTATTTCCCGCCCACGCCGAGCGCCGGATTCGGGGCTGAAACCGGTGTCCATGACGATCGTGCGGCCATTGCCTCGGATGGCGAACAGCAGAAAATCCATCGGGTCGGGGGAGGCGTGGTCATCCACCGGGACGATGAAATTTTGGAAGTGTTTGCGGTCGTTCATAAGCGCATAGCGCAGCGCCAGCACTTCGTAGGTGGGTTCCATGGCTGTTTCCTCCGTTCGCTCGGCTCTGAGTAAACCGCGTGGCGGCTTCGATGGCAATGCCGGTTCGGGTGCGAGAAGGAGCGTATCGTGGACGACGATCGGGGATGGGGTTCTGCGCCCCTTGCTGGCACCGGATGCCTAAATCGGCTTGGACCGAGTGTTCGCCTAACGGGGTTTCGCTCATGGCGGACCGGGATTAGTCTGCACGCCCCTATCGCATTGCAGGAGGCCCCCATGGTCGACGTTCCCAACCGCCCCGAATACCAAAGCGAATTGTTCAAAAAGGGCCTCGAAGTCCGCCGCGACGTTCTGGGCGGCGATTATGTCGATGGCTCCCTTGCGCGGGCCGACGATTTCAACGCCGTGTTCCAGCAGATGACGACCGAAATTGCCTGGGGTATGGCTTGGACCCGCCCCGGTCTGGACCGCAAAACCCGCAGCATTATCAACCTCGGTATGCTCTCCGCCCTGAATCGTGGCGCCGAGTTGCGGCTACATCTGCGGGCGGCGCTGACCAACGGCGTGAGCCGGGACGAAATCAAGGAAGTGCTGATCCAGGTCGGAGCCTATTGCGGCATTCCCGCCGCTTTGGAGGCGTTCAAGATCGCCACCGAGGTCTTCAAGGAAGCCGACGCGACGAAGAAGGACTGAAACATATGACCGATCGACCGACCGTCGGCTTCGTCGGCGTGGGCAATATGGGCTGGCCGATGGCCGCCTGCCTCGTGAAAGCCGGCTTCACCGTCAATATCGCCGACGCCAAGCGCGAGGTCGCCAATAATTTCGTGCAACAAATCGGCGGTTTCGCACCCGATACTTTGAAGGAACTGGCCGGCGGGTCCGATGTTGTCGTGACTATGCTGCCGACTAGCGCGATCGTCGAGCGCGTGCTGTCCGGTGGCGACGACAATATCTTCGCCGGCATGAAACCCGGCACTATCGTGATCGACATGAGCTCGGGGGTTCCCTCGCACACCCAACGTCTGGCCGAACAGGTCGCGGCGATGGGGGGCATCATGATCGACGCCCCGGTGTCGGGCGGCGTGCCGCGCGCCAAAACCGGGCAATTGGCGATCATGGTCGGCGGACCCGAAGATGTTATCGAGCGGATGAAACCCGTGCTCGCCGCTATGGGCACGTCCATCCTGCGCGCCGGCAATGTCGGTGCGGGTCAGGCGGTGAAGGCGCTAAACAACATGGTCAGCACCGGCGGATTCCTGATCGGGATCGAGGCTTTGTTGGTCGGCCAGCGCTTCGGCCTCGACCCCGGTGTCATGACGGACGTGCTGAATGCCGCGACTGGCATGAATAATTCTACCCAGAAGAAATTCCGCCAATTCGTGCTGTCGCGGAAATTCGATGCCGGGTTCACGATGGGTTTGTTGGCGAAGGACTTGTCCATTGCCATGCAAATCGGCCGCGAAACCGGCACCGCGACGCCGCTCAGCGCGTTGGTGCGGGAAATTCTGGTGTCGGCCGAAACCATGTTCGGGCCGAACGCCGATCACACCGAAATGGCGAAATGGTGCGAGCGGCTGGCCGGCGACGAATTGAACCTGAAAGAATAACCCGCTTCGTGCCGTGCGGTTCCGGCAATGCCCGGGATTGCACGGCGCGGCGCGCTCAACCCCTCCAGAACGGCTTCGCGATCTCGCGCACGACCTCGTACCGGCTGGCGTTGATGTCCATCAGATCGCGATCGGACATATACTGAAGCGCATCCCGATCTTGTGCCCGCTGCCGCACGCGCTGCACCCAGATCGCGAGGAAATGGGGCACGCCGAACCGCAAGCTCGTGGACGGCGCGCAGTGCGAAAATGTTGTCGCTGACATGGTCTGAACTCCTGCTCGGCGGCCGATTGCCGTCGCTGCAAGGAATATGGAACGGGCGTTGACATTGTAGAAATCGATAATCGATATTCTGTATATCGTAAAAATCGATGATAAGGCGCGTCTATGAATCTCGCGGCGATCGACCTCAATCTTCTCGTGGCCTTCGAAGCGCTGATCGGTGAGCGCAATGTTACCCGAGCAGGTCAGCGGCTTGGACTTGGGCAGCCGGCCATGAGCGCGGCGCTCGGGCGATTGCGCCTGACATTCAAGGATGAATTGCTGGTCCGCGTTCCCGGCGCGTCGATGCGTCCGACCGATAAGGCGGTGGCGTTGAATCACGCCGTCAGCGATGTGCTTGCCCGGGTGCGGCAGGTGTTCGATTCTGAAACATCGTTCGATCCGGCGCGGGCGCGGGCGGTCTATCGTATCGCCACCAGCGATCATCCCGCCACGATGGTGCTGCCTCGGTTTCTAGAGATTCTGCGCGATAAGGCACCGCATGTCGATGTGCGGATTTTCGCCTTGGATAAACGGGATGCGTTCGATTCCGTCGATCGCGGCGAAATCGATCTGCTGATCGGATCGTTTCGTAACGTGCCGAAGCGGATACGCTCACGGCCTTTATATACCGATGGATATTTATGTGTCGTACGAAAGGACCATCCGCTGCTAAACGCGGATGGCACGCTATCGCTCGATGCCTATGTCGCCGCCCCGCACGTGTTGGTCACGCTGGCGGCGGATGATCGCGGCATCGTGGATGAGGTTCTGGCGAAGCAAGGTCTACGCCGGCGGGTGGCGGCGACGGTGTCGGATTTTCATCTGGTGCCGCATATCGTCGCGCGTACCGATATGATCGGGCATCTACCCCGCCGGATCGCAGATCTGCTGATTATCGGCGGAGATTTGCGAGTCTTGCCGCCCCCGGTTGCATTGCCCCCTTGGAATTCCGAGTTGTTTTGGGGCGGCGTATCCGATGCCGAACCGGGCGCAAAATGGTTTCGCGAACAGCTTTTCGCGATCGGCCGGGATATCGAAGCGCACGAACAAGGATAGCGGCAAAACAAGCGATCGCTCGACGCCCGACCCTTGACCGGAACGCCGGGCAAGGGGATGACAGGCTAACGCAACCGCACCCCGGGGGACGAACCAACATGAAGGTCTACGAGGCTATCGCGCAATCCCTGATCGCCGAAGGCGTGACGGATTTCTTCGGCTTGATGGGCGACGGCAATATGTGGCTCTGGGGCGCGATTTGCCGCGACCCGAAAGTGCGCGGCTACTCGCTGCGGCATGAGTCGATGTCCGTGTCTGCGGCCGACGGTTACGCGCGCACCACGGGCAAAGTCGGCGTCTGCATGGTCACCTGCGGCCCCGGCATCACCCAATGCGGCACGTCCATGATCGCGGCCTATCGCGGCAAGACCCCGGTCGTGATGATCGCGGGCGAAATCCAACCGGGCTCGAAAAACAACACCCAGTCGATGGATCAGAAGCGCTTCGCCGAGGCTTGCAACACCCGCTTCCACACCGTCACGTCCGCCGACAACATGGCGGAAGAAATCGCTGAGGCGTTTTACGCCGCGCGCGTGCATCGTTGCCCGGTTCTGTTGAACTTGCCGATGGGCTTGCAGGAAGAAGAGATCGACTGGGACTACGATTATCGCCCGTCCTGGCAATTTCTGCCCAAGCGTATGGAAACCCCGGCGCCGGATATTCTGGCCGAAGTGATCGAGAAGCTGATCGCCGCCGAACGTCCCGTGATTCTGGGCGGTCGCGGCGCCATTATGGCCGGTGCCAGGGACGAGATGATTGCGCTCGCCGACCGTACCGGCGCGCTGCTGGCGACGTCGTTGCAAGGCAAGGGCCTTTTCGCGGGCCATGAGTGGAACGTCGGCATTTCCGGTGCGTTCGCCGCCGAACCCGCCGAACGCCTGCTCGCCGATGCGGATTTCGTCCTCGGGGTGGGCGCAGAACTCGGTTACTACACGACGGAAGGCGGGCTGATGTATCCGTCGGCCGAGGTCGCGCGTATCGACATTCGCCCGATGCCGGATCAGATCGGGGTCATTCCCGGCCTTTACGTGCAAGCCGACGCAAAGAAGGCGATCGCTGCCATCAATGAGGCGCTGGAAGCGCGGCAGGTCCGCAAGACTGGCTTTCGTAGTCCCGATACCCGAGCGATCCTGGACGCGCCGGACCATGTGTTTACGCCGCCGACCGATGGGCTGGACCCGCGGCCGCTGGCAAACAAGCTGGGTGCGGCGATCCCGAAGGGCGCGCTGGTTACCTGCGGCGCCGGGCACTTCTTCTCTTGGATCGCGATGTACATGCCGTTGCCGGCTGGGTCGGAGATCCAGTTCTCCTATAATTTCGGCGCGGTCGGGCAGGGCTTGGGCGTCATGGTCGGCACATCGGTCGGTAATCCCGGCCGCCAGCATGTCGCGATCGAGGGCGATGGCTCCATGATGTTTAACATCCAGGAGCTGGAAACCATCGTCCGCGAGAAGCTGAACATTACCCTGGTCGTGTGGAACGACGAAGGCTACGGCGCGGAAGTGCATAAGCTGACAGCCAAGGGCTTCAACGAGAAACTCGCGCAATGGGAATCGCCGGACTTCGTGGCACTGGCCAAAGCGTTCGGCGGCGACGGGGTGAAGCTGGATACGGTCGAGCAGATCGGCGGCGCGGTTGCGACCGGCCTCGCCAAGGGCGGTCTATACCTGATCGACGCTAGGGTATCGTCCACCACCCCGACCGATCCGTATGCCAAAGTCTACCACGGCATTCCCAGCACCGCCCCGCTGCTGCGTCAGCCGGCATAGTCGAAAATGCATTTCGAAGGCGAGTTTAGCGTTCCAGGCAAGCCGGCGGATGTCATCCGCCGGTTCGCCGACGTTCCGCGCATGACGACGTGCATGCCAGGCGCGGTGTTGGAGGCGCAGAACGAAGACGGAAGCTGGCCGGGCGGCATGGTCGTGTCGTTCGGACCCAAGAAAATTAAGTTCAGCGGTAAGGCCACGGTCAATTTCGACTTCGACAATCTGACCGGCACCGTGCACGGACGCGGCGCCGCCGACATGCGGGCTGCACGCATCGGGGTGAAAGTGTCGTTCGCGCTACGGGACGATCCGGCTGCGGAAAAACCCGCGACGCTGGTGAAAGTCGTATCGGATGCGGAGTTAGGTGGCGTTTTGGCCGATTTCGCTCGTACGGGCGGGATCGCGGTCGCCAACATGATCATGGCCGATTTCGCCAAACGCGCCGCAGCGGAGTTTTCCAAAGACGAACCGGTCGAGGAGCCGGTGGCCGAACCCGCTCCAGCCCCCGTTGCGCAGGAACCGCAGGCAGATGCACCGGCAGTCCCCGCACCGGACGTTCGCCCAACCGCGTCCGCTCGGCCTGCTATGCCACCGCCGCCCGCATCCGCCCCGGCAATATCTGCGGGGAGCGTCATGTGGGTCGTGATCAAAGCCTACCTTGCCCGGATCGGCCGGATTTTCGGAATCGGACGATAGCGCAAACATCGGCGCGATGACCGGCCTTCACCCGCCATCGGGACCGTCGGTCACTCCGCTGCTTGCGCCAGAACCTGGGCCTGTGCGGCCTTGCGTGCTCGATGCGCTTTCTGCGCGGCGTCCCGGCGTTCGTCGAACTGCGGCAGGCGGCGGTGCGGATTGGGGTGGATTTGGTTGTCGGCCTCCCCAGGGTTTTTCTGCGCGCCGGCCCAGCCGTGTTCGGCCACGTCGAACACGATCCCGCTCAGATCCCAGTGCTTCACTTCGTAGCCATGCGGGTTGTTGACGTCGCCCATCATCCATTTCGCCCCGGCCTCGGTCGCTTGTTTCGAGGACTGGATCACGTCGTCTACCCAGAAGCCGATGTGGTGCAAGCCGACATATTCGGTGCCGAATCCCTGCGACGCTTCTTCGTCCTTGAAATGCAACAAGGCGAGGTTGACCACGCCGTCGGTCAGGAAAATACCCTCGGCCAGCGGTCCGTCGAGTTCGGACACTTCCTCCAACCCCATGACATCCTTGTAGAATTCCGCAGTTTCCCACGGGTCTTTCACGCTGAACGCGAAGTGGCGGATTTTGCCTTTGCTTCTTTCGGTCATCTTGGCTTCTCCTGTTTTTCGGGCGGAATAGCGGATACTGCGTCCGTTCCCGCCGCGACGGCAAGAGGAGTTCTTTGGGTTGAATATCGATATAAACGGCATGGCACACGTTATCCTTACCGTGAGCCAATTCGAGGCTGCCCGCACTTTCTACGGGCGGCTGTGCACCGCCATGGGCATGAAGCCGGTCTTCGACGGCGATAAGTTCTGCTACTGGGTCGGCGGCCGCACCGCGATCGGCATCGAACCCTGCGACCCCATCCACGCAGCCGAGCGCTTCGTCCAGGCTCGGGTCGGATTGCACCACATATGTATCCGTGCCCGCACACGGGACGACGTGGACCGTTGCGCGGCCCTGCTGCTGGAAATGAATGCGACGATCGTGCGCGGCCCGAATGAGAATGCCTGGGCGCCAGGCTATTATTCGGTGCTGTTCGAGGACCCCGATGGCATACGGTTGGAACTGAACCACGTGCCGGGCGTCGGCCTGCTAGCCGAGGGTGCGTCGCTGAACCCGACCGAGGGTTATGGGGACGCGCGGTAGCCGGGAAGGTCTGGTGGAGGGGGTTGGATTCGAACCAACGTAGGCGTACGCCAGCGGATTTACAGTCCGCCCCCTTTAGCCACTCGGGCACCCCTCCGCACGCAGAGCCGGCGAACTACGGCCAACCGGCGGCTTTGTCAACGAACCCTCTCGTAAAAACTGCTATGCGAGGATATGGTAGCGCGAACAAGGGCGGAGTCGGCCACATATCTTTTCTCGGTCAGGCATCCGCATCATGAGTTCGTCGTCCCCGCATACATCCACTCCGATACCCGCTTGGCTGCCCCGCCTGCTCGGCTTCTTCATCGCTGTCGGCCCGGCCGCCACCGATATGTATTTGCCCGCGTTCCCGGCGGTGGAGGCTACGTTCGGCACCGCGCCCGGCACCGCGCAATTGACGTTGGCGGCTTGGTTTGCCGGCTTGGCGGTCGGGCAGATCACACAAGGCACGCTGTCCGATCGTTTCGGCCGGCGGCTGCCGTTGATGACGGGCACTGCGATCTTCGCCCTTGCGACGCTGGGCTGTGCGCTGACGCCGAGCTTGGGTTTGTTGGCGGTTTTCCGCTTCGTTGCGGCATTCGGCGCGTCTTCCGGCATGGTGATCGCTCGGGCAATGGTGCGCGATCTCGCGACCGGGCAAAGTGCTGCGGTCATGATGTCGCGGTTGATGCTGGTGATGGGCGTGGCGCCGATTTTGGCACCGACTGTCGGCAGCTTGGTGCTCAGCTTCGCCCATTGGCGGGTGATTTTCGCGATTTTGGCATGTTACGGGGCCGTGTGTAGCTTCCTCGCGTGGAAAGTCCTGCCCGAGACCTTACCGCCGGAAAAGCGGGTGCATCTTGGATTCCGAGCACAGATCGATCGCTACGCGCTGATTATGCGGGAGCGGACGTTTATCACGCATGCCGCCATGGGCGGATGCAGCGGATTCTGCATGTTCGCTTATTTGGCCGGATCGGCGCCGGTATTCATTCAAGGGTTCGGCCTGCCGCCGGCCGGCTTCGCGGCGATCTTCGGGCTGTGCAGCTGCGGCTTGATCGCGGGCTCGCAGATCAACGCCCGCTTGCTGCCCCGCGTCGGGCTATCGCGCATGCTGACTGTCATCTCCCGCATAGCACTGGCGGGCACCTCGACGTTGCTGATTTTCGCATTCTCCGGCGTGCATATACTGCCGCTGATTGTCGCCCCGCTGGTGGTGGTGCTGAGCTGCCAGGGCTTTGCCAACGGCAACGCCTCGGTCGGGGCGTTGCAGCGGCACGGGGCGCATGCTGGTAGTGCCTCGGCTTTGATGGGGCTGTTCCAGTTCTCTTTAGGCGCGAGCAGCGGTTTGCTGGTGGGCTTGCTGACCGATGGCAGCCCGCGCGGGATGGCGGCGCTGATGTTCCTGGGGACTCTCGGCGCGGTCATTGCGGATCGCCTGCGGCCCCGGTCATAATATTGCAACCGAATGGAGCAGACCCAGCATGACACCGGTCGTCGGCATTCCCGCCTGCGCGCGCGTTATCGACGAGCGCGAAATGCACCTGACCCCGGCCCGCTACGCGGTAGCGGTGATGAATGGGGTCGGCGGTATCCCGATCATGATCCCGCCGGTGGGGGAGGCGCAGTTGCAACTGCTCGATCGTATCGACGGGTTGCTGGTGCCCGGTAGCCCCAGCAACGTGCATCCCGACCATTACGACGGCGGCGACAGCGAAACGCCCGAGAAGCACGATCCGAAGCGCGACTCGACCACGCTGCCGCTGATCCGTGCCGCCGTCGCGCGCGGCATTCCGGTGCTGGCGATCTGCCGGGGTATCCAGGAGCTGAACGTTGCCCTCGGCGGCACGTTGATCCAACGGGTGCACGAACGTCCGGGCCGGATGAACCATCGCGGCGGCGACGGGACTCTGGACCAAAAATACGGACCGAAGCATAAAGTCGCCGTCACCGGGGACCTTGCGCGCATCGTGGGTGCGCACGAGATCGTGGTGAACTCCCTACACGGCCAGTGTATCGATCGCCCGGCTCCCGGCTTGGTGGTGGACGCATTGGCGGAGGACGGCACGATCGAGGCCGTTTCGTATCCCGGCGCACCCGGCTTCGTGTTGGGGTTGCAATGGCACCCCGAATGGCGCTTCGCGGAAATTCCTGCGAGCGTGGCGATCTTCGAAGCGTTCGGCGCTGCGTGCCGAGCGCGTATTGGAAACTTGAGAAAGGCTGCATGACATGGATCTAAAACTCGCGGGCAAGACGGCGCTGATCACCGGCGGATCGAAGGGCATCGGGCGGGCCACCGCCGAGGTACTGGCGGCCGAGGGCTGCAACGTCATCCTCGTGGCGCGCGACCAAGCGCTATTGGACGAAGCGGCGGCCGGCATCCGTGCCACCCGTCAGGTGAACGTGCGTACCATCGCTGCGGATCTTTCGTCCGACGCTGCCGTGCGTAAAGTCGCGGCCGAAGCGGGCGATATCGACATCCTGGTGAACAATGCCGGCGCTATCCCGCCGGGCACGGTGTCGTCGATCGACGACGAGCGGTGGCGCCAAGCGTGGGATCTGAAGGTGTTCGGCTACATCTCCTTCTGCCGTGTGGTGTACGCGCAAATGAAGGCCCGCAAGTCCGGTGTGATTATCAATGTGATCGGCGCGGCGGGCGAAAGCTTCCCCACCGGCTATATCGCGGGCGCGGCCGGCAATGCCGCGTTGATGGCGTTCACCCGCGCGCTGGGCAAGGGCGCCCCGGCCGACGGTCTGCGGGTGGTGGCGATCAACCCCGGCCCGGTGGAAACCGACCGGCTGATCATGCTGCGCAAGGCCGAAGCGCACGAGAAGTGGGGCGATGAGTCTCGTTGGCGCGAGTTGTCGGCTTCGATGCCGTTCGGTCGCCCGGCTTTCCCGGCTGAAATCGGCAACGCTGTGGCGTTCCTCGCCAGCTCGGCGTCGGGTTACACGACTGGCACGGTGCTGACGATCAACGGCGGCGGCTAACGCGCTTCTCCCATGCGTCGGAGCGATCCGGCGCATGGGGCAACCGCACGATTGCGACGACGCCTTGCAACACGCCCCTATCCAAGCTACATAAGCATCCTACTCATTCTCCGCTGGCTATAGGGGGGTGGCCTTCGCCGGCCGCCTTTTTTTTGTTTTTGGACACCGAACCCAACCATACGAGCCTCGAAGCTCGGCTGACCGCGATCTTCGGTCCGACCCTCGAATTCATGGGGTACGAAGTTGTGCGCGTTGCCGTGCTCGGGCGCCAAAACCCAACGGTGCAGATCATGATCGATCGCGCCGACGGAGCCGCTATCGCTGTCGAGGACTGTGAAACCGTCAGCTACCAAGTCAGCACAATGCTGCAAGTGGACGACCCGATGCCGGGTCCCTGGACGCTGGAAGTCAGCTCGCCCGGGATCGATCGGCCGCTAACGCGGGCGAAGGATTGGGTGCGTTTCGCCGGCCATCTGGCGCGGGCGGAAACGCAATTCCCGGTCGATGGGCGCAAGCGTTTCTCCGGCATCGTGATGGGTGCCGACGAGACCCATGCCCGTCTGCGGCTGGACGACGGCAAGGAAGTGGCTTTGCCGCTTGCCGACATTCGGCGCGCCAAGCTGGTACTGACCGACGCCTTGATCGACGCTACGACTCAATCACCGTTGCCAAACTAAGAGGCCGACCATGGATACCGCCATCGCACGCCCCGAACTGCTGCTGGTCGCCGACGCGGTCGCTCGGGAAAAAAATATCGAGCGCGAGGAAGTGCTCGAAGCTATGGAACAGGCCATCCAGAAGGCCGGTAAAGCGAAGTACGGCCACGAGAAAGACATCCGCGCCACCATCGATCGCAAGACCGGCGACGTGCGCTTGTCGCGGTGGACCGAGATCGTGGAAGCGGTCGAGAACGAAGAAACCCAGATGTCGACGCGGGACGCGATGAAGCTGTTCCCGGACAAATCGCTCGGCGATCACATCGTCGATCCGTTGCCGCCCATCGATTTCGGCCGTATCGCCGCGCAGACCGCCAAGCAGGTGATCGTGCAGCGGGTGCGAGAATACGAGCGTAAGAAGCAGTACGACGAGTTCAAGGACCGTGTGGGTGAGGTCATCAACGGTGTCGTGAAGCGCACCGAATACGGCAATCTGATGGTCGAACTCGGTAAAGCCGAGGCGCTGTTGCGCCGCGACGAGTTGATCCCTCGGGAATCGTTCCGTAACGGCGATCGCGTTCGTGCCTATATTTACGACGTGCGCGAAGAGCCGCGCGGCCCGCAAATCTTCCTGTCCCGTACCCATCCCGGCTTTTTGGCTAAGCTGTTCGCGCAGGAAGTGCCGGAAATTTACGACGGTATCATCGAGATCAAAGCGGTTTCCCGCGATCCCGGTAGCCGTGCGAAGATGGCGGTAATCAGCCGCGATAGCTCCATCGACCCTGTCGGCGCCTGCGTCGGTATGCGCGGGTCGCGCGTGCAAGCGGTGGTGGCCGAGTTGCAGGGCGAGAAGATCGACATCATCCCCTGGTCGCCGCAAGCTGCCACATTCGTGGTGAACGCATTGGCGCCGGCCGAGGTGACGAAGGTCGTGCTCGACGAAGAAGCCGGTCGTGTGGAAGTTGTGGTGCCGGACGAGCAATTGTCGCTTGCCATCGGTCGCCGCGGCCAGAACGTGCGTTTGGCGTCGCAGTTGACTCGCTGGGATATCGATATTCTGACGGAAGCGGAGGAATCCGAGCGTCGCCAGGAAGAATTCCGTCGTCGCTCCGGTCTGTTCGTCGAAGCGTTGGATGTGGACGACGTGATCGCTGCTTTGTTGGTGACCGAAGGTTTCAACACGGTCGAGGAACTTGCCTACACCCCGATCGAGGAAGTCGCCGCGATCGAAGGGTTCGACGACTCCGTCGCGGAGGAACTGATCCGTCGCGCCGAAGCGTTCCTGACGCAGCGCGACAACGAACTCAGCGACAAGCGGATCGCGCTCGGCGTGACCGACGATGTCGCGTCGTTCGAGATTTTCACACCGTCGATGCTGGTGCAATTAGGCGAAAAGGGTGTGAAGTCCCTAGACGATTTGGCCGATCTGGCTGGCGACGAGTTGCAGGAAATCGTGGGCGCCGAAGCGTTGGACGAAGAAACCGCCAATGCGGTAATCATGGCGGCGCGTGCCCATTGGTTCGACGACGGCGAGCAGCCGGTCGAAGAACTGGCGGAGGAGGCAGGCCACGACTGAGCTCGAACCCTCCGAGAGCGACGAGATCGACGACGATCTCGAAGCGGGTCCGCTGCGACGGTGCATTCTGACTCGCGATCGTTTGCCGAAAGAGCAAATGATCCGGTTTGTTGTCGGGCCGGATCATGCCGTGGTCCCCGACCTAGCCGCAAGGCTGCCCGGCCGGGGAATATGGTTGAGTGCTCGCGGGGATGTGTTAGAACCCGGTCGCTCCGAGGCGGATAGTCACCGGCAGCTCGTGCGAGCGTTCGCGAGAGCGGCGCGTGGGCAGGTTTCCGTCCCTACGAACCTTGCTTCCGTGCTTGAGGAAGCGCTGGTCCGGCGGATTACGGAGTTGTTAGGTTTGGCACGCCGCGCGGGTCAGGCCATGGCTGGGTTCGAGAAGGCGCGGGAATGGCTTAAGGCCGACCGCGCCCGTGTGGTGTTGCAGGCATCGGACGGCAGCATGGCGGAAAGGACCCGGTTTTTATCGGGTGTTTCGTCCGCGATGCCCGTGTTGGACCCGTTGCCCGGTGCGGCGATGGGGCGGCTGTTCGGACGAGATTTCGTGGTGCATGTCGCGATCGCACCGGGAAAGCTGGGTGAGTCCCTCGTAATCGAAGCGGGGCGGCTGGCCGGATTGAGAATTGGACCGATCGCGGTCGCGGGGCGGGAGACCGCCGGATTGAATGGTGAAGTGAGTGCCAGCGGATAACATGAGCGAAGGCAACGATCAGGAAGGCGGCAAAGCCAGGCTGTCTCTGCGTCCCTCGGGGACGTTGGGACTCGGCCGTACCGTCGACGCGGGCTCCGTGCGGCAAAGTTTCAGCCACGGACGTTCGAAAGTCGTACAAGTCGAGGTGCGCAAGAACCGTGCACCGATCAAGAGCCCAGCTGCGGCTGCCGGTGCCCCCGCGCCGCGCCCGTTGGGCGCGCCGGCTGCACCGCGTCCGCCGGGACCGGCTGCGCGTCCGGCCCCGGGTGCCGGTCGGGCGCTGACCGAGTCGGAACTCGCGACCCGGCAAAAGGTATTGCTCGAGCAGCAGCGCGAGGCCGCCCGCCGCGAGGCTGAGCGCCGGCAGCAGGAAACTATTGCGATCCTGTCGCAAGCGGAAGAAAATCGTCGCCGCGAGGAAGAAGCTCGCAAGCAGGCGGAAGAAGACGCACGCCGTCAAAAGGAAGAGGAAGCGCGCGAGCGCGCCGACGCCGAGGTGCGCCGTATTGCCGAAGTAAAGGAAGCCGCTGCCGCTGGCAAACCGGCGCCCGAATCTGTCGAAGCCCCGCCGCCCGCTCCAGTGGCGGCACCGGTCGTCGCAAAGGCGCCGGCCGAACCTGCGCCCGTCGCGCCGGCAGCCCCGGCCACCCCCGCAGCGCGGCCCGGAACACCGGCTGCGGCGACCACGGCTGCCGCCGCCGCCGAAACGCTGCGGCTGCGTCCCGGCGTGCGTCCCGAGGAAGAAGACGAAGGCCGTCAAGTGCGCCGACCCGGCCCCGGTGGCGCACCCGTACGCCGCCCCCCGGTCGTAGCGCCGAAGGGCGGCACCAACGATCGCCGACGCGCCGGCCGCATCGACGTGCAAGCCGCCATCGAAGGAGAGGACGATCGTGTCCGCTCGCTCGCCTCGGTTCGTCGTCAGCGCGAACGCGAACGCCGTCAGGCGGAACTGGAACGACTGCGCGCCGATCAGGTGAAGGTCGTTCGCGATGTGATCCTGCCCGACACGATCACCGTGCAAGAACTCGCCAATCGTATGGCCGCCCGCACACCCGACGTCATCAAGGCGTTGATGCGCATGGGCGTTATGGCGACCATCACGCAATCGCTGGATGCCGATACTGCCGAGCTGGTGGTGCAGGAATTCGGCCATCGTGCGCGCCGTGTGTCGGAATCGGATGTGGAAACCGGCCTCGAAGGCGGGGTGGATACCGAAGAAGAACTGCAAATCCGTCCGCCGGTCGTGACCATCATGGGTCACGTCGATCACGGCAAGACCTCGTTGCTCGATGCGCTTCGCTCCACCGACGTGGCCGGCGGGGAAGCCGGGGGTATCACCCAGCACATCGGCGCCTACCAAGTCGAAACCGCCAACGGCAATCGCATCACCTTTATCGACACGCCGGGTCATGAGGCGTTCACCGCCATGCGCTCGCGCGGTGCATCGGTCACTGATATTGTCGTGCTGGTCGTTGCTTCCGACGATGGCGTGATGCCGCAGACGATCGAGGCGATCAAACATGCCCAAGCTGCCGGCGCGCCGCTGATTATCGCCATCAACAAGATGGACAAGCACGACGCCAACCCGAACCGTGTGCGGCAGGAATTGCTACAGCACGATGTGGTCGTGGAAGATATGGGTGGCGAGACCCAGGATGTCGAAGTTTCGGCCCTGAAGCGGACCGGGCTCGACAAGCTGGAAGAAGCCATCATGCTCCAGGCAGAAATCCTGGAACTCAAGGCCAACCCGGATCGTACCGCCGAGGGTTCGGTGATCGAAAGTCGGCTGGATCGCGGTCGCGGCCCGGTTGCGACGATCTTGGTGCAGAAAGGCACGCTTTACCAAGGCGATATCGTGGTGGCCGGTGGCGAGTGGGGCCGGGTGCGTGCCATGCTCGACGACAAAGGCCGCAACCTGCGCGAAGCCGAACCGTCGATGCCGGCCGAAATCCTCGGCCTCAGCGGCGTGCCAAGTGCAGGCGAGCCGTTCGTCGTGGTCGAAAACGAGCAGCGGGCTCGGGAAATCACCGAGTTCCGTCAGCGCCGTCAGCGCGACAAAACGGCCGGTGCGAACACCCTGGCACGCGGAACGCTCGATCAGATGTTGGCGCGTATCCAGGCCGGCGAGCAGAAAGAAGTCGCTGTTATCATTAAGGCCGATGTGCAAGGCAGCGCCGAAGCGATCCAGGCCACCGTTCTCAAGCTTGCGCACGAAGAAGTGCGCGTGCGTGTGCTCTTGGCCGGCGTCGGGCAGATCACCGAAAGCGACATCCAACTCGCTCGGGCTTCCAGCGCGGTGGTCGTGGCATTCAACGTCCGGGCAACGTCCCAGGCACGCGAAATGGCGCAGCGGGATGGGGTGGACATTCGCTACTTCTCGATCATTTACGATGTGGCCGACGACGTCGAAAAACTGGTGCGCGGCAAAGTGGCGCCGAAGGCACGCGAGAAGTTCCTGGGCTACGCCGAGGTTCGCGCGGTGTTCGACATCACCAAAACCGGCAAAGTTGCCGGCTGTATGATCACAGAAGGCCTTGTGAAGCGCGGCACCGGCGTGCGCGTGCTGCGCGACAACGTGGTGATCCACAACGGCGAACTCACCCAGCTCAAACGCTTCAAGGACGATGTCCGCGAAGTCGCCCGCGGCTACGAGTGCGGTCTATCGTTCGCCAACTTCCACGATCTGCAAATCGGCGACGTGGTCGAGTGCTTCGAAGTGGAGATGGTTCCGGGTTGAAGAAGCCAGCAGCAGGCCCCAAAGGGACTCCGGGCCAGCGGCAATTGCGCGTGGGGGAGGAAATCCGCCACGTGCTCGCCGGGGTCTTCGGCCGCCACGAGTTCCGCGATCCCACGCTGGCCGAGGCGGATATTACCGTTACCGAAGTGCGTATCGGGCCGGACCTGAAGCGCGCGACCGCATTCATCGTGCGCCTTGGGCGTACGGACGTTGCCGAGTTGATCCCAGCTCTAAAGCGGGCGACCCCTTATTTACGCGGCCAAATCGCCAAGGCGATGAAGCTGCGCGTGGTCCCCGATCTATCGTTCCAGCCCGATACGGCGCTGGATTATGCGATGGAGATCAACCGTTTGATGCACCAACCTGTCGTTGCACAGGATTTGCTGGTGCCGAACCCCGAAGAATAGAATCTGCGGCGGCGCCGCGGTTCGCGCGGCGCCCCGATCGGATCAGCGGCGGCTGCGTGTCGTCGGAGCGGCCGCCTTTGGCGCGGGCGGCAGGTCTTCTTCGAGAATCGTCATCGTCAGCGAGTACGACGTTTCGCCGTCGTCGACATCTTTATGCACAGTTCCGACGATTTCATCTTTGACGGCAAGTTCGACGGACAAGCCTTTGCGCATTGGCGGAACGATCTTGATCTGGTCGGTGCCGAACTGCCGGCGCAGGTAGGTTTGCACCCGCTCGATATCGGATGGGGTCATGGTACTCGCTCATATCAGGGGTGGGACGATGAGGACGCTTCATACGCCGCCGCATCCTCTGCCAGCAACAGGCGGTCTTGTAGAAGTGCCTGCGCCACCGCTGCACGATCGCCTGCGTTGGGTTGCAACGTCGCGAGGCGAGCGGCGGTAAAAGCCAGAAACGTGCCGTCGCGGTCGGCTAACTCGCCGGCCGGGTGCGGTTCTTTGTAAAGATTCCAACCGGCGAATAGGCCGCGCGGGACAGCGATGTCGGGCAGTCGGATGCCCGCGACCTCGTTCCCATCCGGCCCGACTTGCGGCACGAGCGCACCGTAGGCGCGCGGCGCAGGCTTCGGATTCGTCCAGTCGGTCAAGGGCGAGACGTCGTTCGCTGCGTCGGGGGGCGTGAGCCCGTGCACCGTGGGAAAGGCGACCTGTGACGCGGGGACGAGCGTGCCGTCGGCGATGGTGGGGACTCGGCTGGGTGGGGGTTCGCGGCCGGTCGTCACCCATTCGTCCAACGCCACCAGCAGTGCGCGCACTGCCGGCATCGGGTCGTGCCAGTTACGAGGGTTAACGCAGGGGCCGTTGTCCCTCGGCATGCCGGCCTTGCCACCGTGCTGGGTGCCGGGAATCAGGTAGGCTCGGGCGTTCGCCGGCAGTGCGATGTCGCGATGGCCGAGCGGGTCGGTGTGTAGGAGGGAGGCGCCTTTTTGCCAGTATTCGGTGGAGGTGTTGGTCTCGATCAGCTTCGGGTCCGAATCGTTACCGCAGAGCAGCGCGCCGCTCCTGCCGGTCAGAGGGTCGTCGGTGGCGGCGGCGGCGAAGGGGAATTCGATCTCGGGGAAGTCGTGATCCTCGTGCCAGGTGCGGGTGCGGAAGGGCTGGGCGAAGGGCGTGTTGTGAAATACGCGACCGATGCCGGCGACGTGCGACAGGACGCCATCGAACACGCGCGCACCGTTCTCGTCGGTGTTGAAGCCTTGGGCAATGTGATCGCGCAGGTATCGCCCGGCTTGGGAAATGCCGAATGCCAGCGTGTGCGTGATCCGGCGGTTACCGACCGGAAATTGGCGGAGGTGGCTGACAATGTCGCGCGTCGCGGCGAAACCGATGCCGTTCGGGCGGGGTTTGGTGGCGTCGTAGTGGATTTCGTAGATTGAGCCGATGGTGGGCGCGGTGCCCTCTGGCAGTAGGCGTATGGTGCGGTTGTCGGCAAAGGCAAAGGCAACCGGGGTTTTCGCGCCGATCTGAGTGCGGCGGACGGTGACGGTGGCGTCGGTGCTTGCGGCTTCGTAGGCGAGTTTGAACGTGGCGTGGATGCCGAGGCGGGTGCCGGAGACAAATTCCTCCCGGATGCGCTTGGTCAGGTTGCGAATGATGGGGACATCTAGGCCCAACCCGGTGGCCTTGGGTGCGCCAGGGTCCCAACCGGTCCACAACAGCGAAAAACCGAGGCGCAGCGGCAGCGCGTTGCCTAGATCGGTCGGCGTTTCCCAGCGGTTGCCCTGGATGCCGGCGCAGAGGTTGTGGATCATCATGATCCGGCCGCGATTGTTGACCTCATATAGCAGCCGGCCATTGCCGAGGGCGGAATCGGTGGGGGTCAGCAGCACGAAGTCGGATGTGTATTCCACCAGTCCGGCGGCGTTGCGCGGCGCCATGCCGAGCAAAGCGATGCGCCGGTTTGCGGGATGGGCGGGGTCGAGCGTGCCGGTGGCTGTGCCCTCGATCCGGTCGTAAGCGCCGCTCGCACCGAATAGGGCACCGCCGACGAGGGGCGCGCGGGATGCGATTGCGAGGTTGGTAATCATACGGGTTCCTCCGGTCGGGGAAGGGTAGAGCGGGTGGGGTTGGAAGTGTTGCTTTTATTGGCAACGCGCGCAGGGTTCGGGTAACGATCGACCGACGAAGGCGACACTTCTTTTTCAACGGTGCGAACGGCTGCGACCATGGATATTCGCGAGAGTGTCCCATCTTCTGTGTAAACCGGATTCGGGGGCGACGATCGCTGTCGGTT
The DNA here is from genome assembly GCA_037139955.1 of Rhodospirillales bacterium. Lineage (GTDB taxonomy): Bacteria > Pseudomonadota > Alphaproteobacteria > Acetobacterales > Acetobacteraceae > Rhodopila. Next base: position 93,367 of record JBAXFK010000001.1, read on the forward strand.
GCCTGACAGAACGAAGCGGTCGCCGGAAAAAATGGCGATGCGGCTCGCGAGTGCCGAGCGTTCCGATTTTTCCAAACAATCTCGATCTCCTCGGCGACGTTCGGCCAGTCCGACGCGGATTTGTTGACCCATTCACCAGCCGCTCGACGGTGAAGCAAAACGGCCCGGCGTTCGGATTATTGCAGAAAGTCGGAGGCACCCACGGCAAGGATGTCCTAACGATTTCTATCCCCGCACCAACGTCGCCTCGGTCCGTTCTTGCAATGCTTCGAACGTCAGTCCTTCCACCATATCCCGCACCACGAACCCCGCCGGTGTGACATCCAACACCGCCAAATCCGTATAAACCCGCTTCACCACGCCCTTCGCCGTCAGTGGATACGAACACACCCGCCGGATGCGGGAACCGCCGTGCCCTTTGGTATTATGCTCCATCGCCACCCACAGATGTTTCGCGCCCACCGCTAAATCCATCGCGCCGCCGACTTGCTTGACCGGCTCGTCCGCCGCTCGGGCCCAATTGGCGATGTCGCCAGCCTCGGACACCTCGAACGCACCGAGGACGCATAGGTCCAAATGCCCGCCGCGCGCGATGGCGAAGCTGTCGGCGTGATGGACGTAGGCGCCGCCGGTACGCAGCGTGATGTGCTGCACGCCGGCGTTCACCAGATATGGGTTCTCCTGCCCCGGTGCCGGCGCGGGGCCGATGCCGATGACGCCGTTTTCCGCGTGGAAAATCACCTCACGGTCTTCGGGCACGAAATCCGACACCGTGGTGGGAATGCCGATGCCCAGGTTGACGAACCATCCCTCGGGGATGTCTTGGGCGATGCGGGCGGCGATGCCGTTACGGTCGAGCGGTTTGTACATCGAAACCTCCTTCAAACCGGCACATGCAGCACGCGCTGCACGAAAACCCCGGCGGTATGCACATTCTCGGGCGGGATAGCGCCGAGCGGAACGACATGGGCGGTTTGCACGATCGCCAACTTGGCGGCCATTGCCATGATCGGATTGAAATTCCGCGCGGAATCGCGGTGCGTCAGATTGCCCCAGCGATCTGCCTGCCACGCGTCGATCAATGCCACGTCGCCCAGGATGGGATATTCCAGCAGGCATAGGCGGCCGCCGATGACGCGGGTTTCCCGGCCCTCGGCCAGCAGCGTGTCGGCCGCCGTCGGGGTGTAGAAGCCTTGCACCCCGGCCCCGCCGGCCCGAATGCGTTCGGCTAGGGTGCCCTGCGGCACGATCTCCAGATCCAGCTTGCCGGCGGTGAAAAGCCGTGCCGCGAAGGACGCGGGGCGGACGAAGCTGCAGATGAGCTTCTTCACGCGTTCGGTGGCCAGCAAATCGGCGATCGGGCCGTCGTCGCGGCCGCCGGCGTTGCATACCAGGGTTAAATCCTTTGCGCCTTGCTCGATCAACCCGGCCACAAGGTGTTCAGGCGTGCCAGCGCCGAACCCAGCGAGCAGCACGGTCGCGCCATCCTCGATCCCGGCCAGGGCCTCGGCATTTGTAGAAACAAATTTATCGATCACGGCATTCCCGCCCCTTCGCGTTTGCACCGACGATGGCCTCGGTTGCCGGGCGGCGCAACCCGGCATAGGGTCCGGTGTTAGCGCTCAATAGGAATGTCCCCTCCGTGCCCAATTAGAATGTCCCCTTT
>JBAXFK010000002.1:0-57452 GCA_037139955.1 Rhodospirillales bacterium
GAGCGAGCTTAAATTGCCGAACCCGGTGTATCAAAGTCGTTGACACGTTCCGGTCCGTAGGTCGGTGAACGCCCCGGCGACGTGGAAGGAATACCGAGTATCCAGTGCATGCAACCGGGCTGCGATTTGCAGCAGCAGCATGGGATTCTTCTTTGGCTCCAAATGTCCGACCCAGGCGATGCGGAAGCGATCCGGCGTCCCTGGTGCGAACCGGTCCATATCGATGCCATTGGGAATGACGACCGCAGGCGGGGCAAGGGGGAAACGGGCATGCAGGGTCTCGGCGATGTCGTCGCTGACCGTGGTCAGGCAGGCGACACGCGACCACTCCACCCGTGCGGGGTAGTCGGTTTGTAACGCTTCGATGGAGTGCAACCGGATCGTGCAAGGCTTGCCGCGCAAAATCTGAGCGGTCGTCGCCCAGACGGCATGATCCCAACACCATTCCAACCACACGATATCGGCCCAAGCGATTTCCTCCGCCAGCGCATCGCCGGGCGGGAGCGAGACGAAGCGCACGTCGTAGGCTCGGCGGAGGGCGGGCAGCAGCGGACGGAGGAAACTATCCGCCTCGGTCTTCACGCGATCCGCAAGGAGCAATCGCGTCATTCCGCCGGCTTGCCGTCGGGGCTGGGCGGGGTTTGCTCGTGCAGCCGGTAGGCGTCGATCTGTTGCTGGTTGGGGATGGATCGAGTCACCGCACCGGCATCGTTGCGGAATTCGATCACGACCAAACCGAGCCCGGGATCGAGCCGGAGGGAGGGGTTGGTATAGGGCTGCACGGGTGCGGCCGCCGGCGGATCGGCCGGCGACGACGGGTGTGCTCGGGGAGCGGTCGCGGAGGCCGGTTGCACGGCCCCGATGGTCAGTTCGTTCGGCATGGCGGTTGTCACCGGGAAAACCGCGCCCTTCTGGCGCCGGGGATTTTCCCTGCCTTACCACCTTAGGGTTAACGAAAGGTTAACGCCGACCAAGTTTTTTAGGCCGCGCGCGATTGGGTGCGCGGGGCCTCCAGCAATTGAGTCAAATCGCTCGTGGCAGGCACCGTCTCGATGGACATCAGCTTGTCGAAAAGCGGTGCGACTTGTGCGGCCGGCAGCACCAACTGTCCGCAATCGGAGAATTTGGTCCACAGTTCCGAACGCGTCATCGGAATGCCGGCCGGGCCGCGGCTTGGGTAATCGTCCAGTCGGGAGGCTAAGCGCCGTCCATCTTTGGTATGCACGATCACCTCGGCACCCCAGGGATGCTTGCCATCGGCAGAGATTTCCGGGTGCGGCTTGGCGTCCACGCGGGTCATAATCGACCGGATCGCCGGATCGAAATGTGCATCCGGTCCAAAATGCCGCAGCGTTACCGCCCGTTCGTCCAGTGCTCGGGCAATGCAGTATTGGATCGAAAATTTGGCGCCGAGGGGTGTTTGCGGATTGGGATTGTCGGTGTGCGGCAGGCGGCGGGCGTGCGGCATGACCTCGATCCGTTCGACCATGTCGGGCTTCAGGTCGTGCTGGTTCGCGAGGGCGATCATCCGGGCGACCGAGGCATGGGTGGACCCGCAGCAGGGATAGGGCTTTAGGCCGGGATCGCCGTAGCCGCCGGCTTCCAGCGGCGCGTACCAATCGGCCAGCATCTTATCCACGTCGTAGGTGCCGGGGCCGTTGAAGACGTCGAGGAACCCGTGCCCGTGCTCGAACGCGCCGGGATTGGCTGTATAGCCGCGCTCCGCCATCAATGTGGCGAAGATGCCATTGCGCACGGTGTGACCGACGTGCAGCGGCTTGGTCATGGTGCCGAAATTGGCTTTCAGGCCGGATGCGAACGACGCCGCCATGCCCAGCGCAACGGCAGTGGTATCCGGCGACAGGTGCAACAGACGGGTCGCCGCCGCAACGGTGCCGAAAATGCCCAGGGTGGCGGTGGGGTGCCAGCCTTTTTCGTAATGATGGAAGTGGACGCCGCGGCCGATGCGGCATTCCGTCTCGAACCCCACGACATAGGCCAAGGCCAGATCGCGGCCCGAGGCGCCGGTCATTTCCCCGAGCGCAAGCAGCGGCGCCACCAGCACGGCCGAGGGGTGGCCGCCCATCGAGGATGCGACATCGTCGTAATCGAGCGCATGCGACGCCGTGCCGTTTACCAACGCCGCATCCAGGACGGATGTGCGGGTGTTGGTCGCGTAGATCAGGGCGGGTCCGGGCGCCTCCGCCACGCCGGGGACGGACAACAGAATGCGCGGGCCATCGTCTGCCATGCCGGCCAGGGCGCAGCCGATCGTGTCGGTGAAGGCGTGGCGGGTCCATTCGAGGGCTTCTGGGCTAATGTCCTCGAAGCGCAGGGCGTGGATGCGGTCGGCAAGTTGGCGGGCGATGGTCATGGGGGCGTCTCCGTCTTTGTGGAGAGTTTGCGGCCGGCGCCGAAATTGAGCAAACCGGCAAGCATGGTTGTCCGCCTCGTCCCATTCCTGTTCGTGCTACTCTGGAGTTCGGCGTTCATCGCGTCGAAAGCCGGGCTGCGCGATCTGTCGCCGCTGCTATTCGTCGCCATTCGGTTGGCCTTGTGCGCGGCTGTCATGTTGGCGGCGATGGCGGTACGGCGGGAGTCTTGGCGACCTCTGGCCGGCGGCAAATGGATCCACTGCGCGATCGCAGGAGTGCTGTTGAACGCGGTCGCCCTGATGCCGCCGCATGTCGGCATGCGCCTCGTGCCCGCTGCCCATATCGCACTGGTGCAATCCCTGACGCCGCTGCTGACGGCGACCTTGGGCGTCTTTCTGCTTCGCGAACCGTTGCAGTCTCGTCAATGGTTCGGTCTGCTGCTCGGCGTCGGCGGTGTGGCGTTGGTGGTTGGGCCGGCCGCGCTGGGGAGCGCCACGCATCTAGAGGGTGTGGCACTGGCATTCCTCGGCGTTGTCGGATTGGTTGCGGGCACGCTCTATTTCGGCCGCTTCTGTCGCGAAATTCCGCCTTTGCCCGGTGCTGCCGTACAATTCGTTTCCGCTGCCGTTTTCTCGGCCTTGTGTGCATGGTTGCTCGAAACCCCCAGCGCGGACTGGACGGGCAACGCGGTGGTCTCGCTGGCGTGGAACACCGTCGTGGTGTCCCTCGCCGGCATGGGGCTTTATGCGTTCATGTTGGCACGAGGCTCGGCCGCACGGGTGTCGGCGAATTTCTACCTCGTGCCCGGCACGGCCGCGTTGTTGTCGTGGATTGTGTTGGGGGAGCGGCTGGCACCGCTCGCCGTCGTCGGATTGGTCGTTGCGTCCCTGGGCTGCGCCTTGGTCAGCAGGCGAGCGCCACCATCGACTTGACACCGGCGGCATCGAGCGTATCGATTTTCAGTGCTAAATCGATCAATTTTTCGGCGGCATCGTTCGTTAAGCGGCGCGACAGGCAGTCGCGTACTTTCACCAAATGATCCTCGGCCGAGATTGGCGGTGTGCCCCAGATTCCCTTCGGCCCGTTGCAACGTGTGTGTAGCTTGGTTCCGTCTTGCATTTCGACATCGGCTTCGATCCACATCCGGTCGAAACGGGCCGGGATTTCTCGGGTCATGTTCATTTCGATCTTGCCGAGAAGGGCGGCCATATCGGGCTTTTCGACTTCGGTGTCGGTGAAGGTGTCGATTTTGACCTCGCCCCGCAGCAAGCCGCTGGCGAACGTGTATTGCAGGCTGAATTTGCCGGCCAAACCTGTCTCGGGGTGCGGGCGGTCGACGTAAGGCATGACAGGGGTTTTCAGCACGACGGATTTAATCTGCGACGGATCGGGAATTTGCGGCCGAAGCTGTAGCCCGGCGGTGATGGCGAAATGGGTGCCGAATTGGCTCGGGAACATCTTCATCGAATAGCCCGGGGAAACGATCCGCCAAGGGGCGCCGAAATTCAGCAGATCGCGCGGCTCGAACGTGTCGCCGAACATCATTTTGCCGTAGCCGTTGAACGCTTCGAACGGTTCCGGATTGGCGTCGAACCCGTGGGCGGCGAGCATCGCGCATTCCAGCCCGGCGGACGCCGCGTTGCCGCAATGGGTCGATTTCGTCATCGTGCCGATATTCGCCGCCATGCCGCCGCAGCGCGACGATGCCATACCGAGCGCGTAGGCCAATTGCGAGGCTGTTAAGCCGAGGACGTGGCCGGACGCGACGACCGATCCCATGGGGCCGACAAGGGCCGGGGGATGAAAGCGGATGCTGCCGTTCTCGTACAGATGCCCGGCGTGGCGGATCCAGCCTTGCAATTCGATGCCTTTTACCAGCGCCGTAATGACATCCCGCCCCGATACGTCCCGTGTTTCCGCCAGTGCCAGGATCGCCGGCAGAGTGGTGGATAACGCGTGATTGGACGGCGTCCACATCGGCTCGAAGTCGAGGACATGCATCGATGCGCCGTTCAGTGCCGCAGCCAAGGTGGGCGCGGTGCGGAAGCCATGGCCGATCGCAGTGCAATCGCCGCGCGCGCCGAACCCGCGATAATGCTCGCCCAGGATTTGCATCGCCTCTTCCTCGGTCCCCGCGAGGGCGATGGAAATGCCGTCCAGCACCAACCGCCGTGCGGCGCCGATGGCCTCGGGCGTGAGGGAGTCCCAGGTCTGAGCAACGATTTTTTCGCAGAGTTCGGCGGTTACGGTCATTATCGTATCCAATCGTAACGTATCGGGAAGGGGCGGTTGTACCGAGCGTTCGAATCCATGACGACCTCGAGCGAGGCCGTCGAGATCAAACCACCCCCTTTTCCTTCAGCGCTTGTGCGTCTTCGGCCGAAACGCCGCAGAGCTCGCCCAGCAGTGCCGCAGTGTGCTCGCCCAACAGCGGCGGTCGGGTAACGATCGCTGGGGAGTCCGATAATTTGATCGGCGAGCCCACGGTTTGGTAAACGCCGCGCTTGGGATAATCGATGTCCAGCACCATTTCGCGCTCCCGTAGATGCGGGTCGGCGAGAACTTCCCCGGTGTCGAGGCAAGCACCGCAGGGCACGCCGGCATCGCCCATGAGCTTCATGACCTCGTGCTTGGATCGTTGCATGGTCCAGGCAGTCACGATTTCTTCCAGCGCCGCTTTGTTATCCCAACGTGCATCGGGAGCCGCGAACCGGGGATCGGCGAGTAAATCCGATTGGCCCAGTACGCCGACGAAGGATTTCCACATTTGCGGTTGGCAGAAAATGTAAACGTAATCGTTCGGACCGCCAGGTGCGCACGGGAAGGTCGTGCCGGGAACGGTGCGACCCAACTGGTTGCCGGAACGGGCCGGAGGGTGCCCGTAGCGCTGATGGTCGCGCAACGAAACACGGATCAGATTGACCACGGCGTCTTGCATCGACACCTCCACATGTTGGCCTTTGCCTGTGTTATGGCGCTGTTGCAGCGCGGCCAGGATGCCGATCGCCATGTGCATGCCGGTGCCGGAATCGCCGATCGCCGGGAAATTGAACATCGGCGGGCCATCGGCGGTGCCTGTCACGCACATTGCACCGCCCATTGCCTGCGCGATCGGTTCGAAGCTTTTGAACCCCGCATAGGGGCCGTAGGTGCCGAAGCCTTTGATGGTGGAATAGATCAGACGCGGATTGATTTCTTTCAGCACATCGTAACCGAGTCCCAGCCGGTCCAGCGCGCCCGGTCCGAAATTCTCCAGCAGGACGTCGGATTCGGCGATGACTTTTTTGAAAAGAGCCTTGCCTTCCTCGGTTTTCAAATTCAGCGTCAGGCTGCGTTTGTTGGCATTCAGGATAAGGAAGAACAGGCTATCGCTGTCTTTGACGTCGCGCATATTGGTGCGGGCGACATCGCCGCCGGTCGGTTCTTCCAGCTTGATCACGTCGGCACCGAGGAAACCGAGGATCTGTGCGCAAGCGGGGCCCGCTTGGTTATGCGTCATGTCGATGACGCGAATGCCGGTGAGGGCTTGGGTCATGGTCTATCCTCCTATTAGGTTGCCTACACGTTACCGCTGGGGCGCTCGGATGCACAGCAGCAGCAGGAACGAAAGGCCGATCAGCGTGCTGGAAAGCGCCAGCGCGACATAGGGGCCGAGGTCGTCCAGCACGAGTTGGAACAGCAGCGGCGCTCCGCCCTGCAAAATGCGGGTCGACATGGCCAGAATGCCAGTGCGCAGCCCGTAACCGGCGGCACCGAACAGCGCGAGCGGCAGGGTGCCTCGGGCGATGGTCATGATGCCGTTGCCACCGCCGTGCAACAGCACGAACAGCACCGCAGCAGGCGCCCCGACGATCGCCAGCACGACCGCGCCAATCGGATGCATGGCGGCGGCAATACGAGCGGATAGCAGTGGGGAGGCTTTGCGCATCAGGGTAAACTCGGCCACCCGAGCGGCGACTTGGGCCGGACCTACCAGGGCGGCGGCGGCGATGGCGGCGGCCGATGTAGCGCCCATCGCTTGCAGCAGGCGGGGCAAATGCGAGGCCATGGCGGCGGACACGAACCAAGTCGCGGCGAACGCGCCAGCCAGGACGATCATGGTCCAGGAGATCGCGCCGCCGTCGTCGTGCGCGGTGGGGGGCGGCGGTTCCGGCGGTGGCGCTTGCGGCACTAGCAATCGGTTCATCGGCAGTCCCACAAGTATGTGCAACGCCGCCCAGCCCAGACAGGCGCCGCGCCAGCCGAATGCGTCGATCATGAACGCGCTGAGGGGCCAGCCGACCGTGCTCGCGAAGCCGGCGTAGAGCGTAATGCCGGTAATCGCGTTGCGCGCGTCCCGCCCATACAAGCCGGCGACGGTGGCGAAGGATGCCTCGTACAGGCCGAACCCCATGCCGATGCCGATGACGGTCCAAGCCGCGATCAGGCCGACGGGACCGTTCGCGAGGGCCAGCAACACCAGACCGACGGCGAATACGATATTGGTTGCGGACAGCACGTCGCGCCCGCCACGGTTGTCGATAGTGCGTCCCGCCAACGGCCCCAACAACCCCGATAGCAGCAGCGCCGCCGAGTAGACGCCGAAGAACCAAGTTTTCGAGATATGCAATTCGTTCGCGATGGGATCGGCGAAAACGGCCGTTAAATAATAGCTCGAACCCCAGGACAGGGTCTGCGTGATTCCTAGCGTGGCGACAACGATCGAACGGTTCACGGGGCGGCGACGCCCATGAAGGCAGCGAGCGCGCCCATCTGGGTTTCGGTCATTTCCAGGCCGGTTTGGATGGCGCAGCCGCGCTGCTTCGCTAGCGTCAGGAAGGGCGTCATTGTCGGGGCGGTGACGACATCGGCGACGAAGCATCGACCGGTCAGGCCCGCCAGAACGGTGTCGGACAGCGGTAAGCGGGGATCGCCGTTCATGCCGACCGGGGTGCCGTTGACCAGGATGTCGAGATTCGCGGTCTCGGTAATGCCCGCGACGATTTCGATCGCCGGAAAGGCGTCGCGCAGCTTGTCGATCAGGGCGTTTTGCTTTGCGGTGTCCAGATCTTGGATAGCCAGATGCGCAACCCCGGTTTCGCATAGAGAATTGGCGATGGCGCAGGCGACCCCGCCGGCGCCGACCACTGCGGCGCGTTTGCCGGCTGGGTCGATCCCATGGCGTGCGGCGGCGGCGATGAAGCCCACACCGTCGAACATCTCGCCGATCAAGCTACCGTCGGGATCGCGGCGGAACACGTTTACCGTGGAAAACCGGGCGGCGCGGGGTGTCAGCTTGTCCAACAGCGGGGCCACGACCTGCTTGTAGGGGACAGTAACGATAATGCCCTTGCAGTTGGTCCAATTCCGCACCATCGCGACGAAGCCGGGGATGGCATCGGGTGCGATTTCCATTGGTACCAGCACGGAGTTTTGTCCGCAGTCGGCGAAGTATTGGTTCATCGCTCCGGGCGATTTCACCTGTACGATGGGGTTGCCGATAATGGCGACGACGGCGGTTGTGCCGATGACGAGCATGACTGTTTAACTCCGATGCCGCGCGAGAAACGCCAAAACCGTATCGGCCGCAGGATCGGCGTGCGACGTCGCGACATGGTACGAATCGCCGGGTAAAACGACCAGTTCCGAGTTCTTAATTTGCTGCTGCCATGCGCGGGTTTCTTCGGGCGTGCCCAGGCCGCTTTTCTCGGTGGTGACCACCAGGGTCGGGCAGACGATTTTCGGCAGGTCTTCGCGGATGTCGGCGCAGGCTATCGTGCCCATGAAGCCGAGTTGGGTGGAAAGCGCGGTGCGACCCATGAAATGGCCCCACCATTCGACGCCTTCCTTCGGGAATTCGGACCCGAGGCGAGTACCCATGTTTTCCAGCGCCCACGCTTCCACGCCGTGGGCTTGCAGGTTGGCGATCAAGGTCGGGACGCGCTCTTCGACGCCGATCCGTAGCGGGGCGGGGGTGCCGATGACGCTGAGTGTTTTCACCCGATCCGGCCGCCGGGCTGCGAAAGCGCGGGCAATCGTGCCGCCGATTTTCGCTGCTACGAGGTGAAAGCGTTCCACGCCTAGGTGGTCCATCAGGGCGCAAAAATCCTCGGTCAGGCTATCCATAGTCCAAGGATAATCCGCCGGCATGGGGGAGGACTGACCGAAACCGCGCATATCCGGGCGGATGACGCGGTAATGCCGCGCAAGCTTTGGTGCCCAAGCGTACCAGGACAGGCTGCTCTCGGCATTGCCATGCAGCATGAGCACGGTTTCGGGCGCGGTCCAGGGATCGGTGAAATCGTCGTCCCGGTAGAACATGTCGCAGTCGGGTGTGGGGCGGAAATTCGGCATCGGTGCTTCCCGGGTTTTCCGGGACGGTAGCGCCGGGGGGCGAGTCCGTCCACCGAACGTCCTGTGTCGGGCTTACTCCCCCACCAACACCTTCCGCGGGGGAGTTTGCACGACAGGCGCCAATTCCGGTGCGTTGAACGATACCACTTGTCGTTCGTTCGATACGCCGCCGTAGGCCGTGGAGCGCTGCACCGGCTGGCGGCCGATGCCGTGAATCAGGGTTTCCATCGCCTCGGGTGGAAATTCCTGACCGTGCTCGGTGCCCGCCGCACGCGAAATGCTCTCGTTCATGAGCGTACCGCCCATGTCGTTGGCACCGGCATTCAGGCAGAGTTCGGCGCCCAGCGGTCCCATCTTTACCCACGATGTCTGGATGTTCGGGATTAACGGGTGCAGCGCGAGCCGAGCAATGGAGTGCATTAAGACGGCTTCTCGGGAGGTCGGGCCTTTGCGCGAAAGGCCGCGCAAATACATCGGCGCTTCCATATGTACGAATGGCAGCGGAACGAATTCGGTGAAACCCCCGGTTTCGGCTTGCAAATCGCGCAGCACTAGCAAATGCCGTGCCCAGTTCAGCGGGCTTTCGACATGGCCGTACATAATGGTGGAGGTCGTGCGCAGCCCCAGTCCGTGGGCGGCGCGGGCCACGTCCACCCATTGTTGCGTATTAATTTTGTCCGGGCAGATGATCGCACGGATCTCGTCGTCCAGAATTTCCGCTGCTGTGCCGGGTAGGGTCCCCAATCCCGCATCTTTCAAACGCGCCAGGAATTCCGTGAGTGTAAGGCCGAGCGTGGCCGCGCCTTGGGTGACTTCCAGCGGCGAGAAGGCGTGAATATGCATGTCCGGCACGGCGGCTTTGATCGCCTTGCAGATGCCGATATAGGTTTCGCCGGTGTAATCGGGGTTAATACCGCCTTGCAGGCAGACTTCGGTCGCACCGCGATCCCAGGCTTCTTCCGATCGACGAACGATCTCCGACCATTCCAGATCGTAGGGTGTGCCGCGCAGATTCTCGTGGGTTTTACCCTTGGAGAAGGCGCAGAACTTGCAGCGGTAGTAACAGATATTGGTGTAGTTGATGTTGCGGTTGACGACGTAATGCACGACGTCGCCGCTCACGGCCTGACGGAGTTCGTCGGCAGCGCTAATCACCCGCTCGTAATCGGCGTCGCGGGCGGCGAACAGGCGCACGATTTCGGCTTCGTTCAGGCGTTGGCCCTGCATAGCTTTGGCGATCGAGCTTTCGACGGCGGGATCGACCGAGGATAGCCGCACTTTCCGAGGCTTCGGTGCAAAGGTCAGGCCGGGTGCCCAATCGTCGTCGCGCGCCCAGCCTTCGGCGTCGGCATGCTGCATGATGCGGGTGGCAATTTTAGGATGCGCCCAGCGCGCGGTATCGGCTGCATAGGCAGGGTACACCGGGAGCCGCGCCACCAGGATTTTATCCATTTCGGCAGTACGATCCGCCAAAGCTTCTAGTTCGGGCCAAGGCGCTTCCGGATTGACATGATCCGGCGTGACCGGCGAAACCCCGCCCCAGTCGTCGATCCCAGCGCCGATCAGCTTCTGATACACGCCGGGAGACAAATTGGGTGGCGCCTGTACGTGCACATCGGCTGGCAGAATCAGCCGAGCAGCGGCGATCGTCCAAAGCAGATCGTCCAAACCCGGCTCATCCGCGCCCGCCAATTTGGTATCGTCTTTCGCTCGGAAATTTTGGACGATGACTTCCTGAATATGTCCGTGCGCGACATGCAAATCGCGAATGGCGAACAACGCGTCCAATCGTTCGTCGACCGTTTCGCCGATGCCGATCAGAATGCCGGTGGTGAATGGCACCGCCAGCTCCCCCGCCAGTCGCAATGTTTCCAGTCGCACCGCCGGTTTTTTGTCCGGAGAGCCGAAATGCACGCCGCCCGGCTCACCCAATCGTTCGGATGTCGATTCTAGCATTACGCCTTGGCTGGCCGATACGTCCCGCAGCGATGCGATTTCCTCGCGTGTCATCACACCGGGGTTCACGTGCGGCAGGAGATTCGTTTCCTTCAGAACCAGAGCGCACATTTCCCGCAAATACGAAATAGTCGTTTCGTGCCCGAGCACGGCCAGAGCGTCCCGCGCGGCGCGATGGCGCAGTTCGGGTTTGTCGCCGAGGGTGAACAAAGCCTCGGTACAGCCGGCGGCTTGGCCGGCGCGAGCGATGGCCAGAACGGCCTCGCCCGACAGGTATACCGGGTGACCGGGTCGCGGATGTTCGGCGAAGGTGCAGTAATGGCACACATCGCGGCACAATTTCGTCAGCGGGATAAATACCTTCCGCGAATATGAAATCAGCCGCCCGTACGTCGCATCGCGCCGCGCCGCCGCCGCTGCCATCAGCGCGGGCAGAGGTGCCGCATGCAACCAGGCTCGGAAATCTGTGTCGTTCATGATTTGCGCACCACATCCTCGGCGAAGCGCTGCTGCGCCTCGAGCGTTTGTTCGATCGTCGGGGCCTGAAGATAGACGATTAGGTGTTTAACCCCAACCGCCGCGAAAGCCGCCGCGTCTTCGCGCATATCGTCCGCGCTGCCGGTAAACATTTGCCGCTTGCCCTCGGCATCGCGCACCGCCTCCCATTTGGGGGCGCGGAACCAGACGTAAGCGACGTCGATACTGACAGGATCGCGCCCGAATTTCTCTGCGGCTCTGTGCATGCGACCGACGCCGGTGGTCAACCGGGCGGGTGTATCCAGCGGGATGGCGGCGTTATTGGACACGGGGTACCAGGCGTCGCCGAGCTGAGCGGTGCGCCGCAAAGCGGGGGCACTTTCGCCGCCGACCCAGATCGGCGGATGGGGTTTCGACACTGGCTTGGGTTCGAACATCACGTTCTCGAACGACGTATATTTGCCGTGGAAAGACGGGCGCGCCTGGGTCCACAGGATTTTCCAGGCTCGGATATATTCGTCGGTCACAGCGCCGCGCTCTTCGAAGGGTGGGATGTTCAGTGCATCGAACTCCTCGCGCTGCCATCCGGCGCCGACGCCGGCAATGACGCGACCGTTCGATAGGATGTCGGCGGTTTGGAGCAATTTGGCGGTCAATACCGCCGGACGGTGCGGCACCACGGCGACGGACGACAGCAGCTTGATGCGCTGGGTGCAGGCAGCAAGGAAGGCCAAAGTCGCGAGGACGTCGAAGCACTCGCCGGCCTGTGCGGCCGGGTGGATGCCGTTGGTGGTATAGGCATAGGGCGTGCCGATTTCGCCGGGCATCACGAGATGATCGGACACGCCGATAATGTTGTAACCTTGCGTCTCGGCCTGGGTGGCGACCGCGATTAGGTTGTCGCGCGCGATGAGGCAGCCGCGCGTGCCGATATGCAGCCCGAAATCCATCTACCCGCCCCTTCCCAAGGTTGCTTGAACGCGCGGCATCGTGTGCTATCGGGGCGAACAGTGCAATTCGCACGGGAGGAACCACCATGCATATCGGTTGCAGCGCCCCCAGCAGCGGCCCCCTGATCGGGCCCGACAGCCTGACACGCATCGCCACAGAGGCAGAAATGCTGGGCTTCGACTACGTGACGGTTAGCGATCACGTGATGGTCCCGACCGCGATAGCTTCCAGATATCCATATTCGGATTCGGGCGAATTCCCGTCCGGCGCTGCTGCCGATCGGTTGGAGCAACTGACGGCCGCCACCTTCATCGCCGCCGTCACATCCAAACTGCGCATCGTCACATCTGTCATGGTCGTGCCGCATCGCCCGGCTGTGCTGACGGCCAAAATTCTCGCCACGCTGGATGTCCTATCCAAGGGCCGCATTACCTTGGGCATCGGTGCCGGCTGGTGCGAGGAAGAATTTATCGCCATCGGTGCGCCGCCCTTCGCCGAACGCGGCGCGGTGACGGATGAGTGGATGATGGTCTGCAAGGAGCTTTGGACCGCCGACGAACCGAAATTCGAGGGCAAATACGTGCGGTTCAAAGACGTTCTGTTCCCGCCCAAGCCGGTGCAGCAGCCGATTCCTATCTGGGTCGGCGGCGAGAGCGGCCCGGCCATGCGCCGCACCGCCAAGTACGGCGATGCTTGGTATCCGATCGGCACTAACCCGCAATTCCCGATGGACACTCTTCGACGCTTCAAAGCCGGGGCGGCTAAGCTGGCAACGCTGACGGAAAAGGCCGGTCGCGATCCCAAAGCAGTTGCTTTGGCCTACCGGGTGTCGTCCAACCCGGAGGCGCAACCGAAAGGCACCGTGGATGGCGAGCGCAAATTGTTCACTGGCAGCGCCGACGATTTTGCAGGCGATATTAAAGCGTTGCGCGATGTGGGTGTGACCAGCTTCGATTTCGGTCTGTTCGGGCCGAGCCTGGACGCGACCGTGGGTAACATGCGCAACTTCCGCGACAATGTCATCGCGAAGGTGCGCTAACGATGCAAATCGGTTTCAACGCCCCAACCTCCGGCCCGCTGATCGAGCCGGATTCGCTCTCACGCATTATTGTCGAAGGCGAGAATCTCGGCTTCGACTACGTGACGATCAGCGACCACATCATGGTGCCGCGCAATCTGGACTCGAAATATCCTTATACGGACTCGGGGGAATTCCCGGCCGGCACCCAGGCGGCGTGGCTGGATCAGCTTGCCACCACTGCCTGGATCGCGGCGATGACGAAGAAGCTGCGCTTCGTGCTGTCGGTCATGGTGGTGCCCTATCGCCCGGCCGTACTGACTGCGAAACTTCTTTCCACCATCGATTTCCTGTCCAAGGGGCGTCTGACCTGCGGCATCGGCGTCGGTTGGTGCAAGGAGGAGTTCGAGGCGCTGTCCTCCCCGCCATTCGACGAACGCGGGGCCGTTACCGACGAATGGATGGCCGCGTGCATGGAGCTATGGACCGCTGACGAACCGAAATTCGCCGGCAAATACACCAAGTTCGACGACGTGCAGTTCACACCGAAACCCGCGCAGAGCCCCATCCCCATCTGGGTTGGCGGCGAGAGTGGACCGGCGCTGCGACGGACGGTGAAATACGCGCACGGGTGGTACCCTGTCGGCACCAACCCGCAATTCCCCATGAACACCGTCGGCCGGTTCAAGAAAGGCCTCGAACGATTCCGCAGCTTTGCTGAAAAGGCGGGACGCGATCCGTCCGAAATCTCTCTGGCGCTGCGGGTGCTGGCAGCGCCGGGTCAGAAGCCGCGCGGCTCGATCGATGGGGAAGCGGAAATGTTCACCGGTGGCGATGCCGATTGGGTCGCCGACATTCGAACATTGGAATCCCTCGGCGTGTCCGCCGTCGATGTCCGGCTCTTCGGCCGCACCCGCGACGAGGTCGTCGACCAGACGATCGGCAACATGTGCCGCTTCAAAGACGGGGTGTTGGACCGGCTGAAATGACTCCGGACCTCGCGCAACAACTATGGGACGCGCGGCGGTTCGGCCGCGTTGTCCGAGCGGAGGAAATCGATCCGCCGAAAACCGCCGCCGAAGCGTATGCTGTCCAGCATGCGACTGTGGCGTTGTCGGGCTTTCCGTCCCGGGGGTTCAAGGTCGGTTCAACCAGCGTGGAGGCGCAACGAATCCTCGGCACCGACGAGCCGGGGGCGGGGCTGCTGTTAGCGCCTTATGTGTTCGAAAGCCCGGCGCGGATTGTTGTCGTGCCCGAGCACTGCCCCGCAGTGGAAGGCGAATTTGCCCTTCGTCTCGGAAGCGATCTGCCACCGCGCGATACACCCTATACGATCGACGAGGTTGCGGCGGCCGTCGATGCCGTCGCTGGCGCCATCGAGGTCGTTGGCTCGCGCTTCGCCGGTGGGCTCGGCGGCAAGGGCCGCTTGCTGACGACGGCGGATGGCAGCGCGAATATCGCATTTGTCGCCGGCTGTTGGCACGCGGGGTTTCCGCTGGCGGCCCTGCCGGGTCACAAAGTCACGATGACGATCGGCGGTGCCGTGCGCGGGTTCGGAACCGGAAGCCGTGCGCTGGGTGGCCCGCTGCACGTATTGGTGTGGTTGGCGAACCGGCAATCGGCGGAGGGGCGCGGCCTCAAGGTGGGGGAAATCGTGTCCACCGGCACTTGCACCGGGCTGGATTCGGTAGCGCCGGGCGATCGTGTGTGCGCCGATTTCGGGGTTCTGGGGACTGTCGAGATTTTGTTCGAATAGTCTCGCTCGACAAGGCCTAAATCCCGAAGGCCTCCAGCAGCGCCAAGGTCCGGGTCGGCTTGCGCGGCGTGCGCAGGAAGGCACGCAAATCGACGGGATGGTCGATGTCCAGCCCGATCCCGGGCAACCGCACGATAGTCGGCTCGATCCCGGATCGGCGCGCTGCTGTCAGATGCGGGAAATAGCTGTCGGCGCCGAACCGCAGCGGCACCGCGAAGGCCGGATTGCACAGCACCGCGTTCGAACCAAGCTCGTCGTGGGCCGGAACGATGGTGAAGGATGGGGCGTCCGGGCAGGACGACACGACGGCGTCGATTTCGGCGGATGTAACGCGCGGGATATCGCCGGGCATGGTTAGCAGCGCCCCGGCCCCCTCGCGCGCTAATATCCTGGCCATGCCCATGACCGCACCGGTATGGCCGTCGAGCGCGCCCTCGGTCACCACGCGGGCGCCGTAGCGCAGGGCTAGCGCCGCTGCGCGGGTGTCGACGGTATTGACTAAAATGCCGGCCAGCTTGGTTGCGCCGGCCAAAGCTGACAGCACATCTTCCAGCATGGTCGCGGCTAGGATTTCCCGTTGCGTGGGCGATAGGAAGGTCGAGAGGCGAGATTTTGCTCCGGTAAAAGCTTTTACCGGCACGCAGGCATAGACCGATGTCACTTGCGGCGCCGCAGCACGGCGGCGGCGTCGAGGACGGTGCGGGCTAGCGACTCCCGGTCCTCCATAGTGGTCATCATGGTTTGCGCCAGGGTCACACGGGCGTCGATGGAAACGACCTCGGCCATGTCGGCGTGGTCGATTACATAGCCATCCAGCAAATCGGCATAGCGATGTGCGACCGAACCCGCGCTTGGGTCCAACCCCAGTTCGGCCATCATTTTCGCTGTCGGACCTTTCACGGCGCGGCCGGCGATGATGGGGGACACGGCGATGATCGGAGCTTTGCAGGCAACTAGTGCGTCGCGTACGCCGGGAATGGCGAGGATAGGCTCGACGCTGATGAACGGATTGGACGGGCAGATCACCACCGCTTGTAGCTTCGGATCGTCGAGCGCGGCCATAAACGCGGGGTGCGGGGTTGCATCGGCTGCGCCCTCGAACGCCAGTTTTTGGACCACGGGCTCGCATTTTCGGTTGACGAAATAGTCCTGGAAGTCGAGCCAGCCAGCGTCGGTCAGCAGCCGCGTGCGCACGCGGTCGTCGGTCATGGGGATCACACGTGGGCCGATTCCCAGCCGTTTGCACAGGTCGTCGGTAACGGCCGATAGGCTTTCCCCAGCACGCAGGCGGCGGGTGCGTACGACATGCAATGCGACGTCGCGATCGCCGAGGCGGAACCAAGTCTCGCCGCCCAGGCTCTCCATCGTTTCCATGAACGACCAGGTTTCGTCGTGCCGGCCCCAGCCGACTTCGCGGTTCGCCAGTCCGGACAGCGTGTAGGTAACGGTGTCGATATCCGGGGAGATCGACAGGCCCAGATGCTCGAAATCGTCGCCGGTGTTGACGACGACCATGAGCTCGTCCGGTGGCAGAATGCGCGAGAGGCCGAGGGCTAGCTTTGCGCCGCCGACCCCGCCGGACAGAGCGATAATCACTGGAACAAATCCTCTTCGGGCGGGCGTACCAAGTCCGAGATGGGTGCCTCGGGTGCGGTCCAGGTCAGACCGCGGACGACGACGACGGGCTGGCCCTCGGCGGCTTGACCTTGCAACAGGGACGCGGCGGCGGCGATTTCGTCGGCGAACCCGATGATGCTGACTTCCAAGATGCGGCCGAACAAATCGGGCTGGCCGCGTAGGTCGATGAAGGATGGAAGACCGGCACAACCGATTGCGACTCCGGCGGTGCCCCGACGCCAGGGGCGGCCGAAGCTGTCGCTGATGACGACGCCCAACTTCGCGCCGAAACGGTCGGCGAGTGCGGCGCGAATGGCTTCCGCCGATCCGTCGGGGTCCAGCGGCAGCAGCAGCGCGCGTTGCACCCCGTCGGTGGGGGCGACGTTGGATTGGTCCACACCGGCATTGGCCATCACGAAGCCTAGGCGGTGTTGCATGATCATCAAATTGGGTCGGCTGCGCACGACTTTGACGGAATCCGACAGCACAACCTGCACAATGCGCGGGTCTTTGCCAGTTTCCTCGGCGAGTTTCAGTGCTTCGGCGGTGGGCACGACAGTGGCGAGATCGACGCTGCGGCCTTCGGCTTTGGACACGATTTTCTGTGCCAGCACGACCACGTCGCGGTCGTGCAACGTCAAGCCGGCGCGGGCCAAGCCGTCTGCGATCAGATCGGGAAGGACATCGCCATCCCGGACCATGGGGAAGTCCGGGATGGCGAAGAGTTCGAGGCGGGATGTCATTCGTAAACCGTCACGGTCGGGCGTGCGATCAATCGAACCGAGCGCGCAGCTTGGGCAGGACCTGTTCGCCGTAGAGCTTGAGGAAGCGCGCCTGATCCGGGCCGGGAGCGTGGAAGACGAGATGGCGGAATCCCATCTCGATATAGGGCTTAATCCGTTCGATATGTTCGTCGGGGTCGTTGGACACGATCCAGCGGCTGGCAGCGCGTTCCACCGGCAGGGCATCGGCGAGGCGTTCCATCTCGACGGGATCTTCGACCGACATTTTTTCTTCCGGGGTCAGTGCCAAAGCCGCCCAGTGGCGGGTGTCTTGCAGGGCGCGGTCCTTGTCGGAGTCGAAGGACACTTTCATCTCGATCATGCGATCGTAGTTCGGCTTCGGCTTGCTGGACAGCGTCAGGCCCTCGGCGACGTTCGGCAGCAGGGTCTCGTTGTAAAGCTTCCAGGCTTTGCCGGACGTGCAGATGAACCCGTCGGCCATGCGCCCGGCGTATTTGGCGACCGCAGGGCCGGCGCCGGCGACGTAGATGGGAACCGGGACCTTCGGCTTGTCGTAAATGGTGGCGCTTTCGGTTCGGTAGTATTCGCCCTCGAAGCTGACGCGGTCTTCGGTCCACAGCTTGCGGATCAGGGTCAGGGCTTCGCGCATGCGGGCGAAGCGTTCCTTCGTTTCCGGCCACTTAATGCCCATGGCGGGCACTTCGTTCAGGCCTTCGCCCGTGCCGACACCCAGGATCACACGGTCGGGGAACATCGACCCCAGGGTTCCGAAAACCTGCGCTACGATTGACGGGTGGTAACGGAAGGTCGGGGTCAGCACCGAGGTGCCCATCACGATCCGCGACGTGCTGGCGCCCAGCGCGCCCATCCATGCCAAAGCCGAGGGCGCATGCCCGTCCGTATGCTTCCAAGGTTGGAAGTGGTCGCTGATGAACACGCTGTCGAACCCGCATTGTTCGGCCAGGACGGAGAAGTCCAGCAGCGCCTTCGGTGCGAATTGTTCGGCGGATGCCTTGTATCCAAGCTTGAGCATGACGGGATCTCCCTCCTGAGCGGTGGAGCAAGCTACCGCCGGCCCGCGATGTCGGCAATCCGTGGCCTGGGCGTGTCCGGGCTTCCAGTTGCGGCAATTGTGTTGTATATCAATTATCAAATATACGGATTTGAAGACCATGACCAGCGACGTAAGCCGTTCGACTTGTATTTGGTGCGCTCGGGTCGTAGCCGATCCGTCCGTGCCTTGTTCTAACCGCGACCCGAGCAATCTCGATGTCCTACCCGACGATATTTGCCGTGCGGTGCTTCGGACCAAGAAGCAGCGATCCGCACCCTTGTCGGAATTCGGTGCGAAGCCTACGGAATGATGCGCCTCGTGGGGCGTCGAACGAATATCGAAAGCCGAAATCTCGATAATGCCCAAACTCGATAACACAGGGAGCGATCGCATCATGACCACCTACCGCTTTATTCTCGCGGCCTTCGCCGCCACCGTCCTCGGCGGGTCTGCTGTGCAAGCGCAAGCGCCGGCTGCGGCGCCCGCTCCGGCCGCCGTGCCTGAAGTTATGCCCTTCGACATTCCCTATGGCATGCCGATCTCGATGGATGTCGCCCACAAGGCGATCGCCGCCGCCGCCGCCGAGGCCAAGAAGCACAACTGGAAAATGTCGATTAGCGTTGTCGATCCCGCCGGCAATCTAGTGGCGCACGCG
The DNA here is from genome assembly GCA_037139955.1 of Rhodospirillales bacterium. GTDB lineage: Bacteria > Pseudomonadota > Alphaproteobacteria > Acetobacterales > Acetobacteraceae > Rhodopila. Next base: position 18,936 of record JBAXFK010000002.1, read on the forward strand.
ACGATGGACGGTACGCAGTACGCGTCGATCGCCATCTCCCAGGGGAAGGCCCGCACCGCTGCACAATATCGCCGCCCGAGCAAGGTGTTCGAGGATGCAGCGAATACCGGCGGCCGTCCGTCCGTTCTGGGTCTGATGGCGCTGACCGGCGGCGCCCCGTCCGAGGGCGGTTTCCCGATCGTTGTCGATGGCAAGCTGATCGGCGCGATCGGCGCCAGCGGCGGCTTGTCCAGCCAGGATGCCGTTACGGCGAAGGCCGGTTTGGAAGCGATCGGCAGCAAGTAAGCTTGTAACCGAAGACCCCGAGCGCTACGCAGCGCTCGGGATTTTCCGTACGAGCGAGGGCGACGATGGCAAAGCAGACGACCCGGCCGGTGATGCTGGTCATCCTGGACGGGTTCGGCTGGCGGGAAAACACACCCGACAATGCTGTCACTCACGCCCACAAGCCCAATTTCGACCGTTTGTGGGCCAGTTGCCCGCATGCGTTTCTAACAACCTTCGGCCCGTCCGCCGGGCTGCCCGAAGGCCAAATGGGCAATTCCGAGGCAGGGCATCAGAATATCGGCGCCGGTCGAGTGGTCGAGCAGGACTTCAAGCGCGTCAAAGACGCCGCCTCCGATGGCTCGATCGCGAAAGTGCCCGCGTTCGGTAACCTTGTGGCTCGCCTGCGTGAAACCGGTGGTACCTGCCATTTGATGGGGCTCGCATCCCCTGGCGGCGTGCATTCGCATCAGGACAATGCCGCCGATCTGGCGAAAGTGTTGCGCGCCGAGCGTATCCCGACGGTTGTGCATGCTTTCACCGACGGGCGCGACACGCCGCCGAAATCGGCGATCGACGACCTGACGATTTTGGGTCGTGCGCTGCCCGCCGATGTCCCCATCGCCACCGTCACCGGTCGCTTCTTTGCGATGGATCGCGATAAGAATTGGGATCGCGTCGAGCAGGCATATGCCGTCATCGCCGATGCACGGGGAAAGCGTTTTCCCGACGCGTTGACAGCGGTTCGCAGCGGGTACGAGGCGGGCCAAACCGATGAAAATCTGCCGGCCTCGGCGATTGCCGACTACGCCGGTATGCGGGATGGCGATGGCATTCTGTGTTTCAACTTTCGTGCCGACCGCGCGCGGGAGATTATGACGGCGTTTGTCGATCCGGCATTCGAAGGGTTTGTCCGTTCGCGGCCGGTTCGCCTCGCGGCGGCGGTCGGCATGACCCGGTATTCCGATGCCCTCGCACCGTTCATGGGCAGCATCTTGGACCCTGTGCCGCTGCCTAAGGTGCTTGGCCAAGTCGTCTCCGACGCCGGGCGGAGCCAGTTGCGGATGGCGGAAACCGAGAAATTTGCCCACGTCACGTTCTTTCTGAACGGAGGGCGGGAGAAAGAATACCCTGGAGAGGACCGGTATTTAGAGCCGTCGCCCAAAGTGAAGACCTACGATCTGCAACCGGAAATGTCGGCCGGTCGACTAACCGATAAGGCGGTCGCGGCCATTGGCGGCGGGAAATACGATCTGATCGTGTTGAACTATGCCAATCCGGACATGGTCGGTCATACCGGTAAGCTCGATGCCGCTATTGCGGCGGTGGAGGCGGTCGATGGCGGCCTGGGTCGTATCGCCGCAGCCATCGAAGCCGCAGGCGGCGCATTGTTGGTCACCGCCGATCACGGCAACGCCGAGACTATGTACGATCCTGTCAGCCATGGCCCGCACACCGCGCATACCACGAATTTGGTGCCTGTTCTGCTGATGGGCGGCGGGACGCAACCGCTTCGCGACGGGAAACTCGCCGATGTCGCGCCGACGCTGCTGTCGCTCATGGGGCTGCCGCAACCGGCCGAGATGACTGGCACGGCGCTGTTCGTCACCGATGCGGCCCACGCCACGGCGTAGCCTGCTCGCGCTGTTGCTGCCGGTTCTGCTGGCGTCCGCGACCGCGCTCGCACAACCGAAATCGACGGCGACATCGCAAGACATCCGATCGGCGGAGCGTGCGCGAACGACCGAACTCGCCGCGCAGAAGGATGCGGCTGCCCGTGCGGCCGGGGCACTAGCCGAGGAACAGCGTTTGGCGCAGGAACGTACCGACGCCGCAGCAACGCTGCGTGCGACCGAAACGGCGACGGCCGAAACGGCGGCACGTATGGAAGCACTGGCCGCGCGGCATCGGGATGCGGAGGCGCGGTTGGCGAAACGGGCCGAGTCGATGCAGCCCTTGTTACCGCTGATCGAGCGCCTGTCGCTTTATCCGGCGGAAACGTTGCTGGCGGTTCCCGCCTCTCCCGAGGATCGGCTGCGCGGTGTGTTTGTCCTGCAAGGCTTGTCGCGTCAATTGGAAGCCGAGGCCAAGGCTCTGCGTCTAGATCGGGCCGAAGTCGATGCTGCCAGGGCCGCGCTCGCAGCGGAAGCACCGCGCTTGTCGGCAGCCCTTGCGGCACAAGCCGAACGGGCAGGGGCGCTGGACCGCATGCTCGGCGAGGTGCGGGAGCGGCGGCTGCAGGCGGAAACGGCTGGCGATGCCGCAGCCAAACGCGCCGCCGCCGAAGCCGCGCGGGCCGACACGTTACGTGCCGCGCTGGCCGCGCTGGAAGCCGAACGCAAGGCGGAAGAGGCCCGTGCGCATGAGGAAGCGTTGCGTGCCGACAAGCAAAAGCGCGCAGCCGAAGCGGATGCCGCCCGAGCACGGGAAGCGGCGCTGGCGCGCCCGCCGCCGAGCCTGAATCCTGGCCATGCGGCAAAGGGGCAGTTGGCTACTCCGGTGGCTGGGCGGGTGATCCGGTCCTATGGCGATCCGACCGAGGCCGGGCCTGCTATCGGTTTGTCCTACCAGCCGCCACCGAACGCGCGTGTCGTGGCTCCATGCGCCGGTCGCGTGGCCTTTGCCGATAAATTCCGCACTTACGGGCAATTGCTCATTGTCGATTGCGGCGGGGGATATCACGCAGTTTTGTCCGGCTTGGAGCGGTTGGACGTAAAGGTGGGACAACCGGTGCAAATGGGGGAACCGCTGGGGATCATGCCGCATTGGGAACCCGGCGGCAGCGGCCGGCATCCCGTACTTTATATGGAATTGCGCCGGGACGGGCAGGCGGTCGACCCGGCGCCGTGGCTGCGTCGAGTCGGTTAGCTTGGATTGCGGGGTGGATCGGTATGGCCATCCGAAAAATACAGCGCATTTTCAGATATTTATTTTTTGGCGCGCTTCTCCCCGAAAACGTGCGATATTCCCAATAATCCGATCGGTGTCCTGTACAGTTGCCCCGACCTAATCTTACCAAAAGAAAACTGGACGCTGGCGCGCCGTCGGCGTTCATAGTGTATAAGTCGTTGGCCCCTGGGGGCAGTTCGCGGAAGCCTCCCCCCGTGGGTGGCGGCTAGAGGGATACAAACATGGATTTCCGGCAGCGGCGCCTTCGCACCGCCTTGATGCTCGGTACGGCCTTCCTGGCCGGCGTGACTGTTGCCCCGGCGACGGGTTTGCTCGGCAATGCGCTGGCGCAAAAGGCCGGCAGCGCCCAGATGTACCAACTCCTGAAAGAGTTCGGCGATGTCGTCGAACGGGTACGCGCCGACTACGTGCAAGCCCCCGACGACCGCGAACTGATCGAAAACGGCATCAATGGGATGCTGACAGGCTTGGACGCGCATAGTTCCTACATGAACGCGAAAGCGTATAAGGACATGCAAATTCAGACCAAAGGCGAGTTCGGCGGTCTGGGAATCGAAGTTACTCAGGACAACGGCTTCATAAAAGTCGTGTCGCCGATCGACGACACCCCGGCCTTCCGAGCAGGCATTAAGTCGGGCGATATCATTACCGCGTTGGACGGCAAGACGGTGCAGGGCCTGTCGTTGAACGATGCCGTTGAGAAAATGCGTGGCCCGCCCAACGCCAAGATCGTGCTGACCATCAAGCGCCAGGGCATGGATAAGCCGCTGGAAGTGGCGCTGATCCGCGAAACGATTCACATTCAGGTGATCAAGTCGCGCATGGAAGCCGATAATATCGGTTACATCCGGCTGTCGCAGTTCACCGAACAAGCCGATCCGGGCCTGCGCGACGCTATCAAGTCGCTGCGCGCCAAATCCGACGGGAAGATGAAGGCGCTCGTCCTCGATTTGCGTAACAATCCCGGTGGTTTGCTCGATCAGGCCGTCAGCGTTTCGTCCGAGTTCATCGACAAAGGGCAGATCGTTTCCACTCGCGCGCGTCATCCCGAGGAAAGCAACCGCTGGAACGCCAAGGGTAACGACATGCTGAACGGCATGCCGATGGTCGTGTTGATCAACGGCGGCTCGGCGTCGGCATCCGAGATTGTCGCGGGTGCTTTGCAAGATCACCGTCGCGCCATTCTGTTGGGCACCCGCAGCTTCGGCAAAGGGTCGGTGCAAACCGTCATCCCGCTGCCCGGCAACGGCGCGATGCGCCTGACCACCGCGCGCTATTACACCCCGTCCGGTCGATCGATCCAGGGTTTGGGTATCGAACCCGAGGTCACAGTGTCCGATGTACGCGAGGAAGTGGCCAGCTTCGGCGGCGATCGCGAGGCCGATTTGAATCGTATCATCACGAATAAGGGCGGCACTGCGCCCGACAAGGTCGAACCGCGCACCGATTTGCCGCCCATCGTGTCCGAAATTCCGAAGAAGCCGCCCGAGGGCTTCCCGAAATACGATCCGATGAAACCCTCGGAAACCGACTTCCAGCTCCAACAAGGTTTGGTGCTGGCCAAGGCTATGGTCGCGCAGAAAAGCGCGTCCGCGCGCTGATTTCGGGCCGTGCCCGAGATGCCGGCAGTCGCGGGATTTTTCGGCGGTTGGCGTGGCCTCGGGCGGTTTTGGGGGCTGATTTTGGCGTTTGCCGCAGCGATAGCGGCGACACTGGCTGTCCTGGGTCCATTGCCCCTCCGCCGACCGTCTCCTTCGGTCGGGGCGCCTTCGCACGAAGCCGCCCCGCAACCGACGATCGTGCCCCAAACGCCGGCTGCCGCCGCGTCGCCGCGCGACCGACCAGGACGCGACATGCCCGGTTCGGTCAACGACCCCGACCCGGCTCTGCTTGAATCCGGCCCTGGCGTTCCACCCGAATCATTGCCGCGCATCGCGCCCGATGGGCGCAAGCCGATGCAGTTTTATGCCGCCGGCTTCGACCCCACGAGCAAACGTCCCCGTGTCGGTTTATTGATCGCCGGCATCGGACTCGGCGCCGCCGACAGCAAACGCGCGATTGCCGACCTCCCGGCGCAGGTGACCTTCGCGGTGTCGCCCTACACCCCGAATCCCGAGCCTATTTTGTCTTCCGCACGACTGCTGGGGCACGAATATCTCCTGTCCATTCCGATGGAACCGCAGCGCTTCCCGCTGAGCGACGCCGGCCCGAACGCACTGATGACCACGTTGTCGCCGGATCGAAACCACCCGCGTCTGCTATCGGCGTTGAGCAAGTTCAAAGGCTATGTCGGTGCGACCGCGATCCTAGGCGCATTGCGCGGCGAGAGGCTGGCCGACATGCCGGATCAGATCGGGGCCGTGCTGGAGGAACTCGACCATCGTGGCCTGCTATATGTTGCGGCGCCCGGCCACGCGATGCCGGTTCCGCATACTTGGAGCCGGGGAATCGACCTTGTCGTGGACGAACCCGCGACCGCCGCCGATATCGATGCTCGTTTGTTGGCGCTGGAAACGATTGCGCGCGATCGAGGCGACGCTTTGGGATTGGCCGTGGCGCCACGGCCGGTGACGGTCGAGCGAATTGCGGCCTGGACGATAGGTTTGGCCAATCGCGGCCTCGCGCTGGCACCCGTGTCGGCGCTGGTGGTGCCCCCGGCCATCGAAAAGGAGACGCATAAATGACCGCCTTGCCCTACCGCCCGAATGTCGGAGCCGCGCTGTTCAACCGCGATGGGCTGGTGTTCGTCGCCCGCCGCGCCAATTTCCCCAACGCCGAAGGCGCGGCCGGCGGCTGGCAATTGCCGCAAGGCGGCATCGATGCCGACGAGGACCCACGCGCGGCGGTCCTGCGCGAATTGGCCGAGGAAATCGGCACCGACCGAGCGGATATCGTGGGCGAACATCCGGATTGGCTGACATACGATTTGCCAGCCGAACTGATCGGCAAAGCCTTGCGGGGAAAATGGCGAGGGCAGCGGCAGCGCTGGTTCGCCCTGCGGTTTACCGGCGTAGACAGCGATATCCGGCTGGATCTGGACCCGCATCCCGAGTTCGACGCGTGGCGCTGGGCCGATCTGGCGGAATTGCCGGCCATGGCAGTCGACTTCAAACGCCCAATCTACGAAATCCTCGCCACCTCCTTCGCCCGGTTTTCAACCAGCGGCGGTTGACGGCTCGGCACCGTCCGGCATCTATGCGCCGCGTCACCGCATTCCACTTTGGGAGGATACCATGGGCAATACCATCGACCTGACAGCCGCCGACGGACACATTTTTTCGGCCTACGTCGCCGGTCCGGCCGACGCGACCAAGGGCATCGTCGTGATCCAGGAGATTTTCGGCGTCAACCACCACATCCGCGACATGGCGGACCGCTTTGCCGCGCTGGGCTATGCCGTCGTGGCGCCGGCCTTGTTCGATCGCACCGATCACGGTGTCGAACTGGGATATACCCAGGCCGATGTCGATGCGGGCCGCGGCTTCCGCATGAAGCTGTCCGACGCGCAGGTGATGGCCGATGTCGAGGCGGCTGCCGCGCATTTGGCCGGCAAGAAGCTGGGCATTGTCGGCTATTGCTTCGGCGGAACTGTATCGTGGTGGGGCTCTACCCGCAGCAAGAGCTTCGCCGCAGCATCCTGCTGGTACGGCGGCGGCATCGCCGGTACAAAGAACGAGAGCATGAGCTGCCCGGTGCAAATGCATTTCGGGGAGAAGGATGCCTCCATCCCGATGAACGACGTGGATGCAATCCGTGCGGCGCAACCGAAAGCGGAGTCGCATGTTTACATGGGCGCGCAGCACGGCTTCGGCTGCGACGAACGCGGCAGCTTCAGCGCCCCCGACTACGCATTGGCGCAGCAGCGCACGGTGGAATTCTTCGCCAAGCACCTGGGCTAATCGATGGAGCGTCGGGTCGGAGCAATCGCTCCGGCTCGGCGTTTTCTAGCGTTGTCGCCAGCCTGGGCCAGACGGTAAGGCCCCGGCCGGTGTCGATGCGGGCGATGGCGCTTTGCCTCGGCCGCGCCAACTGGTGTCCACAGTTTTAGCGCTTAGGGCGTTTACCCGGCGGACGTATTCCCGCAGGCTGACGGTCAGTGCGAGAAAGTACCAAAGAATCGGCTGAAACGCGATGCCGACAAACGCGCCGGATGCCATGAAGACCATGATTCCGCTTTGCAATGCGTCGGACAATTCGGCACACCAAGCCAAGTGCGGTACATTTCGCGTTCGCTTGGCTAAGCGACGGAGCGATAGGATGGTGGTCGCAATTGTCACTATGAACAAGGCGAAGCCGGGGATGCCGAGTTCTCCAAGGACCTCGAAGTAGCTGCTGTGGAATGCGCGTCCGTGCTGGACCTCGGGTGGATTTTCCCCGTCGCCGGGTAGTTCGATCACGTTGATAATATACGAATTGAAACCGCCACCCAGCGGATGGCTGGCGACATAGGCGAGCGTCCATTTCCACACCATCACCCGCACCATCGCGGAACTGTCCGCTTGATACGTGCCAATCGTGTTCATCCGGTTCATGTAGGAACCCGAAGCGGTGTAGAGCAGAACTGCTGTGGCGATGCCGAGGATGGAGCCGAACAACACTTTCTGCCGCGACCGCATGAACATGTAGATACCCAGCACGCCGGCGCCGACCAAGGCGCTGCGCTGGAATGTGCCGATCGCGGTGACGGCCGACAGCACGAGAATGCCTTTGTAGGCCATGCTCGTGACAAAATTCCTCGGAATTAGCTGGGCATTGCGCGATAGGTAATAGGCGATCGGGACAGCCATCAGACAGAACGTCGACAACTGGCCGCCTTCGCCCAGTCCGGAATTGCCCCCGCCCAACCCGAGGTTCTGCCCGTAACCGCCGCCACTGATGATGGTTTTAACACCGAATGGAATGATGTTGCCGGCCAGCGCGCATAAATAGACCTGCGCCATCGCTTCGATCTGCACGCGCGACCGGATCACGTAGGGTAGGAAAGCGGCGAACATCAACACTTTGAACGCCCAGTCCCACTTGACCCAGGCGAAATCGCCAGCGACCGACCAAGCCATGGCAACCGTCGACCAAACCGCCAAAATAGCCGGCGTTGCCCCAGCCAGTGTCAGTTTGGGCGGGTCCTTACGATCGAAGACGAGGTAGGCGCCCATGGCGGCGGCGCCCATGATCATCGCGACCGGCAACTGGTTCAGGATGATATACGCGACTTCCTGCGGCCGGAACGTATCCACCCAGACATAGCCAAGCGCGAGAATGAACGGCGCGGAGGCGCCGAGACCGAGGAAGGAGATGTAGACGAACAACAGCAAAATGCTACGCAGCATGCCGAACTACCGTGTCGGGACTGGGATCGTTCCCAAAAGCGTCATCCCTTGCGCTTTCGCCATGCCGGTATGCGGCTCGCGGCGTTCGCGCGAACCCGTTCCAAACCAGTCAATGGAGCATCGGTGTCGGGCGGCGTTTCGAACCAAGGAATTTGGCTGTCCAGCTGCGCGGCGCGGACGATCACGATTAACATCAGGATCGAGCTGACCAGAATTCCAGTGAGATCGAGCATGGTCCGTTGCCCTCCATTCCTCGCCACGACGTGGCTATTCTGTGCCAACTCAACGCGTTTGTCGCCGAAAACGTGCTGCTATGTCTCGCGATGGCGCGCGATAACCTCGTTTAGCACTGCTTTAACCGCCCGCCCATGGGCTGCGAAGGAGCAGTGCTGTTCCACGAACGCGCGCGCCCCCGCGCCCAACTGCCTGCACAGGTCGTCGTCGGACAGCAGTTGTTGGATCGCCGCCCGCATCGCGGCGGGGTCGCCGCAGGGCACTACGAGCGCATTTTGTCCATCGATCAGGTAGTCGCGAAGCCCGGCGGAACCGGTAGCGACGATCGGCTTTCCCATCGCCATTGCTTCCAGCAGGCTACCAACGCCGCTGGCGTGGATGGTTTCCTGGACCGGGATGACGACAAGATGCGCATCGGCAAACATGTTGCGGTATTCTGTCCAGTCCAGCCGGCGTGCGATCCGTTGCACCTTCGGCTGCGCGCCACGCTCGGCGATCGGCTGGTCGGTTTTCACGATCACCTCGGCGTCCAGACCGTCTGTCGCGGCCAGCAGCGTGGCGAAATCGCGTCCGATATCGTCCCCGACCGACAGAATGGCGCGGTTAGGTCGGAACGACGTGGGTTGATAAAATTCCGTATCGATGTGCATGGGTACGAAAGTCACGATGCCGCGCGGGTGCCACCGGTTCTGTATGTAGTCGACCTGCACCGTCCCCAGCGCAATGATTCCGTCGATGCGCGGCACCACCGCGTCGAGAATCCTGTCCCGCAAAGTCCAACTCGCCGACAGTCCGATATCGATCATCGCGATGGGCGGCCGATAGCGGAACACGCCGCGCAGCAGTAACGGTATCAGTGCGGGCGATTCGAAATCCGCGATTACGGCGTCGTAATGCCGAGCCCGCGTAAGCATGCGTAGCGCGCGTAACGGATCGATGCCGGAAAGCAGCGGGTGGGATTTCGCGAGCGGGTTCCAAGGCCGGCCATACGGATCGCACTGGTCGATGTTCAGGCCTTGGTCCCGAAATCGGGCGTTCAATTTGGCGACCGAAACCGGATCTTCGGGTCTAGTCGATTGCATCGCGCGCAACGAGGGGGCCCGAGACAAGCGCAACACGTGCAGGGTATTTCCCGCGGGGTTCACTTCAGTTGCACTCCAATTGTTCGATCCGCTGGGGATGGCTTATGCGTGAATGTCGTGCCTGCTCGGGGGCGAACCATATGCGGTTCGTAGCCAATTCTGTAATGGTCTTTCGATGACGACTGAAATGCGCCAAACTCGTGAGGTAATCGTATGCAGCGAGATTAGGAAACCGGCGACTGTGCCGAGCATCGTAAAACTCGCGACGAATTACGAGGCCCCGATCGTTTAGACCGGCTCGGGAGCCAAAAATAATGAAGCCCAAAGGACAAATGAAAAACCACGATCTATGGAGCTGCGAACCCTCGAAGGCTATCGATTTCCGTCAAACGCTCGGTTTTGGATCTTACAGACATTGTTTTCCCCTCAGACCCTCGCATAATGCAAGAATATCCGGAAAGCAAATGACCCGACAAAATTCACGATGCAGAAATGCTGGCATTCCCTTGCGCAATCTTGTTGTCGAAAACTAGCCAGACTACACATGATGGCATCACCGTCCAACTTAGCACAGGTTCATAAGTGTAATATGAGTATGGTATTCAGGGCCATTCCGCTCGCTTGGTACTTCCCGCTGCGGCAGGGCATCGCGACGTTCAAGCGTGGATCGTTTCGACGGAATGTGTGTGTCGCCATCCTAAAGCAGGCGCAGCGTGCCTATCGCGGCAAGCTCGCTGCGCAAGTGCGGGAAGTCCGGCCGCTCGATTTCCCGGATCTGCGGTTTTCGGCCGCCGATTCCATGGTGATCGAAACTGTCTACTGGTTCGGCATTCATGGCTACGAAGGTTTGGTGGCTGCGGCTTGGGTCGAACAATGTCGACGGGCGACCGCGATCCTGGAGATCGGAGGCAATATCGGGCTATTCACGGTCATTGGAGCCAAAGCGTCGTCCGCACGGTATGTCGTCGTCGAGCCCGTACCCAATGTCGCCGAGAGCCTTCGTGCCAATCTGCGGTTGAACGCGGTGAGGCATGTTAAGGTGCTCGAAGCCGCAGCGGTACCGAGCGCCGATCCTGCCAAGGTCACCCTGTCGATCCCGGATGAGCAGCACGATATGCCGGTCGGCGCTCATCTGACGACTGGAACCGAGATCGCCAATCATCCCGGTACGCGCCAGATCGTTGTCGAAGGCATTCCGTTTCGCGATCTCGTCGCCGGTTGCGATCTGATCAAGATCGATGCCGAGGGGGTAGAGGTCGACCTGCTGCGTGCCGCCCGCGATCTCATCGTCGCCGCGAGGCCGAATCTGCTGATCGAGGTGTTGCCGAGTTCCCCCGAACTCGCGGCCTTTCTGGTGGAACTGGCGAAAGAGGCTGGGTACCGGATGGTCATCCTGCCGGAGTGGGGAGCGGATACCCCCGTGGTGACGACCCCTGGCGCGTTTACGTTGGCGCTGATGACGCAGAACAATTCGAAGGACCTGCTCATGGTGAGTCAGGGGCGGTAGGGCCTACGCCTACGTCAAATAGCGCGCGGTCAAGTGGGCCTGGAAATCCGCCGGGTCCAACACTTTGCCGGTCGCGGCGCGCAGCAGGTCGTTGAACCCCAAACGGCTGCCTTGCGCATGCACGTTGGACCGCAGCCAGCCCACCAACGGCCCCATGTCCCCCCGGCCCAACGCCGCGTCCAGATCGGGCACCGCGCGCCGTGCCGCGTTCATCAACTGCGCCGCCGCCATGGCGCCCAACGTATAGCTGGGGAAATAGCCGAACGCGCCATCGTACCAGTGGATGTCCTGCAAACAACCGCGCGTGTCGTCCGGCGGCACGATTCCCAGCAGCGCACGCAGTCCGTCGTTCCAGGCACCGGGCAGGTCCGCCACCGCCAGATCGCCTGCGATCAACGCCTGTTCCAAGCGGAAGCGCAGGATCACATGCGCGGGGTAGGTCATCTCGTCGGCATCGACACGGATGAAACTACGCTCCACCCGGCGCCAGAGGCGGCCGAGATTGGCGGGCTCGTACGGTGCGGGATCGCCGCCGAAGGTTGCCAGAAGTTCCGGCCCCAACCAGGACAAGAATGCGTCGGAACGGCAGGCCTGCATTTCCACGATCAGCGATTGGCTTTCGTGGATTCCCATGCCGGCGGCCTCGCCTACCGGCTGGCGTGCGTGGTCTGTCGGCAGGCCGCGCTCATACAATGCGTGACCGGTTTCGTGCACCACCGCTAACACGGCTTGGGTGAAATCCGCTTCGATATAGCGGGTCGTGATCCGCACATCCGACTGGGTGCCGCCGGAAAACGGATGCGCCGATCGGTCGAGTCGGGCGTGATCGAAATCCAAACCGAGTCGCTGCGACAAGCGCCGGCAAAGAGCTTCCTGACGATCGATGGGGAAGGGGCCTTGCGGGCGAATCGGCGCAGGTTGGCGGGCCTGCCGTTCCTCGGCTGCGGGCAGCGCTGTTGCCAGAAATGCCTCGTAGGCGGAGAAGATCGGCGTGACGTCGGCGGCGCGCACGCCGCGTTGATTGCCGTCCATCAGTGCGTCATAGGGACTGAGGCCGAGAGCCGGGGCAAGCGCGCTTGCGGCTTCCCGGGTCAGGCGCAATACCTCGGTGAGGAAAGGGGCGACTTGTTTGAAATCGGAGGCCTGCCGCGCTTCCCGCCACACTTTCTCGCACGACGAGTTCGCTCGGGCCTGGGCTTCGACCAAATCGGCCGGTAGTGCGGTCGCGCGGGTGTAGGCCTGCCGCATCAGGGCTAGATTGGCGGCGCGCCAGGGATCGGTGCCGGTGCCCGTGGCTTCGGCGGCAGCCAGTTCGTCGCCGGTCGCGGCGTCGGTGAGTTGCGCGTGCGACAGACCCGCCAACACCGCCAGCTGATCGCCGCGCGCCGCGCCGCCACCGGCCGGCATCATCGCCGCTGCATCCCAGCCGAGCATCGATGCGCACTCGCCGATTGTCGCGATGCGGGCGAAGCGTTCGGTCAGCCGGTCGTAGGCAGCGGTATTACGCATGCGGGTTGCCTTTACGAGCATAAACAAGGAACACCGCTACCAGCGCGACGGCGAGGCCGTACCAGGTGATCGCGTATGCTAGATGATTGTTGGCCGGTCGCGGCATACGGTGCGCCGGCTCCGGCCAGAGCGACGCCGACTTGGGTCCGAGGACGACCAGCACGTAAGGTTCGATGTTCGTCAGCCGCAAGGCTGCGCCGATCGCCATTGGATCGAGAGTGTAGAAATGGCGCTCGGCCGCGTTATCGGTGGCGCTGAACCAACCCCGATCCTCTGGCGGATGCACGAAACCGGTCAGGTTAACTGGGTCGGTCGGCCGCTCGCGCGGGGTATTCGTCAGCAGCGGCACCCATCCGAGGTCGACCAGCAGGGTTGGGGCGTGTTCCCGTTCTAACGGCACGATCGTATGGGCACCCAGTTTGGGGCCGGTCGGGGTTTCGCGAACTTCGGCGCCATACAGCACCGAAAGATCGTCGCGCAGGCGGCCCTGTGCTACGACTTTGCTGTATGGCGCGGGATGGGCGGTCAGGGGCGTGGGATCGTTGGCTTCGGCGTGGGTGAGGCGGGCAATCGCATCCTGCTTCCAATGCAGCCGCTGCACCTGCCATGTGCCGAGACCGATCAGCACGACCAGCATCGCCATAGTCATCGCCGCCGGCCCAAGGAGGCGGCGGACAGATGGTGTCACAATCCCATCTCGGTGGAGCGATGGCGGAATTGCATCGCAATCAGCGTGGATTTTGCGAGGCGCATCATGACGATCGCGGCGGGCAGGGTGACGATCGGCCATATCGCCGCATGCACCCACCAAGGCGGGTCGAATCGGAATTCGGTCCATAGCGCGAGGCCGCCGACGATGGCGCCGAGCAGGATAATGATTGGAACAGCGCCCGCGTCGCCCGTGTCGCTTTGTCGAAGGTCGAGGTCGCAGGCCGGGCAACGGGCGGGGACGGACAATACCCCATTAAAGAGTTTGCCGCGCCCGCAACGCGGGCAGCGGCAACTCAGTATTGTCTGGAGCAAAGGGACCGGATTTTCGGCCAAGGTGCGTTACTCGGCAGCGATAATGCCCGCGCCATACCAGTAGATGCAGGCGAACAGGAACAGCCACACAACGTCGACGAAGTGCCAATACCAAGCCGCAGCTTCGAAGCCGAAGTGACGTTCGGGCGTGAAGTGGTTCGCTTTGGCGCGGAACCAGCAAACCGCCAAGAAGATGGTGCCGACGATGACGTGGAAACCATGGAAGCCGGTCGCAAGGAAGAAGACCGAGGAGTAGACCCCGCCGCCGAAGAACTTGAAGGGGGCGTGCGAGTATTCCAGCGCTTGGCAGGCAGTGAAGATCATGCCCAGGATGACGGTCAGGCCGAGGCCACGAAGCAGGTCGCGGCGATTGCCTTCCAGCAGAGCGTGGTGCGCCCAGGTCACCGTGGTGCCCGACAGCAGCAGAATCATGGTATTGAGCAGCGGCAAATGGAACGGATCGAAGGTGAAGACGTTGGTCGGCGGCCACACCGTCTGGCCGTTACCCTGGGTTTCCGGGAACAGCAGAAAGTTGAAATAGGCCCAGAAGAAACCGACGAAGAACATCACCTCGCTGGAGATAAACAGCAGCATGCCGTAGCGCAAACCGAGCTGAACCACTTTGCTGTGGAGGCCGGGGGTGCGGCTTTCTTTGACGACATCGCGCCACCAGCCGGCCATGGTCGCGATCACGACCAGAAGGCCCGCGACCAGAACCATGTAGTTGTGGAAATGCGCGGCGATGACGATGCCGAACACGGTCAAGAAACCGCCAAGCGCGCCAACGATCGGCCACGGGCTGGGATCGACTAGGTGGTAGGGTTGTTTCAGGCCGTGACCTGCCGGGGCCGGGGCACCGTGTGCGTCGCTGCTCATGCCGAATCCATTACAATTCCGCCGGGGAAACCGCCCCGGCACGTCTGGCCCATAATCGCCAATTCCCGCCCAAGTTCAAGGGGCGGGCGCATTTCAATTCGCGCGCGGCGCCGAACCGACATGCGGTCCGGCCTTGGCGAGCGCCCCGGACTTCGCGGCGTCGTCCAGTTTCGGGTAAAAAGTGTAGGAAAGCACGATGTTGCGGACATCGGCCGTGTTGGGATCGTTGGCGATTTCCGGATCGATCCAGAAGCTGAGCGGGAAGCTCATATCCTGACCGGGTTCCAACGTCTGTTCGTTGAAACAGAAGCACGCCGTCTTGTGGAAATATTTGCCGGCCTTCTCGGGGGTCACGTTGTATAACGCGACGCCCGTTACCGGACGGTTGGCCTTGTTGTGGGCGTGATAGGCTGCGAGGCGGTCCTCGCCCAGCGGCACTGTTATTTCGGTGACATCGGGGGCGAACAGCCAGGGTAGGCCGGGATTGGTGTCGGCGTTGAAGCGTACCCGGATGGTTTTGCCGTTGCCGCCGGGCGCGGCTGCGATCCCAACTTTCGGCGTACCGCCATAGCCCGTCGCGGCACAAAACGCGCGATATAGCGGGATGGCTGCGAACGACAATCCGACCATGCCCACGACAATCGACGCAATGGCGATACCCGTGACGCGATTGCTCGCTCGGGTTTGCATGTCAGTGCTTCACCATTTTTACGATGGTGATGGCGAAGAACAGCGCGGAAAGCCCGAATAGCGCCAGCATGATCGCCAGATTGCGACCGCGGCGGCGCCGTTTGAACGCATCGGCTTCGGTACCGGTGGGGGGGCGAGGGAATTCGGCCATGGATTTCAACCGATCAGCCGGTCGACGGCCAAAGCAGCAAAGAGGATGAACAGATACAGAATCGAGAACTTAAACGCGGCGCGGGCCGGCCCATCGTTCGTCAGACTGTTTCCAGCGGCGTCCTGTTTATCGGTGTAGACGCGCGCGACGCAAATCAGAAAGCCTAGGCCTAGCACGGCGGCGGTCGCGCCGTAGAGCGTGCCCGAAAAGCCCAAGAACCACGGTGCCAGCGACAGCGGCACCAGTACCAGCGAATACAGCACGATCTGTTTGCGGGTTTCCTTGGCGCCGGCCACGACCGGTAGCATCGGCACGCCGGCGCGGCGGTAATCCTCGTTCGCCCAGAGCGCCAGCGACCAGAAGTGCGGCGGGGTCCAGATGAACACAATGGCGAACAAGATCAACGGAATGAGGTCGACCGATCCGGTGACCGCAGCCCAGCCGATAACGGGCGGGAATGCTCCTGCGGCGCCGCCGATCACGATATTCTGAGGAGTGCGGCGTTTTAGCCACATCGTGTAAATAAAAACGTAGAACCCGATCGAAAGCGCCAAAACGGCGGCGGCGACAAGGTTTACCGCGACCTCCATCACGATGACCGAACCCACGGCCAGCACGATTCCGAAGCCGAGCGCGCCGCCGGCAGCGATTCGGCCGGAAGGGATGGGGCGGGATTGGGTGCGACGCATCACTGCGTCGATATCGCGGTCGTACCACATGTTGATAGCCCCGCAGGCCCCGGCTGCCACGGCGATGCAGAGCACCGCAGTGAAGGCTAGAATCGGGTGTAAATGGCCCGGTGCCACGATCGTGCCGATCATGCCGGTGAAAACCACCAAGCTCATGACCCTGGGCTTTAGCAGCGCGATCCAGTCGCGGACGTCGTCTTCTGTACCGGCCGCATGAGAAGACAGGGGAGATTGCTCCCCCCTGTCGTTGTCGGCCGATGGTGCTGTCAGGTCGCTCAAAGGTCAGAGAATCCTGGGAAGTTCCGTGTAGGTGTGGAACGCGGGCGGGGACGTTTGGGTCCATTCCAGCGTGGTGGCGCCTTCGCCCCAGTAGTTGTCGGCCACGGGAGCCTTCGAGGTGAAGGTCTTGAAGCAGACATACAGGAAAACCAGGACGGACACGCCGGAAATATAGGACCCGACGGACGAAACGTAGTTCCAGCCCGCAAAAGCATCCGGATAGTCGGGATAGCGGCGCGGCATGCCGGCGAGACCCAGGAAATGTTGCGGGAAGAAGGTTAGGTTGACACCGATGAAGAACAGCCAGAAATGCACCCGACCCCAGAATTCCGGATACTGCCGGCCGGACATTTTGCCCATCCAGTAGTAGACGCCGCAGAAGATCGAGAACACCGCGCCCAGCGACAGGACGTAATGGAAGTGGGCGATGACGTAGTAGGTGTTGTGGATGGCTTCGTCGATGCCGGCATTGGCGCAGACAACGCCGGTCACTCCGCCGATGGTGAACACGAACAGGAAGCCGATCGCCCAGAGCATCGGGGTTTTGAACTCGATCGAGCCGCCCCACATCGTCGCGATCCAGGAGAAGATCTTCACCCCGGTCGGCACCGCAATCACCATTGTCGCACCCATGAAGTAGGCACGGGTGTCGACGTCGATGCCCGACAAATACATGTGGTGCGCCCAAACGACGAACCCGACTACGCCGATGGCGACCATCGCGTAGACCATACCCAGATAGCCGAAGATCGGCTTCTTGCTGAAGGTGGAGATCACGTGGCTGACCACGCCGAAGCCCGGCAGGATCATGATGTAGACTTCGGGATGGCCGAAGAACCAGAACAGATGCTGGAACAGCACCGGATCGCCGCCGCCCTGCGGATCGAAGAAGGCGGTGCCGAAGTTACGATCGCAGATCAGCATGGTGATCGCGCCGGCCAGCACGGGGACCGATAGCACCAACAGCCACGCGGTAACCAGCGACGCCCAGACGAAGAGCGGCAGCTTGTGCATCGTCATGCCGGGGGCGCGCATGTTGAAAATGGTTGTGATGAAGTTCATCGCGCCCAGCAGCGAGCTCACACCCGCGAGATGGAGCGCGAACAGCGTGCAATCCATGCCCATGCCATGTTCGTAGGTGGCGTTGGACAGCGGCGGATACAGTGTCCAGCCCGAACCAGACTCGCCCATGAACAAGCCGATGCAGATCAGCAAGAAAGCGGGAGGCAGGAGCCAGAAGCTGATGTTGTTCAGGCGCGGGAATGCCATATCGGGCGCGCCGATCATCAGCGGGATGAACCAGTTGCCGAACCCACCGATCAGCGCCGGCATGACCGAGAAGAAGATCATCAGCAGCCCGTGGGTGGTGATGATCGTGTTCCACTGCTGCCCATCGGTGACGATGTGGTTGTTCGGGAACTGCAACTGCGCCCGCATGATTTCCGACAATGCCCCACCGACCACGCCGCCGACGACGGCGAAGATCAGATAGAGGGTGCCGATATCCTTGTGGTTCGTGCTGAAAAACCAGCGCGCCACGAAACCGGGCTTGTGATCGTGGTGGTCATGCCCGTGGGCATCGTGCCCGTGCGCATGGTCGTGGGTCGTATCGGCCATCGTCTGTCTCCTTCGCGCGCCAACTAGCGGTTAGCGCTGAACCTGATTTGCCGTCGGTGCGGTAGCCGCCAACAAACGGGGTTGCACCCCGGCGGGCGCACCCGCGTCGGCCGATTTTTTCTGCTGATCGGACCAAGTCTTGAATTCCTGCTCCGATACGGCGTGCACCGCGATCGGCATCTTGCTGTGGTCGGCACCGCAGATCTGGTTGCACTGACCGTAATAGACGCCGGGCCTGTCCACCGAGAACCAAGTCTCGATCGTCCGGCCTGGGATCGCATAGCGCTGCACGCCCAAGGACGGGATGAAGAAGCTGTGGATCACTTCGGGGCTGCTGGTCAGGATGCGGATATTCTTGCCGATCGGCACGACCATCTGATTGTCGACGTCCAGCAACCGCAGTTGGCCGGGCTTCAGGTCCTCATCGCGGACATAACGGCTCTCGATCGAGAAATCGCCTTGGTCGGGATAGGCATATTCCCAGTACCACTGATGCGCGACGACCTTGATCGTCAGATCGGGATTGGGGGTCCGGTCCTGGAAGTAAATCAGGCGGAACGACGGGATCGAGATAATCACCAGCAAAAGCACCGGGATCACCGTCCATGCGATTTCCAATCCAGTATCGTGGCTGGTCTTGCTTGGGATCGGGTTCGCTTTCGCGTTGAACCGGACCATAACGATCACCAGCAGCGCAGCGACAAAGATGGTCGTCAACGTGATGATCCACAGCACGAGATCGTGCAGATCGTTGATCTTCTGCTTGATCAGATTGGCCGCCGGCTGCATGCCGACTTCCCATGGTTTCGGCGCTTGCGCGAAAGCACCATGGCCGCCCGGCATCGCCAGCGGCATCAGGACCGTTATTATCAGCGCGGCATAAAACCGTCGAAGAAGCTGCATCAGCCTACCCACCCGTTCCGTATTGGTTGTCCAAGCAGCATGGCGCCGCGAGACAAGCTCATGCCCCACCGCGTACCGGACAGACGGCCGGAGATCAAGATGCCAGCGGGACTGCCGCCACGATAAAGGTATTTTTCGGCGCCTATGTGGCCCGCGAAGCGCCGGGTTTTTAATTCGCCAGCCGCGCTAGGGTGAAAATCCCGAGCGGTGGGGCGCTCGTGAAGGTCGCTTGAGCGAGGTCGTCGGGGGAGAAAAGCGCCTCAAGCGAGAAATCCGGGTGCCAGCCCAACGCCTTGGACGCAGGGGCCATCGCTCGCTCGATCCACCAGCGCGGTCCGCTAGGGGCTGCAAAATGGTTTACGAACAATATGCTCCCGCCCGGCTTTACCACCCGACGCATTTCGGCGAGCAATTGACGAGGATTCGGTACGACGGATGCGACGAACATCGCGACCGCAGTATCGAAGCTATTATCGGGGAAATCGGTCGCTTCGGCGTCCATCTCGTGTAGCGCCTGGACCATATGCAGTCCTTGGCGCGCCACGCGGTTACGGGCCAGCCGCAACATTTCGACCGACAAATCGATGCCGGTGATCCGTTTGTCGCTATTGTAATGGGGCAATGCCAAGCCGGTTCCGACGCCGACTTCCAGAACATCCCGGCCGGGCAGTCGGTTGACCGTACCGATCGCGCGGCGTCGCGCCGACGCCGAAACGGCGCCGAAGAGCGAGTCGTAAACACCGGCCCAGCGTCGATATGCCTCTTGGATCGAGGCGGTATCGAGCGAGGAAAGCGGCGTTACTCCGGGGCCCGCGCGTCGATCGCGCCTGTCATCCAGCGTATGATTCATTCACGAATTTCATTTTGGCCCCCCATGCCTAGAGGAGAGGACCGTCCGATGCAAGGGCAAGCGAACTTGTCGCCCTATCGCCGATGGGGCGTAGCGATGTCGAGTGTCGCGGCCTCGTTCAGGATGGCACGAGGTCGATCGCCGCCGCGCGTCCGTTCTGCTGTTGCTCGATCTCGAAGCCAAGCTTCTGATTTTCGTTCAGGGTGCGCAGGCCGGCCTTCTGTACTGCGCTGATGTGAACGAAGATGTCTTTGCCCCCGGAATCCGGTGCAATGAACCCGTAGCCTTTGGTCGGGTTGAACCACTTAACAATGCCCTGGGGCATCGATTTCGCCTTTCTGCCTGCGAGCGTCCCGTCCGTTGGACAGTCCGTCCTGTTGAACAGGGGCGTTCGGTTTTTATGCCGCTACGCCCTCCCCACGGTGGCATCCTGGACGATATTCTGTTTGTCCCGGTTTACCGACCTTCGGCACGCTACGCCTTGTTGGGATCGATCGCAACGAAATTGACACGACAAAAAGCGACGAAACTCGATCCGAGCTGCGTTCGTGGCGTCGTGCGCGTACAATCCGTTGGCAGCCCTTCGGTGTACGCTTATAGAGCATCTACACGGGTGGGCAGTCATGCACGCGCCCACACCGGGATGGAGGTTTCATGGGTAGTTTCAGCATCTGGCACTGGATGGTGGTGCTGCTGGTCGTTCTGCTGCTGTTCGGCGGCGGCAAGGTCAGCAGCCTGATGGGCGATTTCGCGAAGGGCATCAAATCCTTCAAGAAGAACATGGCCGAACCCGACGACGAGTCGATGGAAGCCGGTGCCGATAAAGCGGCCGGCAAGCTGCCCGGTGCGCAGGCGTCGACCACGACTCGCGAGTCCACCACCACCCGTTGAACCGTTCGACATAACGGAGTCCCGCCGATGGCCACGCACAGCATCCCAGCAACCGCGTCGACCATCCGGTGGGGCACGTTCGATGCCGGCTACGAGCCGCTGGTCACGGTGAACTCCGGCGACACAGTGGTGTTGGAGTGTGTTTCCGGCGGGCCGGAGGTCATGCCGCCGCCCGGTTCGGGTCTAACCATCCCGCCCGTCTTGGCGGCGCTTCACGCTGCCAATCCACCGCGCGGCCCCGGCCATATATTGACCGGCCCGGTCGCCATCGCCGGTGCGATGCCCGGCGATATGTTGGAAGTGCATATCGATAAGATCGAGGTCGGAGCGGATTGGGGTTATTGCGGGTTCCGGCCGCTCGCGGGCACCTTGCCCGAAGATTTTCCCGAAAAATTTCTGTCCCACATTCCCGTCGATCGGGCGCGCGGCGTCTGCACGCTGCCCTGGGGTACGGAACTGAAGCTTGCGCCGTTCTTCGGTGTCATGGGCGTGGCGCCGCCGCCGGGATACGGGACGATCTCCACCATCCAGCCGCGCGAGCATGGCGGCAATCTGGATAATAAAGAACTCACGGCCGGATCGACCCTATTCCTCCCCGTTTGGGCCGAGGGCGCGTTGTTCTCGGCCGGCGACGGACACGGCGTGCAAGGCGACGGGGAGGTCTGCATCAACGCGCTGGAGATCTGCCTGACCGGCACTTTCACGTTTACGCTGCATAAAGCATCGGGCACACCGCTGTTAAGCTATCCGCGTGCGGAAACCCCGACCCACTATATCAGCATGGGCATGCACGAGGATTTGGATCAGGCCATGAAGCAGGCCTTGCGGCAGATGATCGCCTTCATTGCCGCGCGCACCAACCTATCGCGCGAGCAGGCGTACCAGTTCTGCTCCCTCGCCGTCGACTTTCACGTCACCCAGACGGTGAACGGCGAAAAAGGTGTTCACGGACTGCTCCCGAAGGGCCTGCTTTTCTAGGGCTTGTGGTCCAAGCGAAAGTTGTCCACAACTTTTTGTAGGCGGTGTCCGATTCGGCATTGACCCCCGCACTGGGGTCTATACCGTATCTTGTGGTTAAACCATGAGGGGGACCCACAATATGGAGTGGAATGAGGACGTTATCGGCCGCCTCAGGGAGCTATGGGCAGAGGGGCACTCGACTGCGGAGATCGGCCGTCGTCTCGGTGTCTCCAAGAATGCCATCGTCGGTAAGGCCCATCGTTTAGAGCTTCCAGCCCGCCCATCGCCGATCAAGCGCGAGGGCGGCGAGCAATCCGCCGAGCGCCGCGCCGCACCCCGCCGAGTAGAAGGGCCGACATTGCCGCCCTTGGCCAGCAGTGGCGAAACACCGGAACCCGAACAGACGATCGAACCGGAAATCTCACCGGTTGTTGCTGCGGTCGCCCCACCCGTTCTCGCGCCGGTCGTGGCCGTGGTGCCAATGCCGCTGCCTGCGCTGCCGAAGGCGCCGCCGCCACGTCCCGTTCAGGTGGCTCAGCCCCGGCTGCAACCGGTCTTGTCGCGCCCCTATGGCCGTATCGTGACCTGCTGCTGGCCGATCGGCGAACCCGGCACCAAGACTTTCCGCTTCTGCGACGATCGCTCCGAGCCGGGGAAGCCTTACTGCGAAGATCATGCCAAGTTGGCTTATGTGAAAGTGCGCGACCGCCGCGAGGACGCGGCCTAAGCAACTCGGTCGGCCGATCGGGTCTCTCCCTTATTGCTCCCAGCAAAGCGGCGGCGTATGCGTCCGCCGCCTTGCTGTAATGCAACCGTCCGACAGGAGATCGCATGGCCGAAGCCGCACAGGGGCGTGACACGCGCGTGCGCCCGTGACCGCTGCCACGCCGTCCAGTCCGTCTGGTAACGCCAAACTATCCCCTGGCATGCTCTTGGGCGTGCTGGGTGTCGTTTATGGCGATATCGGCACCAGCCCGCTGTACGCATTCAGGGCCAGTCTGGAAATCTTCAAGGACGTCGCCATCGGCGCCAACGAGGTATTGGGCGTCCTGTCGTTGATCTTCTGGGCGTTGGTCCTGGTCGTCACCATCAAATACGTCATCCTGGTCATGCGCGCCGACAATCGCGGCGAGGGAGGAATTCTCGCACTCATGGCGTTGGCCCAACGAGTCGCTGTGGGCGGCGGTATGCGCAATGTCCTGGGAATCATTGGCATCGTCGGCGCATGCCTGTTCTTCGGCGACGGCATCATCACGCCCGCGATCTCCGTTATGTCGGCGGTGGAGGGGCTGGGCGTGTCCGCGCCGCACCTTAAGGAATTCGTGCTGCCGATTTGCGTCGGGGTGATCATCCTGCTGTTCGCGGTGCAGTACCGTGGGACCGGATCGGTAGGACGTATCTTCGGCCCCATCATGGCCGCATGGTTTCTCATTCTTGGCTTAATGGGCCTGATCGAGGTCGTGCAGCACCCCTACGTGCTGCTTGCTATCTCCCCCACTTATGCATTGGCGCTTTGCCTGCATTACAAAGGCTTGTCC
Source organism: Rhodospirillales bacterium (assembly GCA_037139955.1). GTDB lineage: Bacteria > Pseudomonadota > Alphaproteobacteria > Acetobacterales > Acetobacteraceae > Rhodopila. The sequence goes on from JBAXFK010000002.1 coordinate 42,236, forward strand.
TTCATCGTGCTGGGCGCCGTCGTGCTCTGCGTGACCGGAGCCGAGGCCCTATACATAGACATGGGCCACTTCGGCGCTCGGCCCATTCGCGTGGCCTGGCTCTTTTTCGTGTTGCCCTGTTTGGTGCTGAACTATTTCGGCCAAGGCGCACTCATTCTCCACGACCCCGGCGCCATCGAGAATCCCTTTTTCCTGCTCGGCCCCGCCTGGACGCGGTTTCCGATGGTCGTGTTGGCGACCGTCGCGACGGTGATCGCCAGTCAGGCGGTCATATCCGGTGCCTACTCCATGACACGCCAGTGCATGCAACTCGGGTTTCTGCCGCGCATGACCGTGCGTCACACCTCCAACACCGAAGAGGGGCAGATCTACGTGCCCCAAGTGAATATTGCGTTGGTCGTGGGGGTGCTGATCCTGGTGCTGACGTTCAAGACGTCCAGCTCGCTTGCCTCCGCCTACGGTATTGCGGTCACCGCGACTTTTTTATGCGACACGATGCTGGCGATGGTGGTGTTTCGGCGGCAGTTTCATTGGCGGCGCACGACGGCACTGCTGGTGTTCGGTGCCTTCTTCGCGCTGGACGGCATGTTCTTCGCGTCCAACACGCTCAAAATTGTCGAGGGCGGGTTCGTCCCCCTGGCGCTCGGTGGCGGTCTGATTTTGCTTATGACGTCTTGGAAACGCGGGCGCGATTTGCTGCTGGCGCGCTGGCAGCAGGATAGCATGCCCTTGACACCGTTCCTGGCTCGCTTGCCGCAGTCGCGCACCGTGCGTGTGCCCGGCCTTGCGGTGTTCCTGACCGGCAATCAGGACTACGTGCCGACCTCGCTGTTGCACAATCTCAAGCACAACAAGGTGCTGCACGAGCGGGTGCTGTTCGTGACCGTGCAGAACGAAGATGTGCCGGAAATTGCCCCTACCCGCCGAGTCTCGGTATCCGAACTGGCGCCCGGCGTGCATCGGGTGCTGCTGCGCTACGGCTTCATGGAAAGCCCGAATATCCCACGCGAACTGGAGGAATTGGGCGACGCCGTCGCTTTCGATCCGATGCAGGCGAGCTATTTCCTCGGGCGGGAGGTTTTGGTGCCGGCGATGGTGCCTAAGATGCCGTGGTGGCGTCTTTGGCTGTTCCTGGTAATGGCCCGCAATGCGGTGCCGGCCACGGAATTCTTCCGCATCCCCAGCGACCGTGTGGTCGAGCTGGGGGTACGGGTCGCGATCTAATCGTTCGGTCGGCGCGTCTCAGCGCAGCGGGCCGGCGATCCAAACCGCAATAACGGTGATAGCCAGGAACATGATAATTGCTGCGACGAACGGCATCGCATGGCCGGTCGACGGTTCGGTCACGGCGATGGACGGGTGTACGGCTTCCGGCATGATGGCAGTGGACATGGGACAACTCCTTCGGTTGATACGACGTCACTTCAACAGCCCGAGCGGGGGGTGGCTTTGACGCAGATCAAATACAATGAAAGTGTTACAATGCATTATCCCGCCGAGCCACCAACGAATCCGTAACTTGATCGGACCGAATTCGGGTCGGATCGTCCGGCCTGGGCCGAGTCGGCGGGACTCGCGCAATCGTTATCGTTGCTCCGGGGATAACTGCGAATTTACTTGATCGATGCATCGTTCCGAGACAGGATTGGGCATGGGGAAGAATCGGGAACCCGGTTCGCCGGCACCGGGGTCCATGCCGGCCCATCGTGAAAGGTCCAACAACATGAGTGGCTCCGACGACACCGAGAATCCTATCGGCACACTGCGCGGTACCATGGTATCGCTGGTGCGTCGCGACGGACCCGATCTGTCCGCACGGCAATTGGCGGTTTTGCTGACGTGCTACCTCGAAGCCGAAGCGCAGACCGTACGCGGGCTCGCTGCTGCATTGGATGTTTCGAAACCCGCGATCACCCGCGCGCTGGACCGACTGACGGAATTCGATCTGGTTCGGCGCAGGACCGATCCGACCGATCGCCGCAGCGTGCTCGTGCAGCGCACCCCGAAGGGCACGGCGTTTATTCGCGACCTCCGCGGGATCATGAAGGACGCCGCGAAAGCCAAACCCATCGTCGAACCCGGTGGGCGCAAGAAAAGCGCGCGCGACGCACGCTAAGCATGCACGACGTATCCCACGCCGCGCCATGGTCGACGGGATCATGGCCGGCGGCCGATAAGCCTACGCTTTATCGGGACCTCGCCCAGGAGCTCGAAGCCCTGTTGGCAGGCGAATCCGACGCGACTGCCAACGCGGCAAACGCGGCGGCTGCGCTGTATCATGCCTTGCCAGCGCTGAACTGGGCCGGCTTCTACTTTCTGCGCGGCGACGAACTTGTGCTGGGCCCATTCCAAGGCAAGCCGGCCTGTGTGCGTATTCCCATCGGCCGCGGCGTCTGTGGCACCGCTGCACGGGATCGCCGGTCGATCCTGGTTCCCGATGTCGATGCATTTCCCGGTCACATCGCCTGCGACTCGGCTTCGCGATCGGAATTGGTCGTGCCATTGTTGGATGGCGATCGGTTGTTGGGGGTGCTGGACATGGACAGTCCCGACTTAGGCCGGTTCGATGCCGACGACCAATCCGGCTGCGAATCGCTGGTTGCCATCGTCGTTCGGCATTTGCGCTGATTCGTGCTTTCTTATGCTGCCGCCGTCTCGCGGCGCCGTTAAAGGGATACCACAATGCTCGTCGACCACCGCACCTACACCGTTAAGCCCGGCACAATGGCCAAGCAGATGGCACTGTACCAAGAATATGGCCTGACAGCCCAAAAGCGCCATCTCGGTGAGCCTCTTGCTTACCTCATCACCGAAACTGGCGAAGTGAATACCTATATCCACATTTGGGTATACAAAGACGCCGCCGATCGCGCCGCGAGACGTGCCGCGATGCAGGCCGATCCGGAATGGCAGGTGTTCATGCAGAAGGGGGCCGAAGCCGGCTACCTGATCGCACAGCGTAACAACCTGATGAACGACGCCCCTTTCGCGCCGATCGTCCGTTAAATCGCTTAAGCGGCGATCCCTGGGGCCGCCCGGGGATTACCGCGAGCCGAATATGGCGCTGCCGACCCGGACCCAGGTGGCCCCCGCGGCTATCGCGATTTCGAAATCGGCCGACATCCCCATCGAGAGCGTGGTCAGCCCGTGCTTCGCCGCCCGGTTTGCCAGCCAATCGAAATGTGGCCTGGGGTCCTCGCCGTGCGGCGGAACGCACATCAGGCCGGCTAGCAATGGTCCGAATCGGCCTTTGCAATCGGCGATGAACCCGTCGGCGTCGTCGCGTGACACGCCAGATTTCTGCGGTTCCGATCCGGTGTTTACCTCGATCAGCAGTTTCGGCCGGCGGTTTTCTTTTTCCATCGCGGTGGCTATCGCATCGGCCAGCTTCGGTCGGTCCAGTGTCTCGATAACATCGGCCAGCCGCACCGCGTCGCGCGCTTTGTTGGTTTGCAAGCCGCCGATTAGATGCAGGTCGAACCGGTGCGCTGCGCGCAGGAGTGGGAACTTGCCCTCGGCTTCCTGCACCCGGTTTTCCCCGAATACGGTTTGCCCGGCTTTCAGTGCTTCCAGCACAGCTTCGACCGGCTTGGTCTTGGAAACCGCGACCAGGGTCACGTCGCCCGGCTGACGCCCGGCGGCGATGGCGGCGTTGGCAATGCGGTCCTGAATGCGGCGTAGGTTCTCGGCGATATCCATACGACCCTAATACGCCGAATATTGCTTCTCTTCCACCAGCACCGAACGCAAGGCTCGGTTGATTGCCGCTTTGATCCGCCCGCGCTCGTCGTTTTCGCGGTACACCGAGCGAGCGAGGGCGACGAAGGCTGGGCCGAAATCCTGGGCGGATTCGCGTGCGCGGATGGCGTCCTCGATCTCCCACAGGCGTGTGTTCACCGCTGTTAACTCAGCCCGCTCGGCGGCGATCGATGCGGCGACAGGTGCCAAGACGGCCGACAGCGCCGCAAGTTCCCGCGCCGCGTTTGCAGCGGCTGCGGCAGAGCGTAGGCGGGCGCACTTAATCTCCAAGATGGAGATCTTATCGGCGAGTTCTCCCCAGGAGACCGGGATCGTCGGTGCTGTGTCGGTCATGATGCGGGCGGTTTTAGCGGTGCGCGGGTCAGGCCGCCAGGGAGTCCTCCACCAACAACGGGTAGCGCGCGGTACTGGCCACGACGATGTCTAACTGCCAAACGCCAGCGACACCCGCCGCTAATTCCGGTGGCACCAGCGCATCGCCGTTCGTCCAGCGGAAGCCATGTTCGGCTTCGTAGGCGTGGAAGCCGTCGCGAAGTGCGGCATCGTTCGCCCCGATAACTCGGAGCTTGGGGCCCTGCCAGCAGCGCAGTGCCCGAATGGCAATGCCTAGAACCCGTGGATCGCGCGACAGGCCGAACTCGGCGGGGGCGCCCGCACGGGATACGATCCGGATTTCGGAACTGTTGCCAACGATTTCGAATTGGCGGCGACCGTCGTCGAAACACGTTCCGTCCATCCGCACGCCATCGACCAGGAGATGGATATCCGGCTCTTCGGTCATGGGCAGTCCAGGGCGGTCGGTTGCGCGTTCCAGCAACCGGCGCCATACCGCGTCCACGATCGGCCCGCCGGTCAGTACGGGGGCGCAGGGTTCCTTTGCCGGTTGATCCCAGCCGGAATTGGCGTTCTGAAACAGCCAGCGGTTGCCGTCGTCCCGATAGCTCTCGGCGGGGGCGCCGTTAGCGATCAGGATGTCGTGCGTTTCCAATTCTACATGATACAGCGTCACTTCTTTCGCTCGATCGTCCCATTCGATCGTGCGGTGGTTCACCAGGAATTCCACCGGGATAAGCACGCCGTCCAGCAGGAAGGAATGCCCTTTTGTCACCCGTAAATCGTAAAACGGCATGCCATGGCCCAAGGCGTGCTTACGCACGATCACCGGTGTGGCCGGGCCGCGCTTGCCGCGCGTCGCGAGCACCGAACCGGTGCCGATCCAGGAAATCGGGCGATGCGCGCCGCTAAAGGTGGTGACGATGTCGCCGGTTTTCAGGTCCTGGACTCTTACCTGCCCATCGGGTGTTTCGATCAAGGTATCCGGCAGGAAGCAGAGCGCGGTAATCTCGGTACCAGTCGCACTTGCGACGGTTTGGAGCGGGTTGCCGCCCGCGGTCGTGACGGAAAGCGTGCCACCGACACCGAAATACAGATGCCCCGCCGCGTAGGACACCGAACCGGGGGCGATCCCGGCGAGGTCGATGCGGTCGGTATTGTCGAACCCGACGATAACGCCATGGGCGTTGGTCGGATTGCCCAGATGCAGATAGGCGTGGTCGCCCGCGAACACGATGGTTTCGGTGCTGGCGATCGAGCCGGCGACCTCCAGCGTCGACCCGGCCTGGATGGTGAGTGTGCCGCTGCCTAACAGATTGCCGACAACCATCGTGCTGGGATCCAGCACGATCCCGCCGTTGTTCACGAGCGTGCCGGTGTCGGCGAAGGTGCTGTTGTTTAAAGTCAGCGTTCCGCCGGTCTCGACCGTCACGCCGAACGCGATCGTGTTGTCGCTACCGAGTGTCCAATGGGCCCCGGCGTCGAAGTCGAGAGCGCTGAAGTTCAGGTATTTCGACCCGAGGCCGGTAACGGTCCCGGTCGTCGCGCTAGAGGTAAACTCCAGCACTCCGTTGCCGCCGTTCACCGCCCCTAGGAAGACGGCACCGGGCGCGACGACGATACGATTGGCAATCGTGTTGTGACTGCTGGCGATCGCCACCGTCCCATTACCGATTGTGCCGGCGTTGAAGATGGTGGTGGTCCCTGTCGGTCCGGTCGAGATGTTATCGATAATGCCGGTGGACAGATTGGTGATTGCGCCGCCGGTAAAGGCCAGGATACCGTAGTTGTCGCCGACAACATTGCCGACAATCTTGCCGCTGTTGACGATCGTGCTGCCGGTTCCGATCAGTACGCCGATCGAACCGGCTATCGTGCCGCCGGACAGGTTGGTCAGAAACGAGCCGCTCGCCGCGAGGAACGCCCCGTAGGCTCGGTGGGCGCTACCGCCGACGATGAGACCGCTATTGGTGAGGCTGACGGCACCTTGTCCTTCCACGCCCGTAGAGCCGGAGATCGTGCCGCCCGCGCGATTGACGATCGCGGCCGTTGCCGCGCTGCCGCTGTACGCTGCAAAAACCCCTGCGCCATAGACATTTGTCAAATCGCCGAGGATTCGACCGCTGTTATCCAGACCTAGGTTGCTTATCGCCTCGACGCCGATATAGCCGGATATCGTGCCGCTCGATTGGTTGGTGACTGAGTCAGTCGTCCCGTGGACGAACAGACCAATGCTATATCCGGGCGTAGTGGCGGTGGCGGTGCCCGCTACGATGCCAGCATTGACGACGGTGGACGGACCAGCCGTTTCGGCACCGTTATTGCCCAAGATCGTGCCGGTGTTGGTGAGCATGCCACCCCCACCGAGAAATACGCCTTTGTATGTAGTACCGATAATAATGCCGGCATTCGCCACGCTCGCGGTAAGGTACGACGCGATGCCGAACCGTGTCCCGGATAGTGCGCCGCTGGATTGGTTGGTTGCCGATCCGCCATCGCCCAATCGGATGGCGATATTGGTTGCATCGATGCTGCCGGCGTTGTCGACGGCCGTCGCGGTACCCTGGCTATTGATGCCGAGGGAACCGGCGATCCTCCCGCTGGTCGTGTTGACGACCGAACCGCCGACGAAAAGATACACCCCGACGTCGGTGCCGCCGATGCTGCCGGCGTTCGAAATCGTGCTGCCGAATACGGAATCGATGCCGTCGTTGCTGCCGACGACCCTGCCGCCCGATCGATTGGTTACGAAATCGTTGCTGCCGAGCGTCAAGGCGACGCCTGCTGTCCCGGCATTGTTCAGCGTGCCGGCATTGTCGACGGTGTATGCGGCGCCGATCGCGCCATCGACGATCCAGTGAGAGTTTGCATCGATATCGATGCTGGTGAATCGGACGAACTGCGACCCAAGGCTGGTCAATGTGCCTGTGGACGCTCCGGACGTCAGTTCGAGCGTGCTGGTGGCGCTGGAACCCGCAGAGTTGCCACCGTCCACGACGCCGGAGAAGACTGCGTCGGGGGCGATTGCGAGGCGGAAGGCGGCCCCTTGGTAATTGTAGACCGAGAAAAACGCACCGGAGATCGTTCCGGCATTGGTCACCGTCCCACCGCCGATCGCCACGCCTCGTGTACCGCCGGCTATCGTCCCGCTGGCTAGGTTGCGACTAGCCCGCCGTTGACTGCGACCACGGCATAACGCGAAGACTCAATCGTGCCAGCGTTGACGACCGTGACGGCGGCATAACCCTGGATGGCATTCCCCCCGCCGCCCGAAGTGATGGTCGTGGAAGTCGAAAGGACGCCGGTCGACTGGTTGGTAACCGAGCCGCCGGCTTGTAGATGGACCGCTTGCGCGAATCCGTAAATGGAGCCGGCATTGACGATGTTGGCGGCGGCATCGGCATGAATACCGCTGCCCGCGCCGGAGATATTGCCGCTCGTGGCATTGGACACCGACCCGCCGAGGCCGAGCCAAATCGCGCCGTGACCGCCGGTGCCGAAGACGCTGCCGGCGTTCGTCGCCGTGGCGGCTGCGTTGTACGTCACAATCCCGGATTGACCACCGAGCGTGCCGCCGGATTGGTTCGACACGGACCCTGTACCCGCGATGACGACACCGTAGCGGGACGTCGCGATGACGCCGGCATTGGTCACCGTGGCATCGCCGCGTGTTGCGATACCGTCGCCCCCGAAACCGCTGGTCACTGTGGTGGAGGTCGAGATTGTGCCGGTCGATCGGTTCGCGATCGAGCCGCCGCCCGTCAAATAAATGCCCGTGACGTACCCATAGACCGAGCCCGCGTTGTCTACCGCGACCGTGCCTTGGCCAAGCACTCCGACCCCTGCGGCGGAGACGATGCCGGCGGACAAATTGGTCAGCGCGCCACCTGCCGTTACCGTCACTGCCGCGTTCAGCGTGCCTGCGTTGGTCAGCGTGCCGGCATCGGTAATGACGATGCCGGAGGCGACGCTGTTGCCGTTGTCGAATTTCCAGCTCGAATTAGCATCTATTTCGATCCGGGTGAAATCGGCGAACTGTGCCCCGAAGCCGCTGAGTGTCCCGGTGGAAGCACCGGAGGCGAGTTCGAGCACACCGGTCCCGCCGGCCACCGACCCAAGCACAACAGCGCCGGGGGCTAGGATGAGTCGATCGAGCGCTTGCCCTGCGCTCATTCCGATCGCGTAAGTGCCATTACCGATGGTTCCTGCGTTGAACACCGTGGTCGCGGGCGCGGAGCCACCCGCCCTGACACTACTGATCGTGCCCTGCGCCAGATTGACGACCGATCCGCCCGCGATCAGCCACGCGCCGTAATTGCCGACACCTGTGCCTTCGACCAAGCCGCTATTCACCAGCGTTGTCGTGTCCGAGAGCTGCATGCCCGTCGCGCCGGAGATCGTGCCGGTCGAAAGATTCGTAATGACCGAGTTGGTCCCAGTGACAATCACGCCGGTATTTGCCGCGCCGCCGGTGCTTCGAATCGTGCCGCTGTTCGTAACGGTGATCCCGGTCGTGGCTTTAATCGCGACATAGCCGGCGATCGTGCCGCTGGATTGGTTGGCAACCGCCATCGTTCCGACGGCACTGTAGGCATAAATGCCGATTCCACTGTGATCGGCGCTGTTGCCGAGGATTGCGCCGCTGTTGTCCAATGTCAGGCCGTGACGGGCCTGGATGCCGGTAAATCCCGATATCGTGCCGCCCGACAGGTTGGCGATCGTCCCGTCGTTGTACAAACTGATCCCTATACCGCCGATCGTGCCGAAATTACCGGCGATAATGCCACCGGATCGGTTGGTTACCGCGCCGCCGTCCGAGAGACCGATGCCGTCGAAGGTCGTGCCAACGATACCTCCGGCGTTGTCGATCGTGCCGTTCGTGCCGGTGGCAATCCCGTAATCGCCGCCGGCGATCGTGCCGCCCGATCGGTTGGCGATGAAACTGTCGGCGCCGACGTCGATGCCCGCTTTGGCCGTGCCGTCGATCGATCCGGCATTGTCGATCGTGGTCCCATTGCCGGCGGATATCCCGGTACCGCCGCCGAGGACGATACCGGTGGATTGGTTGGTAACTGTGCTGCTCGCCTGGAGATAGATACCCGCTTTGACGGTGCCGATTATCGTCCCAGCGTTATCGACCGTGCCGGGCGAAGAGGATCTTATGCCGTAACGGCCGCCGGAAATTATGCCTCCGACCCGATTGATGGCCGATCCAGCAAAGATAAGACCGTCGTATACGGCGGCGGCGATCAAGCCGTCGTTCGCCACCGTATCGTCGCTGCCGGTAACCGAGATTCCGTAACTGCTATCCGAGACCGTTCCGATATTCGTTAGCGTGCTGTTATTGTCTGCAAACAGATAGCCGGCATTGACGCCGGTCAGCGTAACGTTGCTCATCGTATGGTCCCCAAACGGCGAGTGGTTGACCACCCTGGTATCCAGGCGTTCTACGTCGCCGTGGAAACGATACTTTGGCGAATAGTGGATGGGTCGGCAATAGCTAGACGCGTCGAACTATTAAGATTCGGACGGGAAACATCGAAATTCGGCGCAAACGGCGATTGTTCTTTACAAATTTCGACACAGCCCCCCCCATTCGTGGAAAATCGAACTGGGTGTGTCGATAAAACGATACTTTCCGAGTTTGGCCGGCAAGCCGGCTCGCAAGGTTCGTTCTTGCCGGTTGGCTGTGCCGATGCTCCGATAGCCGCCTGCAAACGGAGGAGATCGCGATGTCGATGTTGCAAGGTAAAACCGCGCTGGTTACCGGCGGCGGCAACGGCATAGGCCGAGCCACCGCGCTGGCCTTCGCCCGGGAGGGGGCGGTCGTGGCGGTGGCGGATTACGAAGCCGAAGCCGCTGGCGTTACCGTCGCGCTCATTAACCAAGCGGGCGGACAAGCGATATCCTTGACCGGCGACGTGACCGACTCGACGGCGGTGGAGACCATGGTGGATGCAGTTGTCGCCGCATACGGTCGCCTCGATTGCGCGTTCAATAACGCCGGTATCGCGCCGCATCAGGTGGATGCTGCCGGAATGTTCACCGCCGATTGGTCGGAAGCCGCGTTCGATCGGATGATCGCGGTCAATCTGAAAAGCGTCTGGCTTTGCATGAAATACCAAATTCGCGCCATGCAAGCGCAAGGCGGTGGAGCAATCGTCAGCACTGCCTCGATTGCCGGGCTGGTCGGGCTGAAGAACGCCACGGCCTATGTGGCCGCCAAGCACGGCGTCGTCGGCCTGACCAAAACGGCAGCGATGGAATACGCCGAAGCCGGCATTCGGGTGAACGCGGTGTGTCCCGGCTTCATCCGCACCCGCATGACCGCCCGCACCCTGGAAACACGGGAGGACCAAATCGCCGGCCGTACCCCGCTGGGCCGCGTCGGTAACCCCGAAGAAATAGCCGAAATGGTGGTCTGGTTGTGTAGCGACCGCGCCAGCTACGTGACTGGTGCGGCCTATGCGGTGGATGGCGGCTGGACGGCTACGTAACGGTAATCGGACCGGTCGCGAGGGCGCCGATCGTGGTGCCGCCCGCGCCTTGGGCCAAAAGCCAGAGATAGTAGGTGCCGGCGGTGGACGGTGCGTTGAACCACTGACCCCAACCGTTAGTTTGCCCATCGGCGCCCCCGGAAATCAAGCCGGAGGTCGGAACAACGGTGTTGCCGGACGACCAAGCGAAAGCGCCTCCGGTTACCGCTGTCGGCGCGGCGACCGCTATCGACTGCGCGCCGCCGTTCGGTGCAATGGCCGCCCCGTGCGTCTGAGACGACGACGGGATCCAATTGCCCGGCGCCACCGTGGCCCCCCACGTGGTCGAGGTCGTCGAACCCGACCACGCCCCAGGACTCGCTGCGGCGTTGGTGCCCTGAACCTGCACATCGTAAGCGGTCGCGCCGCTTAGGCCGGTCAGCATCGCGGGGCTCGACATCCCCGTTACCGTCGTCCAACTCCCAGAACCGGCCACGCTGTAACGGAGGTTGTACCCGGTCGCCGCACCATGCGTGCCATCGGTGGCGGGGGCGGTCCAGACAACCGCAAGCTTGGTCGCGGTCCCATCGGGTGGCGGTGCGGCGCTGGCGATGGTCGGCGCCCCCGGTGGAAACGGCCCGATGGCGGCGGTCGTCAGCGTGGCGGTCGTCGACCAGATGCTAACACCCGCCGCTGAGATGCTTTGCACCTGCACATCGTACGCCGTCCCGGCGGCCAAGCTGGCCAGCGTATAGGGACTCGCGACCAGGGCGCTTGTTGTCCAATTGCCGGACCCCGCCAGGCCGAAGCGAATATTGTAACCGGTCGCGGCGCCGTGGTTGGCGTCGGCGGTCGGCGCCGTCCAAGTGGCGGTCGGAGCGCTGCCGCTCCCCTGTGCCAACGCCAATCCGGTCGGCGGGAAAGGCAGCAATGCGGCGGCCGAGGAAACGCCGGGCGTGCTGGCCTTCATGCGCGCCTGCGGTGCCCAACCCGTGCGAGGAGCCGGGGCGCTCGGGTGGCCGAATGTGTGGATTCTGGTCATGCGAGGGTTGGTCGGGTTGAAAGCGGTCGGATTGGGCATGGGATATTCCTGTTAGTGCCGACCGGAGCTGGTTAGTGGGTGCCGATTCTACAATGGTGAAACATAATAACTAACATTTTACATCGCAATCGCGACTTTCTGTTGCGGAAAAATCACACTTAGGTAGAGTGATACCTCATGGCAGCCAGGGAATACCGGGAATGAGCGACGATATTCGGCCGCACGAGGTCGCGGTGACCCTGCCCGATAGCACCGATGCCGGCGTCTATTACATAGGTCGCATCCGCACGCCCTGGAAAACTCGCGATGAATGTCCCCGCCGAGGCGATCCGGACGGCCCGATTTGCCGCATCGAGATCGATCCGCGATGGGCCGAGGGGCTGCGCGGGTTACAGGATTGCAAGCAGGTGCAAGTGCTCTACTGGATGCACCAAGCACGCCGCGATCTGGTAGTGCAGGCGCCCCGGAGGCGACCGGTCATCGCCGGCACCTTCGCGCTACGCTCCCCGGTGCGACCGAACCCGATCGCTTCCTCGATGGTCGACCTAGTGGGCGTCGAGGGCGCGACGGTCCTGGTGCGCGGCCTGGACTGCATGGACGGTACGCCGTTGCTCGATTTGAAACCGACGCCGTCGCACTAGGCCCATTTCACCTCGGGCGGCAGGCTCATGAGGATCGCTTCGACATTGCCGCCGGTCTTCAGGCCGAACAGTGTGCCTCGATCGTGGATCAGGTTGAATTCGACGTAACGGCCCCGCCGGATCAACTGGTGTTCGCGTTCGGCCGGCGTCCAAGCCTCATGCTGACGACGGCGGACGATGGCGGCGTAACCTTCCAGGAATGCTTCCCCGACATCGCGAACGAAGGCGAAATCGCGTTCCGGTTCGCCGGTATCCAGACGATCGAAGAAAATTCCGCCGGCGCCGCGCGGTTCGTTTCGGTGCGGCAGGAAAAAATAGCGGTCGCACCACGCTTTGTATTCCGGGTAATAGGCCGGATTGTGCCGGTCGCAGGCCGCTTTGAACGTGGCGTGGAAATCGGCCGCATCGGCGATAGCCTCGGGTGCGTCGAGTCGCATCGGCGTCAGGTCGCCGCCGCCGCCGAACCAGCCCTTGGTTGTGATCAGCATGCGCGTGTTGAAATGCGCCGCCGGCACGCGTGGGCTGCGCATATGCGCAACTAGGCTGATGCCGCTGGCCCAGAACCGCGGGTCTTCCTCCGCCCCGGGGATTTGAGCGCGGAAGTCGGGGCTGAACACGCCCGAGACTGTGGATACGTTCACGCCCACTTTCTCGAACACACGCCCCCGCATGACACTCATAACGCCGCCGCCGCCTTCGGAACCGTCGTCGGTGGGGCGTTGCCAAGCGGTACGCTCGAAGCGACCCTCGCCATCGATGGCCTCGAACGTCGCGCAAATGCGGTCGCGCAAAGCCTCGAACCACGCACGGGCAGGATTTTTCAGCGCCGCGTGCGCGGGTATGGAAGGCGAATCGGTCGAATTCAGGGGCATGGAGACTTGTTCCAAAGGCCTAAGCAGAGTAGCCCATACGACTGAAATGCGGGAAGGGTGAGTTGCGGGACGCGCATGCGCTCGGTATGACACCCGGTATCGCATTGTATACGGGTCGGCCATCCGGCCTGCCCGGGGTTAGCCGCGCGTCGCGGTTGACCCAAACCGTTTCAGACCGCTCGGGCAGCCGATCGGAGCAAGAGGGGAAGATGGCTGATTCGACCGCCGCCAGCACCGCCGACTCCCACGGGGGTCACTCCCATGGAGGTCATTCTGGGGGAGGCCATCCGGCCGATCCCAGCAAGCGCGACATGCTCGAGTTGATGGCCGGCGCCGGCGCCGCCATTTTCGGCGCCGCGATCGTTTGGCCACTGGTTGTTTCGATGAATCCCGCCGCCGACGTGCTCGCGCTGTCGTCGGTGGAGGTCGATCTGACCCCGATCCAGCCGGGCCAAGGCATCGTGGTTTCCTGGCAGGGCAAGCCGATCTTCATCCGTAACCGCACGCCGGAAGAGATCAAAGCCGCCAAGGACGTGAAACCCGGTGAGCTGAACGACCCCCAGGCCGACTCGGCGCGGGTTAAGGCGGGTCACGACCAGTGGCTCGTGTTAATCGGCATCTGCACGCATTTGGGTTGCATCCCGCTGGGCAACAAGCCCGCCGATGTGAACGGCGAGTTCGGCGGCTACTTTTGCCCCTGTCACGGCAGCGTGTACGACACGTCCGGCCGCATCCGCCGCGGGCCCGCGCCGAAGAATCTCAGCGTGCCCCAGTATGCGTTCGTCACGGACAGCAAGATCAAAATCGGCTGATCCAGCCGCCCCGCGCCCCCCTAAAGCGCCCCAAGGGAACAAACTATGGCCGGCCTGCATAAAAGCGAATTCGCCAACCCGGTGATCAACTGGGTCGATACGCGTCTGCCCATCTTTACGATGTTGCAGAAGGAATACGGGGTCTTTCCGACCCCGAAGAACTTCAACTACTTCTGGAATTTCGGTGCCCTCGCCATGGTGTGCCTGATGGTCATGATCCTGACCGGCATCTTTCTGGCGATGAACTACCAGCCGAACACCGAACTGGCGTTCGCGTCTGTGCAGCACATCATGCGCGACGTGAATTACGGCTGGTTGATCCGCTACGTTCACCAGAACGGCGCGTCGATGTTCTTTATCGTTACCTACATCCACATTTTCCGCGGCTTGTACTACGGGTCCTACAAGGCCCCGCGCGAATTGCTCTGGATGTTGGGCGTCGCGATCCTGCTGCTCATGATGGCCACCGCGTTCATGGGCTACGTGCTCCCTTGGGGCCAGATGTCCTATTGGGGCGCCACCGTCATCACGAACCTGTTCTCGGTCATCCCCTGGATCGGCCCGAAGATCGTGACCCTGCTATGGGGCGGTTTCTCGGTCGATCAGCCCACCTTGAACCGGTTTTTCGCGCTGCATTACCTGCTGCCGTTCGTGCTAGTGGGCGTTATCTTCCTGCACGTCGCGGCGCTGCACATCGTGGGTTCCAACAACCCGCTGGGCATCGACGTGAAGACCCCGCAAGACACCGTGCCGTTCCACCCGTATTACACCCTCAAGGACAGCGTCGGCGTTTGCGTGTTCCTGATGATCTGGGCCGCCTTTGTCTGCTTCGCCCCGAACTTCCTGGGCGATCCGAACAACTTCATCCCAGCCAATCCGCTGCAAACCCCGGCCGATATCGTGCCCGAATGGTACTTCCTGCCGTTCTACGGCATCCTGCGCGCCTTCCCGGGCAAAGGTCTCGGCGTCGCCCTAATGTTCGGCTCTCTGCTGCTGCTGCTGGTTCTGCCCTGGCTGGACACCTCGCGGGTCCGCAGTGCGCGCTTCCGCCCGATCTACCGCAAGGTGATTTGGTTGTGGATCGGCTCGTTCGTGCTGCTCGGCGTTTGCGGCGCGCATAAGCCCGAGGGCATCTGGGTCATCCTGAGCCGGATCGCGACCGTCTATTACTTCGCCCATCTGCTGGTTGTGCTGCCGATCCTCGGCAAGATCGAACGTCCGTTGCCGCTGCCGGAAAGCATCAGCAACCCGGTCGTCGTCCGGTCCAGCCTGATCGCAGGGT
>JBAXFK010000003.1:0-55574 GCA_037139955.1 Rhodospirillales bacterium
GGGGAAAGGCCGAAGGACCATGCCAGCATAGCGCGCGCGACGCGTCCCGGGCCCTCCGGCGCGGCGGCGACTCCGGCGGTGAAATCTTCCTCGATGAAGGCGGCGAGGCGCTTGAGCAGGGCGTCGAGCAGGGCTTCCTTGGTGGCGAAATGGTAGAGCAGCCCGCCTTTGGACACGCCGGCGGTTTGGGCGGCGGCGTCGAGGGTCAGGCCGGTCACGCCTCGGTTTCGGACCAGGGTTTCGGCGGCGTCGAGGATGCGGGTTTGGGTGTCGGGATCGGTCATGGAGCGACTGTACCGGCCGGACGGTTTTGCTGCAAGCGCGAAGGGGCGGTGCGGCAGGAGGCCCCGCAATCGGACCTGTGGACGCAGCATCGTCGCCGGGCATATTGCTGCCCACATAATGGGATGGGGTTTGGTTGGGATGACCGCGACATTGGTAACACGCCGAGACGGCGAAACTGCCCCTTTGCCCCCCGGGCGCTTGTCCGCGTTGCTACTGCAACGCGGTAGCATGAGCCTGCGTTGGTATGCGCCGAAAGGCA
The DNA here is from genome assembly GCA_037139955.1 of Rhodospirillales bacterium. Taxonomy (GTDB): domain Bacteria; phylum Pseudomonadota; class Alphaproteobacteria; order Acetobacterales; family Acetobacteraceae; genus Rhodopila. The sequence continues at coordinate 545 of JBAXFK010000003.1, forward strand.
GCGACTCGCAGACGCCGCACGACCAGGACGAGCTTTACGTCGTCGCCTCCGGCACCGGCACGTTCGTGCGCGGCGACGAGCGGGTGGCGTTCGGGCCGAACGACGTATTGTTCGCGGCGGCCGGCGATAAGCACCGGTTCGAGGATTTCTCCCCAGATTTTGCCACCTGGGTGGTGTTCTACGGCGCGGTGGGCGGCGAGAGTCCCTGATCCAGAAGGCCGACCCGGAACAGAAACTCCCGTGCCGGGGGGACCAATGCCTCCCCGGCCCAGGCAACGAAAGCGGGGATTTCGGTTTCGGGCACGATCCGCAGCGCGGCGTATTCGTTGTTCCCTCTGGCGCGATGCGCGGCGAGGATCTCGCATGCGGCGAGATCGGTCGGAATCGCCATGCCGCAGTCGGACACGTGGCTGCCGTCGTGCTCGACGACGCAAAGCGGGATCGGGGTGCCGACTTGCGCCGGGTCCAGGCCGAGTTCTTCCCGAAGTTCGCGTAGCATCTGGCCAGCGAGGTCCACGGTCCCCTCGGGACCGACGGCATGGCTGTCGACGCTGCCGGCCGGGGGCATTTGCCACATGCCGGGCTGATAGATTGCCGCCGCTGGGCGTTGGCCGAACGGCACGCCGCCAGCGGCGCGCAGAATGCCGCAGGTCGATAGGGAACGGATGCCGAGGGCAGGGAACAGTCTGCGGTCTTCCATTTGTGCGACCAGACGGCGGTATTCGGTCAGGTGCCCGATAATCGAATGCGGTTCGATGCGATCGATGCTGAAAACCCGCCCATTGAACAGCCGACCGGCGCCGCCGGCTTCGACGCGGATACAGGCGCGCTGCCACAGACGCTCGACCTCTCGATCCAGGGCAGGGGGCAGTGGGGGCATGGTGCCGGTCGCGCGCACCGTCGCGTTGGGATGCAGGTCGTGGACGACAAATTCGTTCATGCGCGCGGTTTAGCCTAAACGGTGGGGCGGGGCTTCCCGAAAAGCGGTCTTTGCGCGACAAGGTCGGTTCATACGCGACGGTGGAGTATCCCCCCCATGAGCCATTCTCACGACCACGCCCACAATCATTCCCACGACCATGGCCATACGCACGACCATTCGCACGACACGCCGCCGAAAGACTGGCGGTTGGAGGGCGTGCGGGTGATCAAGGGCGACCAACTCGACACCAATACCGCGCAAACGCCGGGCATGAACCGAGCGGCTGCGATCAATTTGGCGCGTGTCGGGGCGCAGAAGATTTGGGCAGGGACCGTTCATATCTATGCCAACGCCAAGACCGGCGCACATCATCACGGCGCGCTGGAAAGCGTGATCTACGTGTTGAAGGGCAAAGCCCGTATGCGCTGGGGCGAGAAGCTGGAATTCGTGGCCGAAGCCGAGGCTGGCGACTTCATCTTCGTTCCGCCGTACGTGCCGCACCAGGAAATCAACGCCAGCACCGATGAGACGCTGGAATGCGTGCTCGTCCGTAGCGACAACGAAGCCGTGGTGGTCAATCTCGAGATCGACGCGGTGGAAAAGCCGGAAGCCGTCTATTGGGTCGATCCGATCCACAAACATCCCTGAGTTCCGAGACCCCGGCGGATCGAAACGAAGGTTTGCGACCGATATTGCCCCCGTGCGCGATGCGAACGGGGGCAGATCGTTGCGGTTAACTGTTTTGCAACGCACGCACGATCGTGGCGATGCCTTGGGCGTGCCAGCGCTGCACTGCCTTGTGGTCGGCGCCTAGCGCGACGCCAAGGCGGCGCCAGGGATATAAATGCCGGTCGGTGAGCGGATGCACCAGGCTGCGCGCGTCCACAACGCGTCGCAGGACGTAGCGATCGAGCGGAATGAGCGGAATCCACGCCAATGCTTCATCCATGCGGGTGATTTTCTCCGCCGAGGGTACGGCGGGGCGAATGCGGGCCTCGGTCCAGCCGTACGCCTCCAGCGCGGTGTGCACGATTTCCAGCGACGAACTGCGTAAGCGTGTGCTCCATCCGGTACCCGGCAGTGCAAGCAGCGTGGTGCCGGCTTCTTCCAGGCGGTAGACGACGTAATCGGCGTCGACGACAGGCCGGTCGGCATTGTTTTCTGTGTGCATCTTTGGCTCCTGTTAAATAAAATAACTTATCGCGCTGCGGGTTTGGCGACTTCGTAGGGCATTCCCTCCAGACCGGTGCCGCGCACCAAGGCGTTCCAGGCGGTGGGATGGCCCGCTGGGAGGGGCTCGCGATTGGGGTCCTCCGGCGGTGGGATGAAATCCGGCGGCGGCGGTCGAGCGCCAATGAACCGACCGCGCTCGATCGCGGTCCAGCGGTTCAGGCGCAGGACCGCCGCGATGGCGTCCCATGTCGCACCTTCGGCCCGAAGGTGTCTGATCGTGGTGTCCTGCGCATCGGTCCAAACGAGTTTCTTCGGCATGGGGCGGCTCCGAGTTATTAGAAATAACGTGAACGCGCCGATCGTTAGTTTGAATGGCGATAAACGTCAATAAAAATAACTTACAAGGTCAGATAATTTCACCGCGCCCGGCAGGAAGCTGTGGCGTCGTTAGCTGCGTTGAGTTACACTAACGGTTATGAGAGACCCCGGCATGAGCGACCCGATCCAAATCGGCACCCGAATCAAAGAAGTCCGCCAGGAACGCGGCTGGACCCAAGACCAATTATCCCAGGCGGTCGGCGTATCCCGCAGCGCGGTGGCGCAATGGGAAACCGGTCGTGCAGGTCAGGTTACGGGCAATCTGACCCGCATAGCGGCGTGTCTGGAAGTCGGCGTCGAATATCTGATGTACGGTAGCGATAAGCGCGCCGCATCCGAGGTGCGTCAGGGCGACGAACTAGCGCTGGTGCGCCTGTATCGGGAATGCGGGCCCGAAGACCGGCAGATCATCCTGCGCCTCGTGCGGCGTTTCGCGGCCACGACCTAGCCGCCGGCCGCTCTCGCTACCATCCGCCGCCGCCAAGCCGCGACCAGCACCGCAACCGCGCAAGACGCCAAGCGCGTCACCACGCTATCGGCGCGACTCGTCAGGACAATCGGCACCCTGGCGCCCATGACGATCCCGGCCGATTCTGCACCGGCGAGGAAAGACAGGCTTTTCGCCAGCATGTTCCCCGCTTCCAGGTTCGGCACGACCAGGACGTTGGCATGCCCGGCGACCGGTGAGACGATGTGCTTGATCGCGGCCGCAGCCGGATCGATGGCATTGTCCAGCGCTAACGGCCCGTCCAGCACCCCGCCCTGAATCTGGCCGCGATCGGCCATTTTGCACAAGGCTGCCGCTTCGAGGGTCGAGGGAATCGCGGGGTTCACCTCCTCGGTCGCCGACAAAATCGCCACCAGCGGTCGATCCAGCCCCAAGGCGTGCGCCACGTCGATGGCATTGCGCACGATGTCGGCCTTTTCCGCCAATGTGGGGGAGATATTCACCGCAGCATCGGTGACGATCAGCGGCGCCGGCCGGCCGGGGACATCCATGATGAAGCAATGGCTGATCCGGCGTTCGGTGCGCAGGCCGGTGTCGTGCGCAACGACTGCGGCCATCAGTTCCTCGGTATGTAGGCTGCCCTTCATCAGGGCTTCGACTTTGCCGGCGCGCACCAGGGCCACCGCTTTGGCTGCGGAATCGTGGCTGTGCTCCGACGCCACCAACGGCAGATCCGCGATATCGAGACCGCTGCTGGCCGCAAGCGCGCGTAACCGAGCCTCGGGTGCGACGAGGGTGACGGCGATCAGGCCGAGGCGATGGGCCTCGATTGCGCCGGCCAGGGAGATGGCGTCGCAGGGATGCACCACCGCCGTCGGCACGGCCGGCTGCCGTCCGGCCATGGCCATGACTAAGCGGTATTTGTCGTGTCCTGCAGCTTCTATGTCGGGGTATCCTTATTGCCGGAGACAATGCCGCGTGCGGTGCCGCGTGTCGTTGCTGCGAATCAACGCCAATTGCCGGAAATCCACGTCGGAATCGATGGTTCCAACGGGTGCGTGTGTTCTTCGATGGTCGTGTGCAGCCGTTCCAACACCGCGCGTTTGCTGTCGGACGTGCCGTCGAACGGGTAGCGCGCGCGGTGCAGCGGGTGATGCAGGACTTGCTCCAGAAAGCGCTGAATTGCTGGGAAGCCGGTGTCGATCAGACCCGGAACGCCCAAGGCATGCACGAGCAAAACCGCGAAAGCCCGCATGTCCGGTGTGTTCGCGCGACCCTCGGCCAATTTGAGCGTATCGGCCAATATGGCCCCCTCCGCGCCCCCGATTGCGTGCGTTGCGCGATCTCGCAGCAGCAGTCGAGCGAGCCGGAAACGCGTACGAGAATTGGCATCCGCATTCACGGCGGCTATCGCGTCGGCCAACGCTTGACGGTCGGCGTCGAGGTCCACGGAAATTCCCTTCATCGCGCGCATTGCCTATATTGAATTGCCGCCGTCGCGCAAAGGGAACATTCCATGACCCGCTTGCTTGCCTTGCTGCTCGTGCTTCTGCCGCTCGGCGTCAAAGCGCAGGACCGGATCGACCTGCCGACACGTCCTGGGATCATGGTGCCGGTCTATTGGACGCCGGCCGCGAAACCTGTCGCGACCGCTGTGCTTTTTCCAGGCGGTAACGGCGTGGTTTCGGCAGTGCGTAACAATTTCCTATTGCGCGTTGCCCCTGCTTTCTCCGCCCAGGGCTTCAACGTCGCGGTGGTCGATGTGCCCTCCGATGAGGTGAGCGGAATGCAATGGCATTTCCGCGGCAGCGAGAAGCATGTGCAGGACATTGCCGCCGTCGTTGCGATGCTGAAAGCGCGCTCCGGGGCACCGCTTTGGTTGATCGGGACCAGCAATGGATCGATCTCGGCCGGGATGGGGGCCGCAGCGGTGGGACCGCCTTCGGTCGCCGGCCTTGTGCTGTCATCGTCGGTCTGGGCGCGCGGCATGCAGCAGGTGGCGGCCGAGCGCATCCGGGTACCGGTGTTGATCGTGCATAACCGAGACGACGGGTGCTTCGTGAGCCCGTTCGGTCAGACCGAGGCCTTCCGTGCGCGCCTGATCGCAGCGAAAGAGCGAGAGGTCGTCGCGGTGGCCGGCGGTCAGTCGCGCAGCGACGCATGTCAGGCGATGTCGCCGCACGGGTATCTCGGGATCGAGGATCTAGTCGTGCCGCGCATCGTCGCCTGGATAAAGGCGCATTAGAGCGCGATCGTCCGAGGTTGATGCCAGCGTGGGCGGCAAACTCGGGCGTGCATCGCGCTTTCATACACAGAGTTAGAGGATCGGCGAGTCAGCCTTACCCGATCGTGCTTTAGTGACCGGTCAGTCTCGCCGCATCGCGCGTCCGGCCGCCGCGCCGGCTAGGACCGACGCGAGCAAGGCTGCGGCTTTTTGCTCGCCCACCAGACCGGTCAGAGCGGTTGTCAGCGCCTCCATCGGGTCGGCGGTCGGCGCGACCGGAACCGCTCGGGTGCGTCGCGCCAAAAGGATTTGGATGAGCCAAAACACCAGCGCCAGAGCGATCAGCGCCCCGGACACCGTCAACGATGCAACGGCGGAACCCCAGACTGGGGCCGCAGCCTGCCAAAGGGCGGCGCACGCCATGCCGGTCGCAGCCATCAGCGACAGCCCCGCCAGGAATAGCAGCGCGGCGGATCGGGTCTTATCGACGATCGGCGCGAGCCCGCGTTTGCCGCCCAGCAGCGGGGCAACGAACGCGATCCCAACCTGTATCAGAGTATCCGATATCACCGGCTGTTCAGCGGACGAGCAGGCGGTTGGCGACAAAGCCGAGGGCAAAGGCCAGCGCCAGCGCCGTCATCGGATGGGCGTCGATCTCCCGCGACAGTATCTGCGCGCCCTTACCCGCCTGTGTTGCGGCATCCTGTGCGGACGTCTGCACCCGCTCTGCGGTGCCGGCGCCGAGATTGGCGATCAGTGTTGCGACATCCTTCTTCAAGGCGGCGAGGTCGGCGGCAACTGTTTCGAGATCGGTCAATCGATACTCCTTCGCCGATTTTCGGCGCTTCGGTCGTGCGTTGCGGGGGCCGTTCACCTCATGTCGGGTGGCATACCCCGCAGCGCAAGGCCGAGGATGCTTCGATCGCCGCGTCAGAACCCTTGTCGGGCGATATCCATCGCGAAATAGGTCAGGATCAGGTCTGCGCCGGCGCGCTTGATCGAAGACAGGGTTTCGCGGACAACCCGATGCTCGTCGATTGCACCGGCTTGGGCGGCGAATTTGATCATCGCGTATTCGCCGCTGACTTGATACGCGGCGACTGGCAGCAGGCTGTGCTGGCGTACTTGGCTAACGATATCGAGGTACGGCAAGGCCGGCTTCACCATCAGGATGTCGGCACCCTCGGCTTCGTCGGACATGGATTCGCGCAGCGCTTCCCGGCCGTTGGCGGGGTCCATCTGATAGGCTTTCCGGTCGCCGATCAGATCGCAGCCGGCGGCAGCGCGGAACGGGCCGTAAAAGGCCGAGGCGAATTTGCTCGAATACGCCATGATCGGGGTGTTGCTGAAGCCGTGCGTGTCTAACGCCGAGCGGATGGCGGCGACTTGGCCGTCCATCATGGCCGAGGGCGCGATCATGTCGGCGCCGGCGCGGGCCGCGATCACCGATTGCTTGCCAAGATTTTCGATGGTGTGGTCGTTGTGTACGTCCTCCCCATGGATGACGCCGCAATGCCCGTGGGAGGTGTATTCGCAAAAGCAGGTGTCGGAGATCACGAGCAGCTCCGGCGCCGCATCCTTGGCACGTTTGGTCATGCGGGCCAGCAAGCCGTTCTCGTTCCAGGAATCGCTGCCGTCGTCGTCTTTATGGTGCGACACGCCGAAGGTCATGATTGCCTTGATCCCGGCGGCGTGTATTTCTTTGACCGCCTGCCCCAGTTTTTTTTCCGGAATACGGAAGATGCCCGGCATGGATTCGACGGGGGCGAAATCGTCCAGCTCTTCTTCGACGAAGATCGGGTAGATGAGATCGTTGAGGGTAACGGTATTCTCCCGCATGAGATCGCGCAGCACCGGGTTGGCGCGCAAGCGGCGGAAGCGGCTGATCGGGAAGCTCATAGGCCGGACTTTCAGGCGAGGGGGGAGGGTTGCGGACGCGACCCATCGGTGAAGCGACTGTAGCGAAAAGGGTAGGGATCGACCACCGGGGTCTCACCCATCACCAACTCGGCCATCAGGCGCCCCGCGCCGGGCGATATGCCGAAGCCGTGGCCGGAGAAGCCGGTGGCGATGAAGAAGCCGGGGATCGTGTCGACACCGGAAATGACCGGAATTGCGTCGGGGGTCGCATCGATCGCGCCGCCCCAGGATTCGGCGACCACCATATCGTGGAACACTGGGAATGCGGCCGACACCGCGTCCTGGGCTTTGTGCAGAATAGCTTCGTGCGGTTTGGGATCGAGGATACGGGTTTGCTCGAACGGGGTTTCCGCGTCTAACGCCCAACTGCGCGGGGTGCGCCACTCCGTCAGGAACTGCTTGCCGATGCGGACTCGGATGCTATCGCTATGCAGTTTTAGCAACGGTCGGAAATCGGGACCGTAGCGGAAACTATCTGGCACGATGTCGCAAATATTGTTGCTCCAATTCGCCACGGTGTAGCCACCGTCCAGCCGTTTGCGTAGCCCGAAGCCGGTGCCGCTGACCGATGTTTCCGGGCCGCCGGGCAAGGGGGCGGTGCGCATGACGGCCGAAAGCACTTTCAATTGCGGCAATCGCAGCCCAAGGTTGCCGCAAAACAAGCTAGACCATACGCCACCGGCCAGTACGACCGCGTCGCAGGCGATCGGTCCGTGTTCGGTCACGACGCCCGAGACCTCGCCACCCTCGGTCTCGATACCTCGCACTGCGCATTGCGTTAGGATTTTCGCCCCGAGGCGTCGTGCCGCCGCAGCGATCGCCGACGCCGCCAGACCCGGTTCGGCACGCCCGTCGCTTGGGGTGAACAGCGCCCCTGCCCAAGAACCGGCGAGACCCGGCAGAATGCGCGCCGCTTGATCCCGCGTGATCAATTTCGAATCCAATTGGTGCGCTCGGCCCACAAGATCGAGCCAGGATTCCCGCTTTTCCAGGTCGTCCCGCGTTTTGCAAAGGTAGACGATTCCCGAACGGCGAAAGCCGGTCTCGGCGCCGATGGTGCGGTTCATGTCGTGCCACAGGCGCAACGCCTCGATCGACAACGGGATTTCGCGCGAATCGCGCCCCATCTTGCGGCACCAACCCCAGTTGCGGCTGGATTGTTCGGCCGCGATCTCGCCCTTTTCGCACAATGTCACCGGCACGCCTTTGGCGGCGAGGAAATAGGCGGTGCAAACCCCGATAATCCCGCCGCCGATTACAACGACGCTGGTGCGGTCGGGCTGGACGGGGTCGGAAGCGACGGTGTCGACGTGCGGAGGCATGCGGTCACAAGGGTCCATTCGGCCGAAAGGCAAGGGTTAGACGAATGGCAGGCCGGGGCATAGTATCGCCGCAAAATAGAGAGGCCCCCAATGCGCACGATCGATGTCCAGGTCCATGCTTACGAGCACAACCATCCCGGCCGCCCTTGGGTCGGCAAATTGCATGGCCCGGAATCGGCCAACGGCACGGAAATGACCGCAGCGATGGACGCGGTTGGCGTGGACGGCGCTATTATCGTGTCGACATTCAATCTGTACCGCTACGATCCCAGCTATGCACTGGAATGTTTTCGGCTGTGGCCGGATCGGTTTCGCGTGGTGAAGCCGATCGACGCGACCGATCCGAATGTCGATGCCATCGTCGCCGATTGGGCAAAAACCCCCGGTGCCGTTGGCGTGCGGTTGATGCTGCGGGACGAGCAACTCAGCGATCCCTCCGACCCCCGCCTGAACAAGGCCTTTGCGGCGGCCGGTCGCAGCGGTTTGCCGGTGAATTTTCTCTGTTGGGGCAAGCTGGACGACGGCACAAAGCTGGTCGCGCAGAATCCCGATACGGTGGTGGTGATCGACCACCTCGGGCTGCTGCAACCGAACGAGCCGCCAGCCTTCGAGCAACCCTGGGCCGATCTCCCCAAGCTTCTGGCGCTTGCGGCCTATCCGAACGCTCGCGTGAAAATCAGCGGTGCCTGCACCCTATCGCGGCAAGCCTTTCCCTACGACGATATCTGGGAGCCGGTGCTGCGCATTATCGACGCTTTCGGGATCGATCGCTGCATGTGGGGAACGGATTGGACGCGTACCAGCGGCATGCTGACCTACGAACAGGGCGTGGCCCCGTTCCGCAACACGACCCGCTTGTCCGACAGCGACAAATCCGCGCTAATGGGCGGCACCTTGGAGAAGGTCTACAAGTGGTGAGCAACCCCGCCTTCGTCTTCGATCATATCCACATTATCAGCGAGACGCCGCACGCGTCGGCGCAGTGGTACGTGGACATGTTCGGCGCTAAGATCGCTGCCGATACCGTCGCGCGCGGCGCCCCGCAGATTTTCGTGGAACTCGGCGGCACCAACATCCTGATCCGCGGCCGCCGCCCAGGGGAGGACCCATCTATCCCCAAGCCGGTCCAGGGATATGCGGATTTCTCCAGCCACAACGAATGGGGCACCGATCATTTCGGGTTTTTATATCGGGGGGATCTAACTGCGTTCTGTGCCGCATTGGCCGCCAAGGGCGTCGCCTTTCCGGTGCCGCTGAAACACGGCGTCGGCGGTAGCTTGCTTTGCTACGTGTCCGCGCCGGATGGGGTCAGCATCGAATTGATGCAGTGCCGATCGGCGAGCGATGCAGCCGGCACGCCGTGCGCGACCGCGTAGGTCGACGCACGGATCGTAGGGTAGGCGTCGTTAGGCGCCCCGCGTAGACGACCGAAGTCGGTAAGCGTTGCAGCATATTTTTAACCACGATTCATTGGCCGGTCCGATACGTGTTATATCGCGTGAAAATGCGAACCGATCGATGTAACCGATCAATAAACCCGGACGGATCGCCTGGACCGTTCCATTGGGTTCGCTTTCCGTTTCATACCGCACATATAAGAAGGTGTTCTCACCGAACTTCCTTATCTCGGCATGGATCGCATCGATTTCTTCATCGCTCAAGTTGCGCGAGAGCATCCGGTAAACGAAGATTTTCTGACCCTTGGACAGATCGGCGATCATTTTGGTGGTCAGAATCTTTAGGCGCTTCCGCAAAATAAACTGTGCCTTTTCCTCGTCTAAGTCATCCGTCGATAGGAACGAGTGCATATACATTCCATATTTGGAATCCGACGTCACATATTCTTCTTTGTGGAGCCATTTGCTTTTCCCGATTAACGTTTGGGCCTCGTCTCCGACCCCGGCAAAACGCGCGGCTAAGGCCGTAACAAGGTCGGTGGGCTCCATATTGCTCCAGCGCAGAAGTCCCATCGGTTCCGCGCCGGCAGCGCGTTGAAACACACCGAACTCGCAACCCTGACCGTCGCCGCCACCGAGGCTCTCGAAATGCTCGACCAGTGCGGCGACGGTCGGCGGCTCTCCCGGTTGCATTTCGGCCGATATTGCCGAAACCGTCTGTTTACTCTCGTGTTGTGCGGTAGGCTCCGTATCGTCGTCGACCGCCGCGAGGCGCGCTTCGAACAAACTATGTGCGATTTCCTCTTCGTTCGGAAATTTTGCATGGACCGCCGACCATCGTCGCACTGCCTCTGCCCAATCATGCGTTTGCGTGGCCAATTGAGCGTATGCGATATGTACCGACGACGATTGCGGCACGATATTCATTGCTTTTTGCAATACAGCTTCAGCTTCGGCACGCCTGGAAGTCATGGCATAGTTTCTCGCAAGCCCAACATAGCCCTCCGGTCGATCCGCATTCAATTCCACCGCTTTCCCGTACCGATCGATGGCGATCCCATACTCTTTGCGTGCCTCGGCACAGCGTCCGTACTCGATCGGCAACTCGGCATTTCCGGGGAAGACCTTCATGCCGACTTGAGCGATCGCTTCGGCATCGTCGGGCTTCGAACTGTTAATATAAGACCGTATTTGCAAGATAAACCCGATCGGTTCATTGGGAAAATGTGTCCGGAACGTCGAAAAATATCGAATAGATCGCTCCGCGAATGCGGAATCGTCTTTTGCCAACACCGATACGAGTTCGAGGTGCTGGATGGCCAAGACCGGATCGCCCGGGCAGCGTTCGACCCCCAAAGAAAGCAGGGCTTCCGCCTCGTAAGGCAATCCCATGCCACCCACCGCTTGGGCTGCCCCTAGATAGCCCCCCGCGCGATCTGGAAATTTTTCGATCGAAACGTCGAAGCGGCGTTTGGCTTCGCGGAAATCTTGCCGCCGCAGCGCTACCCAAGCGTGCTCCTGAGTGAGTTCGAATGCGCGATCGGGCGATGCCGCGTCCGCAGCGAGCGTCAAAGCATTCTCGGCTTCGTCGAAACGCCCGAGCTGCGTCAGGGCGAACGCCTCCTGTGTCGGAGCATTTTGTATCTCGGGAAATAACGACCGAATCATGCCCCAGCGACGAGCGGATTCCTGCCAATCGGCCCGTAGATTCGCAAAATGCGCGTATTCCAAATACAAATTCGGAACTGTTGGAAATGCTGCAATAGCTTGAGCCAACAGCTCTTCGGCAGCGTCGATACGCTGCAATTCACGCAGGCTATTCGCTCGATGAACGATGGCCGGCCAGAAAGTCGGGGCGCGATCGATAACGGCCTGCCATCGAACGTCGGCTGTAGCCCAGTCGCACCTTCGGCTTGCGGCCTCGGCCATGCCGATCGGTGGTTCGATTTGCGTCGGGAACGCAATGTTGGCCGCATGCCACCGTTGCTCTGCTTCGGCCCAAGCGTCCCGTCTTTGTGCGGCGTATGCATATCCTAGCGCGAGACCGATGTTATCGGGGCAATTTTCGACCCCCCGTTGCAGCCACTGTTCGGCCTCGGCAAAGCGGGCGTTTTCGAGCAAAATCCGAACCGCCTCATCGTAAGTCGGGGCGTGTCCGGGTTGGCACGACAGGATTTCTTCCCAAGTTTGCAACGCTAGATCGAGATTTACAACGGACACGGTGCGTCTCGCGATATTTAGAAACTTGTCGGCCGAGAGAGGGCATATGTTCGGATGCTGTCGCGGTTGTCTACTCCGGGAGGCCGCACGTCCAACAAACAAGCATCTCCATACGAATAGAACCGGTAGCCCATCTCGACAGCGTGCCGATAAGCCGTCCGCATCCGATCCGTTCCGGCAAACGCGCAGACCAGCATGAACAAAGTCGAGCGCGGCAGGTGAAAATTGGTCATCAGCACATCGACCGCGCGAAACCGAAATCCCGGCATGATGAACAGCGACGTGTCGCCATCGAACGAATGCACGATGCCGTCCTCGGCCACAGCGCTTTCCAGCAGTCGTAGGCTGGTGGTGCCCACCGCGACGACTCGGCCACCGGCCGCTCGCGCCGCATTGATGGCATTGGCCGAGTCCATCGAAACGATCCCGCGCTCGGTGTGCATCGTGTGGCGGGTTACGTCGTCGTCGCGCACGGGCAAAAACGTGCCGGCACCGACATGCAAGGTGACGGTGGTTCGCTTCACACCGCGCTCCGTCAGACGATCCAAAAGGGCAGGGGTAAAATGCAACCCGGCGGTGGGGGCGGCCACGGCGCCTTCCTGGTCGGCGAACACGGTTTGATAATCGTGTCGGTCCTCGGGCAAGGGGCCGGAGGGACGGTCGATATAAGGTGGGAGCGCCAGCGCGCCGGCCTGTCGCAGCGCGGCCGAGAACGCGTCGCCGACGGTGTTGAACGCCAGTGCCACGCCCCCATCCGGGTCGCGGGCGCGCACCTCGGCGGTCAGTTCGTCCGATCCATCGAAGCTGAGCGTATCGCCCACCCGCAACCGACGAGCATTGCGGGCGAGCGCGTGCCAGGTGCCGTCGGGGCGGGGTTGATCCAGGGTGATACCGATCCGAGCCCCACCCCGTCGCGCCGAAAGCTGGGCCGGAATCACACGCGTGTCGTTGGCGACCAGGATATCGCCGGGCCGCAGCAGGTTGGGCAGATCGGCGATCCCCCTATCGTGCAGCCCGTCTACGGAGACATGGAGTAGACGCGCCGATTCGCGAGGTCTGGCCGGATGATGGGCGATGCGGTCCGGGGGGAGGTCGAAGTCGAAGGCTTCGATGCTCATGCCGGTGTGGGGGCCACCCGACGTAGCAGGCGTACGAGCGGCACGGCGAACGCTACGGCCCAGAGCTTACCGACGATCTGCCCTGCCAGGAAATCGAGGCTACCGAATGCTAGGTTCAGAAACACCACGGAATCTACCACCAGCCCGACCATCGACGATGCGACGACGGCCAGCAGCAAACGGCGTTGTTGCAGCGGGGTATAAACGGCGCAGTCGGCCAATTCGCTTAGGGCGAAGGCTACGCCGGAGGCCAGCACCAACGCGCCGGGCGCGACCAGCGCGGACAAGGCGGTACCCAGCGCAATCGCCGCCAAACCGGCCGGCAGCCCGAGACAGCGTTGCACCACATCCCGCAACACCAGGGCCGCACCCACCGTCAGCACGCCCGAGGGTGCCATCAGTCCCGGTGCCACGGGCACGAGGCACGGCCCGTTCGGCACGCAGACCGTGCCGACATGCCCGATCATCCAATTGGCAAGCGGAATACAGGTCAGGAATGCGACGAACGCTGCCCAGCCGAGTTTCGAACGGTTTTCCATCAGCGCGACTGGTACGATGCGATTTCGACCAGATTGCCATCGGGATCCCGGCAATAGACCGACATGATCGGACCGAGGGCACCGGCTCGCTCGCTGGGGCCGGCGACGATCGCCACGCCGCAATCGTGCAAATGGCCTACGACCTCATCCGGGGGGACGGCGGTAATGAAGCAAAAATCGCCGGTGCCGGGTGCGTCGTTGGCGCCGGTCGGCCATTCCGAGATCGGTGTGCCGGACGGACGGACGTTGATCTTTTGCCCGCCGAATTTCAGCGCGGTGCGATTTTTCGGACCGAAATCCTCACGGTCCATGCCGAGTACCCGCTGGTACCACGCGCAGGCGATCTCTACGTCTTTCACGTTCAGCACAATGTGGTCGATACGGTCGATGGTGAATCGCATGGCGGAGGCCTTCCCGTCGTGTTCGCGCCGGGACGTAGCCGATATTGGCGCCGCGGGGAACCGGCGATCGTGCTATGCGGTCACCGAAGGCCGCTTTCACGGCTGCCAACCCGGATAGGCCAGCAGCGGCGATTTCGCAGCGATCGAGGGCCGTGGGTTGGGTTACACCGCACCATCGGTTAATAAACCTTTCGTACCGCGCGCATTTATTAAGGTCCCGTCATGCTTCCCACTCAGGAAAACCGCCGCGCGCTGTATTCGGACAATCGCCTCAAGCTGGGGCTGTTCGGCGCCAATTGCTCGTCCGGTCGCGCGGTGACGCGGGTGCCGGAGCGCTGGAGCGGCTCGTGGGCGGATAATCTGCGCCTCGCGAAAATGGCCGACGCGGCAGGGTTCGAGTTTATGTTGCCGGTCGGCCGTTGGAAGGGATACGGCGGCGATACTGATTATCAGGGCGAAACCTTGGAAACCGTTACCTGGGCGGCGGGCCTGTTGGCGGTGACCGAACGGCTGACGGTGTTCGGGACGGTTCACGCACCGATGTTTCATCCGCTCGTTGCGGCCAAACAATTCGCGACCGCCGATCGCATCGGGGGCGGGCGGTTCGGCTTGAACGTGGTGTGCGGCTGGAATGCCGACGAATTCACCATGTTCGGTGCCGATTTGCGCGACCACGACGCGCGGTACGAGCACGCTCAAGAATGGCTGGGGGCGATCTTGCGCGCCTGGGGGCCGGAAGAAGATTGGGATTTCTCCGGTCGTTTCTTGGAACTGCGGAAAGTGCGGGCGAAGCCGAAACCGGAGGGCGGCAGCCGGCCGATCGTGATGAATGCGGCGGCGTCGGAAACCGGGCAAGCCTTCGCGGTGCGCAATTGCGACGCGCTATTTTCCATGGCCCCAAAAGGCAAGTTGAACGAATTCGCCACCCACGTGGCCCGCGTAAAATCTCTATCCCCGTCGATGGATGTCTACACTGTCGCAGTTGTGACCTGCCGTCCGACCGCTACCGAAGCCGAGGCCTATTTCCGCCATTGCGCCATCGACAATGCCGATTGGGCGGCGGTGGACCGCATCATGGCGATGCGCGGCGACACGCGGGACAAATGGCCCGAAGATTTCGAAGAACGCCGGCAACACCAAGCGCTCGGCATGGGCGGTGTGCCGGTGACCGGCGATCCGGATGCGGTAGCGCAAGCATTGGCCGATATCGCGGCGGCGGGCGCGCGCGGGATTGCGTTGTCGATGGTGAATTATGCCGACGAACTGCCGTATTTTTGTGCGGAAGTTCTGCCGAGGCTGGCGCGGATGGGCTTGCGCGTGGCGGCATCCGTATAGGCGGGCCCACGATCGCCGAAGATGCGCGCGGGCCCGTTTCGACAGTCGAGGTCAGGCCGCCGTTTGCATTGTCCCGCGGGCCGCAGCCTTAATCATATCCGCCCCTTTCTCCGCGATCATAATAACCGCCGCGTTCGTATTCCCGCTCGGCACTGTCGGCATGATGGACGCATCGACGACTCGTAGGCCCTCGATCCCATGTACCCGCAACGTATCGTCCACCACCGCCATCGGGTCCTGCCCCATCTTGCAAGTACCGATCACGTGGTATGTTGTTTGGCCATTTTCCCGAGCGAATTGTAGCCACTCGTCGTCGGTCTGGATTTTGTCGCCGGGATTCATTTCGTAAGCGCGGTATTTATCCATAACGCGGTTTTCGATGATTTTGCGGCCGATTTTCATGCCGTCTACCAGCACGCGCTGGTCGTAGGGATCGGCGAGGTAATTCGGTCGGATCGCCGGCGCCGCAAAGGGATCGCTATTCTTCGCGTGGATCGAACCTTTCGATTCCGGTCGGCACTGATAGACCGTCAGCGTCATGCCTGGCTGCTTATCCAGCACACGCGATTGCGCATTGGCATAGCTGGCATGGGCGAAATGGAACTGCACGTCCGGCTCTTCCAGTTCGGGCCGAGTGCGCACGAAGCCATAGGCGATGCCGGCGGTGAAGGTCAGGATGCCCGTCCGTTTTGTGTAGTATTTGATAATTTCCTTGACGAAATTCAGGCCGCGCGTCTGCTCGTTGAGCGTGACGGGCAGTTTCACCCGCCAATTCATGCGCGGGGCATAATGGTCGCGGTAATTCTCTCCGACGCCGCGCAATTCGTGCTGCACGGGAATGCCCAGCGATTGCAACAATGTCGGCTGCCCGATTCCGGACAGTTCCAGCAAATGCGGCGACTTCACCGCACCGGCGGCGAGAATTACTTCCCGGTCGCATTTCGCTTCGACGACGGCCCCGCCTTGCATATAGGCGACGCCGACGGCGCGCTTGCCTTCCAGTAGCACCCGCAGCGTCATGGCTTCGGTCTCGACGCGCAGGTTGGGCCGATCGCGGATTGGATCGAGGAAGCCGCGCGCGGTGGACCAACGCTCCCCGTTCTTCTGCGTCACCTGGAAGTAGCCGAAGCCTTCCTGCTGGCCGTTGTTGTAATCGGCGTTGCGGGGATAACCCTCGTCCACGCCGGCATCGATGAAGGCATCGAGCAATTCGGCCCGTTCGCGCATCGGTGCGACGTTCAACGGCCCTCCAGTGCCACGGGTGTCGTCGACGGCCTGTTCGAAATTCTCGGCCTTATTGAAATACGGCAGCACGGAATCGTACGACCAGCCGCGATTTCCGAACTGCGACCATGTATTATAATCGAGCGGATTGCCTCGCACGTAGAGCATGCCGTTGATCGACGACGATCCGCCGAGGGTCTTGCCGCGCGGCACGGGGATCGATCGGCCGGCAGCGTTCGGTTCGGGTTCGGTGGCGAAATTCCAGTTATATTTCTCGCTGTTCAGCAGCTTGGTGAACCCGACGGGGATGTTGATCCACATCGACGTGTCCTTAGGCCCGGCTTCGAGCAGCAGCACGCGGGTGCGCCCATCCTCGGTCAGTCGATTGGCCAGCACGCAGCCGGCCGAACCGGCGCCCACGATGATGTAGTCGTAATCGGCCATGTCGCTATCCTGTTACTTACTGGCCGGTATCAACCATCACGGACGCTTTTTGGCAACCGCGACTCCGCCGGCTTCTTCGTAGAAGCGCAGCATTTCGTGGATATCGCCGTTGCGCCCGAACCGATCCATGCCCAGGCGGTAATTGCGCAGAATCAGCGGCGTCAGGGACAGGTCGGCAAAACCTCCGGCTTCCCCGAGTTCCGCAGCCAAAGCGACATCCTTCTCCATTAGCGCCATGGTGAAACGGGCGTCGAAATTGTCGCTGAAAATATGGTTCGGGAAGACGTTCAGCGTGGCGTTGTTGCGGCCGGAGGATTGGTTGATCACATCGACGGCCACTTTCGGGTCCAGCCCGTTGGCGACGGCGATCGATACGGCTTCGAACGCCAACAGGCGGTTGGCGGCGGACATCATGTTATTGACCGCCTTCAGCGTATGGCCGGCGCCGAGGGGGCCGACATGGGTGACGTTTGGGCTGATCGCTTTCAGGATCGGGGCAACACGGGCGTATTGCTCGTCGGTGGAGCCGACCATGATGGCGATGGTGCCGTTATCGGCGCCGGCCGGGCCGCCGGACACCGGCCCGTCGATCAGCGCGATGCCGCTCTCGGCTAGTTCCGCCGCCATCGCGCGCGTCTGTACCGTGGCGCCGGAGGTCTGGTCGACAATGATTCCGCCCGGCTGCATGCCGCGCATCAGGCCGTCGTTGTCGCCGAAAATGACTTGTTTCACCTGCGCCGAGGTCGGCAAGCAGGTCAGGACGATGTCGGACGCGGCGCCCACCTCGGCCGGCGATCCCGCCACCGTCGCGCCTAGCGCCGCGAATTCCGCGCACCGCTCGGGGGACAGATCGAACACGGTCAGCTTGTGCTCGCGCGTCAGGCGGCGGGCCAATGCGCCGCCCATGACGCCGAGGCCGATATATCCGATGCGGGGTTGGGTCATGGGATGGGGTTCCTTGAGAATGCAGGCCCCGTTGTCTATCCCCACCCGGCGTTTGGCAAGTTCGTGAGGCGAAGGAGGGGTGCCGAGTCACTGCCTCGGGCAAATCGGTGCAGCGCGGCGGCCCGGCTTTATGCACGGGCACAACACCCTACTGTCCGGTCGCGCTACGCCTTCGCCACGTCCCAACCTGATTGGCCGGTCGAGGCAGTCTCGAGGTATCCGAACAAACTTGGTTCATAACGGTATCCTAACCCAAACCCGATCGTCCTCGAAGCACGAAGGCTTGTCCCCACCGCCGGAAACTGGCGTGATTCGTCCAACAAGTCCCACGCATAAGGAAGCCTCATGACCGCCACCCCACGCAGCATCGTCGGCACCTGGATCATGGTCGACACCAACGCCCGCGACCAACACGGTACCGCTGTCCCGAAACCCTACGGCCCCATGGGCATGGGCATGGTCACCCTGAGCGCCAACGGCCGCATGATGGCCGTCCTTTGCGACGGCCGCGCCGAACTGTCCGAGGGCGCTACCCGCGAATACGCTTCCTATTGCGGCAATTACACGTTCGACGGGCACACATTGGTCACGCGCGTCGACGCGTCCGGCCTTGCCCGCATCGCAATCGGCCGCGATCAGGTTCGCGGCGTTCGCTTCGAGGGCGAGCGTATGATCCTCACCCCGCCGCCGCTGGCGATCGGGGACAGGGAAATCCACCGCGAACTGCATTGGGAGCGTATCGGCACGACAACTGCCTGACATCCCCCTTCCCAACCCCCTTCCTCCGCCGCATGATCCACTCTGTCACTTTCGATGGGGTGCAGTCATGGACCGAATACTTCTCGCGGCATTGGCCAAGGCCGCCGGCTTGGAAAAAGCGCTGGCGGAATTTCCCGATGACGTCGCCACGGCTGCGCAACAGGCGCTGGACAACGCCGGCGCGGTGAAATTTCCCACCGATCCGCGCGCCGAGCCCTGGCCGCCGATGCGTCCGGGGGTGGGGCTATGACCGACCTTCATTGGCTGACGGCGTCGGAGGCCTCGCGCGCCTTCGCCGCCAAGACCCTGTCCCCGGTCGAGTTGGTGCAGCATCTGCTGAAACGCACCGAAGCACTCGACCCCAAGCTGAACGCCTATATCCGCCTGGACGCGGAAGGCGCCCTAGACGCGGCCCGAACGGCGGAGAAAGAAATCGCCCAAGGCCGCATCAGGGGGCCTCTGCACGGTGTGCCCGTCGGCGTTAAAGATATTTTCGACGTCGCGACGCTGCCGACGACGTGCCATTCGCATATTCTGGTCGATAACATCGCCAAGACCGACGCCGTGTCGATCCAGAAGTTGCGCCAAGCCGGCGCCATCGTCATGGGCAAAACCGCCACGCATGAGTTCGCGCTCGGCGGTCCCAGCTTCGACCTGCCGTTTCCGCCTGCGCGCAACCCGTGGGACCCCGCCTATCACCCCGGCGGGTCCTCCTCCGGCTCTGGCGCCGGGGTTAGCGCGGGCCTGTTCCCCGTCGCGCTCGGGTCCGACACCGGCGGGTCGATCCGCAACCCCGCGAGCGCCTGCGGTATCGTCGGCCATAAGCCGACCTACGGGCTTGTGTCGCGGCGCGGGGTTTTCCCATTGTCTTTCACACTCGATCATGTCGGACCGCTGACCCGAAGTGTCGCCGACGCCGCAATCATGCTGGACGCCCTCGCCGGTCACGACCCGGAAGACCCCGGCAGTTCCGCTACCCAATCCCGTTATTTCGGGCGCCTTCTCGATCGGGGTGTGCGCGATCTGCGCATCGGTTTCGTCCGCCATTTTCACGAAAACGACATGCCCGCCCACCCCGAAGTCACCGCCGGGTTGGAAGAAGTGTCCCGGGTATTGCAAGCCGAGGGCGCGGAGGTCCGCACCGTCACCCTGCCGCATTTGGACGAATTCCGCGGCATCAATCGAATCATCCTCAGCTCCGAGGCATGGTCGATCCACGCCCCCTGGCTGCGCGATCGACCCGGCAAATACGGCCAACTCGCGCGCCAACGCCTGCTGCCCGGCGCATTCATGTCGGCTGGGGAATATATTGGCGCGCAACGCCGCCGACTGGAACTGATCGCGGCGGTCGAGGACGTGTTGCGCGACTACGACGTCTTGCTATGCGCGAGTTCGATGGACCCGTCCTGTCGTCTGGACGACGTGCCCGAGACCGTCCGCACCTACCCGCGGCAAGCGCGCGCGCCGTTCAACGTCACCGGCCATCCGGCGCTCGCGACGATGGCGGGTCTATCGTCCGGCGGACTGCCGGTGTCGGTGCAATTCGTCGGGCGTTACTTCGACGACGCCACCGTGCTACGCGTCGCCGCCGCATACGAAAGGGCGACGCCGTGGCACAAGAAGCACCCTCCGATCGGGTGAGCATACAGCCGGACTCCGGTCCAACCTCGCGGGTTTACTTCTCGCAGAGGCTGCGGATGCACTATGCCGACTGGGGTAATCCGGACGCGCCGCCGATGATCCTGCTTCATGGCGGGCGGGATCATTGTCGCAACTGGGATTGGATCGCGCGCGCATTTCGGCGGGATTACCATGTGATCGCGCCGGATTTGCGAGGCCACGGTGATTCAGCGTGGTCGGCCGCCGGCCATTACACGATGGCCAACTATATTTACGACCTCGCGCAGCTCATCCATCAGCAGAAGCTGGCGCCGGTCACCATTATCGCCCACTCCCTCGGCGGCAATATCGCGTTACGTTATACCGGCATCTACCCCGAAACGGTGCACAAGTTGGTCGCCATCGAGGGGCTTGGGCCGGGTCCGCGCCAGCCCGACGCAGCGACGCACGACACCATCGCCGAACGTATGCGTGCCTGGATCGATGAGTCCCGATCCTATTCCGGCCGACAGCCGCACCGCTACGCCACGTTGGAAGAAGCGCACGCGCGCATGCGCGAAGCCAATGCCCATCTGTCGGACGAGCAAACCCGCCATCTGACGGAACACGGCATCAATCAGAACGAGGATGGCAGCTATAGCTGGAAGTTCGACCAGTATGTCCGCCTCTGGCCGCCCTACGACATGACCCGGCAGATGATCGCTGCGTTGTGGTCGCGCATCGAATGCCCAACGCTGTTGGTCTATGGGGAGGAAAGCTGGGCCAAGAATCCCGCCACCGACGGCAGGCTGGATTACTTCAAGAATGCCGGAGTTCTCGGTGTTCCGAACGCCGGTCATTGGGTGCATCACGACCGGCTCGATTTCTTCCTGCGCGAAGTCAGGACGTTCTTGGGTGTCCCCGGCGCATGAGCGGAGCCGAGGACATCGGGCGCTTCGCCGAACGGGCCAACCGTTATGCCAGGCGCCTGATTCGGAAAATCGTGGCGCTCGCCGTCGCCCTCGCCACGCTTATGTGGCTGTTTATTGGCGGTCTCATATGGTCGGAACGCGACTCCGCGCTGAACCACGGCGCGGTGAATGGGCGCAATCTCGCCGCAGCCTTCACGGTGGAGTTAACCCACACCGTGGCGCGCATCGACGGTGCCATGGATGCCATTATCCGACGCATGCCGATCGAGGCGGACGGGACTCCGCGGATCGAAGATCTTAAGCAGTGGCGCGAGGATTTTGCGTTATTGGCGTCTCCGGCGAAATACATGGGGCTGGTGAATGCCGACGGAAAACTTATTTTCAGCAACAACAACAGCAGTCGGACAGGCCCCAACGGCTCCAGCCCCGTCGATCTGAGCGATCGCGAACATTTTCGCATTCATCGCGATCGTCGCGATGCTGGGCTGTATATCAGCGTGCCACTCCCCGGTCGGGTCGCAGAAGGCAAGCTGCTGTACTTCAGCAAGCGGATCGAGGCGGCCGACGGCACGTTCTGCGGTGTGCTGATCTTTGTCGTGCCGCCGGTCGAACTGGTGCGGATGCGCGAACGTATCGACCTCGGGCAGCGGGGTGCGCTCGCGGTTGTCGGAACCGACGGGATCGTGCGGGTTCGCGTCAGCGCGGACCATCCCGATGGCAGCGTCGGCCTAGGTGCATCGGTGCGCGGCGCGCCTTGGCCGGAGGATGTGCCACCGGGCGGGTTCGGCAATTATATCCGTCGTGGCGCGCTGGACCCGGTCGAGCGTCAGTTCAACTACCGGCGGCTCGACCATTACCCGCTGATCGTCAATGTCGGCCTCGATATGGACGACCTGTTGGGCGAAGCACGCAGCCACGCCTGGATGCTGGTCGCTATCGCCGGCGGCGTCACTGCACTGGTTTTCGGCCTCGCAGCGTTGCTGGTGCGGGAAATCTGCCGCCGCATCCTCCGCGACGTTCAACTCGCCGCCGAGCGCGGGCGTCTCGAAGCCGCGCGGCGTCGGATCGAGCAAGATCAAACGAAACTATCGCACGCTAACGCCGATCTGATTGCCGCTGCGGAACGGGCCGAGGCCGCGAATCAAGCCAAATCCCGCTTTCTGGCCAATATGAGCCACGAATTGCGCACGCCTTTGCATGCCATAATCGGCTTTTCCGAGCTCATTCAAGACCGCGTGTCGCGCACCAAGGGTGACGCTACGATCGGAGAGTTCGCGACCGACATTCTCGCGTCCGGCCGGCACTTGCTGGAACTGATCAACGCAATCCTCGACATTTCCAAAGTGGAATCCGGTACCGAAAGCCTGACCGAAGGACCGATGCGCATTCTGGACGAGGCGCGCGCAAGCCTGATCGCGACGGCCGGCCGGGCGCGGGAGCGTGGGGTGGCGATCGACCTCGACGTGCCGGACGGGCTACCGACGCTGCGGGCCGACGCCACCAAAATGCGCCAGATCCTGATCAACCTGATGTCGAACGCGGTGAAATTCACAGAAGCCGGCGGGCATGTCGGTGTCGCCGTCACGATCGCACCGGATGGCCGCATGAAAATCGCGGTGCGGGATACCGGCGTCGGGATGACCCAGGAAGAAATCGCCATTGCCCTTCAGCCATTCGGGCAGGTCGACAACTCGCTGTCGCGCACGCACGAAGGAACTGGGCTGGGTCTGCCCCTGGCGCAACGTTTGGTCGAGTTGCACGGTGGGACATTGCAAATCGAAAGTGCCAAGGGCCAGGGCACGACGGTCGTTGTCTGGATGCCGCGGGAAAGAGTGGGGTAACATCATGGATCTTGTCGTTCGCAACGCCCGTCTGAGCAACGGCGTCCTGACCGATATCGGCATCCTGGCCGGTCGTATCGTGGCGATCCAGCCGGGTCTGGTCGCCGACGCACCGACATACGACGCCGAGGGTTGCTTGGCCTGCGCCGGCCTCGTGGAAACCCACATCCACCTGGATAAATCCCGCATTATCGACCGTTGCGCCCCCGAGCCTGGGCGGATGCCGCAATCGATGGAACGCGTTGCTGCGGTCAAATACACGTTTTCTCAACAGGATGTTTACGATCGTGCCAGTCGCACATTAGAAGAATGCATTAAATGGGGTGCGACGCGGATGCGCACCCATGTCGAACTCGATGCCGGAGTGGAATTGCGTAGCTTCGAAGCTATCGAACAATTGCGCCGCGATTATGCCTGGGCAATCGACCTGGAACTGTGCGTCTTTCCGCAGGAAAGCCTGACGAACAATCCCCGTTCCGACGCCTTGATCGTAGAGGCGCTGAAACGTGGCGCCAAGGTCGTGGGTGCCGCGCCGAATTACGATCCCGATAAAACCGCGCATGTTCAGCGCATTTTCGATCTCGCCCGCGAATACGATGTCGATATCGATATGCATCTGGACTCCGGCAATTCGCCCGCCGGCATGGATATCTATCAAGTCTGCGACTTGACCGAGAAATATGGGCTGAGCGGGCGTGTCGCCGTTGGACACGGTTCGAAATATTCGACCATGCCGCCGGCCGATCTGGCGATCCTGGCCAAGCGCATCGCCGATGCCGGTGTCGCCGTCACGGTCCTGCCGACAACCGATCTGTTCATGGGCGGACGCGATCAGACGCATTCGGTTCGCCGCGGTCTGGCCGACGCCAACGCCCTGTGCGATTGCGGGGTGAATTGCTCGATTTCGTCGAACAACATCCTTAATCCCTTCACCCCGATGGGCGACGGGTCGTTGATTCGGGTGGCGAATATGCAAGCCAACGTCTGCCAAATCTCCCAACCGCATCATTTTCGCGATTGTTTCGCCATGTTGACCGACCGATCGGCTAGGCTGATGAACCTAAAAGATTACGGTATCGCGGTGGGCAACCCCGCCGATATCGTGATCGTCGATGCCGTTTCGCCAGAGCAGGCCATTGCCGAAATTCGCGCGCCTCTGGCAGCGTTCAAGCACGGCGTGCGCACCGTGACACGTCCACGAGCAAAATTGCACAAACCGGGGTAAACCCATGAAACTATCCGAGATCGCGCAAGTCGTCCGCAGCAAAAACGCCGGACCGAGACGGCTGACGTTCGACATTATGTTCGGGTCGGACGAGGACTACCGACGTGTCGCCCAGTCGCCGGGCCTGTCGGCCGAAACCATCGGCGGCCTTTACGGCGTGCCGGCTTCCGAGGTCGCGATATTCCCCTATCCCGTCGGTCGAGCGATCAAAGTCGTGCTGGCCCGCAAAATCATGGCCGGCGATCCCGGCGATTTCGACGTTTATGGTGCGCAACAACATGCGCCCTTGTTGGGGATCGAGCTATGAGCGCCTCCGGCCGCATCCTCCGCGAAATTCGCGCCAACCGGCGGCCGCTCCGGCTGCTCGGCGCATCCGGGCAATTGGGCTACGGCGTCCCTACACCGGCTTTCAATGCCGGGCTGGCACGCAAGCCGGATATGATCGGTTGCGATATGGGTTCGATCGATATCGGCCCGACCTATCTCGGCAAGGGGGAAATGGCGACGTCGCCCGAATCCACCCGCCGCGATCTTCGTAAAGTGCTGCTTGGCGCCCGATCTTTGGATATTCCGTTGATTATCGGGTCCGCCGGATCGGCCGGTGCCGCCGCGCATCTGGATGCCACCCTGGCGATCGTTCGCGATATAGCTCGATCCGATAAATTAACATTCCGAATGGCGATTATTCGCGCCGATACCGACCGCGAGATGCTCATCGAGGCCATACGCGCGGGGAAAGTTACGGGCTTGGACGATATGCCCGACTTGACCGAACAAGACGTCCGCGACGCCGCCAATATCGTGGGGCAGATGGGCACCGGGCCGTTCCGCGCAGCGCTGGAAGCCGATGTCGATGTGATTATCGCCGGGCGCGCCTGCGATACCGGCATTTTCGCCGCTCTGCCCACCGCATTGGGATTTCCGACCGGGCTGTCGGTGCATATGGCGAAAATCGTCGAATGCGCATCGTTGTGCTGCGTGCCGGGAGGGCGCGATTCGATCCTGGCGATTCTCGACGACGACGGCTTCGTGCTGGAAAGCATGAACCCCGATCGTCGTGCGACCCCGATCTCGGTCGCCGCGCATAGTCTCTACGAACAATCCGACCCGTTCACGGTACATGAACCCGATGGGGCGCTGGACCTGACCAACGCCCAATACGTCGCGGTCGACGACCGACGTGCCAGAGTCAGCGGTGCAGCATGGCATGACAGCACCGATCCGACCATCAAGCTGGAAGGCGCGACGAAAATCGGCGAGCGGGCGATCTTGCTGTGCGGTTCGGCCGATCCGCGCTTCATCGCACAGAGCAAAGAACTGCTACCCAAAGTTGCGATCGTGGTGCGCGATCTCGTGTGCGAGGAAGCGCCCGAGGATTACACGTTGCGCTTCCGTGTCTACGGTGTAGACGGCGTGCGGATGATCGTTCCGCCCGGCGAGGCAATGCCGGGGGAGGTTTTCATCATGGCCGAATGCATCGCCCCCACGCGGGAACGCGCATCGGAAGTGGTGCGCACCTGCAAGCAATTTTTGCTGCATTACGGCTATCCCGGTCGCCTCTCCACCGCCGGAAACATCGCGTTTCCCTTCACGCCGCCCGAGATTTCTGTCGGCCCAGCCTACCGGTTTACTGTCTACCACTTGCTGCATGTCGACGATGTCGATGCGCTATTCCCTGTCGAGGTCGAAACGCTATGAAGCGCCGGACGCTCCTGACGGGCGCGACGGCCGCTGCTTTGGCCCGCCCGGCCATCGGCGGCACCGCCAAAACGCTGTTGTTCGTTCCGCAGTCGCCGCTTGGCAGTCTGGACCCAATCTGGACTAGCGCCATGACCACCCGCAACGTCGGATTCATGATATACGACGTGCTGTTCGGCCGCGACGAACACATGAACCCGAAACCGCAAATGCTTGAATCCTATACGCTAGAGGACGACGGCAAGCGTTGGGTTATGAAATTGCGGCCCAATCTGTGGTGGCACGACGGCGAAAAAGTCCTCGCCCGCGATTGCGTCGCCTCGATCGATCGCTGGCGCCAACGCGACCCCGGCGGCGCTACCCTGTCCGCTCGGCTTGACTCGTTGGAGGCTACCGATGACCGCACGATCGTGTTGCGGTTGAAAAAACCCTTCCCCGCACTGCCGATTCTGCTGTCGAAATTCCAGACGGCGTGCGTGATGGTACCGGAACGGATTGCTAAGGGAACCGATCCCTATAAGCAAATGACCGAAACCATCGGCAGCGGGCCGTTCCGATTCCTGACCGACGAATATGTTATCGGCAGCCACGCCGCTATGATCCCGTTCGACAAATACGTGCCGCGCGACGAACCCGCTAGCTTCACCTCCGGCGGGCATCGGGTTATGGTGGACCGTGTTGAATGGAAAATGATTCCCGACGCCGCCACAGCGGCGAATGCATTGATCACCGGGGAAGTCGATTGGGTGGAAATGCCCATGCCCGACTTGCTGCCGATGCTGAAAAAAGCCCCCAACGTCGTACTCGGCCGCTTGGACGACTATGGGTTTATCAGTCAACTCCGCCCCAATCATCTCAACCCGCATACGAACAATGCCGCGTTCCGGCGCGCGCTGATGGCCGCGATCGACCAGCGGGAAGTGATGGACGGCATGATGGGCGGCGACCCCGAAGGCACAGTCGTCCCGATGGGCTACCTGGCGACCGGCAAGCCGGAGGTAGACCGAGCGGGTATCGAGGCGCTGACGACGCGCAAGAGCGTTGCCGAGGTCAAACAGATGCTTGCCGATTCCGGCTACAACGGCGAAAAGCTGGTTCTTCTCCATACCAGCGACCAACCTTTCTATAACGCGGCAACCTTGGTGGTTGCGGATCGATTGAGTCGGGTCGGTGTGAACATCGACGACCAAGTCATGGATTGGGGTACAGTGCTGCAACGCCGGGGCAGCAAGAACCCGTTGGACAAAGGCGGTTGGTCGCTATTCGTCAGCGTGACGCCGCTGCCGGAATATCGCGATCCGCTGCTGGGGTCGTTGTTGCGCGGCAACGGCAAGGACGCCTGGATCGGCTGGCCGGATATTCCCCGTATCGAAACGGCTTACAACGCCTGGCTCGACACAGGGGACGAGGCGGAAAAAACCACGCTAGAACGCGAAATCCAACTTGCTGCCTTCGAATCCGTCCCCTTCGTCCCGCTCGGTCGTTACATGCCCAGAGCAGCTTGGAGCAAAGGAATTTCGGCGCCCGGCAAAGGGCCCGCCCCGACCTTCTGGAACGTGAGTAAGACGTAGCGCCGCGCTTACCCCCGCGTGTTGTACCAAGGCACCGGCATGCCCGGTGTTTTGGTGCGAAGCGTGTAGACCGAGGATGTCGCGGTCAACATCAACGTCCGCAGGTCGGGCCCGCCGAACGCGATATTGGCGCAGACTTCCGGCGTTTCGATAATGCCGATCATGGTCCCATCCGGCGCGAATACCCAGACGCCGGTGGCGCCGGTGCAATAGACCCGCCCGGCTTGGTCCACCTTCATCCCGTCCGGCACGCCGTTGGTCGCGTCGATCGACATGTCGGCGAACACTTTCCGTCGCACCATCGCGCCCGCCGCGTCGATCTCGACCGCATGGATGTATTGTGTCCAACGGGTGTTGGCGATGTAGAGCGTGGTCTCGTCCGGTGAGAGCGCCAGCCCGTTGGGATATTCCACCCAACACACCAAATTGCACACTCCATCGGGCGTCAGGCGGTAGACCGCGCCTTCCCCCACGTCGCGGTTCTGTACCGGCACGCGAAGTGCGGGGTCGGTAAAAAACAGGGTGCCGTCGCTGCGGCAGATGACGTCGTTCGGGCGGTTCAACCGCTTGCCGTCCTGGCGGTCCAGCAGGATCGTCACGGTCCCATCCAGTTCGGTCCGTGTAAGCCGCCGGCTATCGCCCTCGCAATTGATCAGGCGGCCCTGCATGTCGAACGTGGTTCCGTTGCCACCGCCGGTCTCGCGCACCAAAATCGGGCGCTTGCCGAGTTCGATACTGAATAGCTTGTTGTCGCGAACGTCGACGAAATAGAAGAACCCGTCGGGATGCCAAACCGGCCCCTCGGTAAACACGAATCCGCCCGCGACTTTTTCCAACGACGCGGTGTCTTCCAGAATATCCGACAGCGTTTCCATGCGGGCTTTCTCCTGTCCGGTATTGTTCCCCGACAGTGCTCCTATGCGCGGATAGGCTCAAGCCTTCTGCGGGCGGCGGCGGAGTGCGATAAGGCTGCCGACGGCCCCGACTAGCACCAACGTGCCAAGCGGCTCGGGGACCGCCGTTATGTCGAGGGTGAAGTAGGCCGAGGTCCCCATGGCCAAACCGCCCAGTTCGACCGTCACGGACGTGTCGGTGAACGAGATGCGGGACGTCGAAAACCCGGCGATGTCGGTCGAAAGACCGACCGCGACGATGGCACCGCCGAGATTCAAGTCGCGAAAGGTGAAACCGTTCGGCGAACCCGGATTGAAACCCGAATTGTGCGTGCCGATATAACTATAGCCGATCGACGTGTCGCCGATATCTAGATATTGATTAGGCGCTATCAGCGCGGCGCACAGATTGGCATTCCCGCTTCACCCGCCCAGGCACGAAATTTCCACGCCGGTGGTGACTGTCACGATATCGGTCGACCAGCCGGGCACGAGATAGTTGTAGTCGATCGTAATATTGCTACCCAAAAGACCCGCCCGAGCTTCGGACATAGTCGGAAGCAAGCATAAAGCTGCTAGGATAATCGACCGAAAGCATTTCATAAATTGAATGTCCTACGCTATATCTCGTCCATGCTGGTTATTATTTTCCCATGCGTCCGACAATACCGTATCGATGCGATAGGCGTGCGTGCTTGCCGATGCTGAGCCGACAGCATAGCACTGTTGGGACAATCGAGGAGTTTGTCGTATGGAATTGATCGATCTCAGCCGGGAATTATTCCATCGCACACAGGCGCACCCATCGCATCCGCCGGTTATTATTACCGTCTGGGGCGACCATTCCGAGAAGAAGGTCGCGGGTAACACCGTCTTTACCTCCAAGGCGCTATCGCTCGCGATGTCCGACCACGCCGGGTCCCATGTCGATGCCCCCAGCCACTTCGATCCGCGCCCCGAGGCGCTGTCGATCGACCGAATGCCGCTGGAGAAATTCTTCACCCCGGCTATTTGCCTCGATCTGTCGCACGTCGCGCTGAGGGGGCAAGTCACTGTGCCGGAGATGGAAGCCGCCCTCGCGGCATCCGGCCAGGAAATCCTCCCCGGCGACACTGTCCTGCTACACATGGCCACCAACGACCGCCTACTTGGCAAGCCGGGCTACCAGCACGACTTCCCCGGCCTCGCGCTCGAGTCGGTGCATTGGCTGGCCGACAAGGGCATCGGGATGTTCGGTGTCGAGGCCATCAGCCCGGCCCCCGAGGGCGAGCCCAACTTCCAGGCCCATATGGCATGCGCCGAGCGCGGGATCACCCATATGGAATGCTTGGCGAATCTGGACAAATTGATCGGCCGCGGCCGGTTCACCTTCATCGGCTTCCCGCTGAAAATCCGCGGCGGTACAGCCAGCCCGATCCGCGCAGTGGCGCTATTCGCATGAGCTCCGGCTTTCGCGTAGGTATCACCGTCCGGCGTGCTCGGCGGGAGGTTGCGACAGTGATGTTCGACCTTGCTTACCTGCCGGGCTGGCGCAGCGGCATTCGCGGGGTGGAGGTCGTGTCCGGCCACCCACCGGAGGAGGGCGCGCGCGTGCGGTTGAACGGCGCAAGGCCGGACGCCGAGTTCGAAATTGTGGAACACCAGCCCGACCTGACGCTCGTGCTCCAATCGGAGACGCGTATCCTGTCGCTCGGGCTGGAGGGGGTGCCCGTTGGCACCGTCGTTTGGCTTGGCCTGGAAACCGAGCGGTCCGGGCTAGGCCGGCTGCTTAGCCTATGGACCGACCGCCGAGCACGGCGTATCGCGATCCGCGATTTACGCCGTCTCAAGCAATTTATCGAGTCCGGCGAATACCGGACTTGGCTAACCGATCCCGACGCGGAGGCCGAGGACGATTAGGCGGCGGATGCCGCCTTCTTGTCCCGCGCGCGCTCGATGCGGCGCTTCAGGGCCAAACCTTCGCTGGTCAGCTTGGTGTTCGGCGTGCCGAGCAGGAAGGCATCGATGCCGCCATTATGCTCCACCGTGCGGATGGCGCGGGTGCTCAGGCGCATGCGCACGGAACTGCCGAGGGTATCGGACAGCAGCGACGTAACCTGCAAATTGGGCAGGAAGCGGCGGCGGGTTTTGTTGTTGGCGTGGCTGACGTTGTTGCCACTCAACACGCCCTTGCCGGTAATTTCACAGCGGCGAGACATTTTCAGACTTATCCTTGGTCGGCAGCGGAAGGGGCAGCTTATGACGACGCGCGGGCCGTCCGTCAAGGACGCTGTCGCGAGTCACGCGAATAAGCGCCCCTGTCAGGCCAGTTGCAGGCGCTTTTACGCCCGATGGATGCGCGAGCGCTTCACATGGTCGAGGTTCGCGCCCTCGATTCGTATAAGCCGCGTGACCAACGACCGGTTGGGGGAGTGGATCGCCCCAACATCGTAGAAATGCGCATCGCCGGGCCGTAGGACATAGGATTTGTCGGGCTCGACCAGGGTGGGGACTGCGCCTTCGCCCTGCTTCACGACGCGCCAATCGACCATTTCCGTATCGCCCTCGGCCAGTCCGTAGATCGCCCAGCTAGAGCCATGATCGTGCGGTTCGCCGATCGCGGCGGTCAGATAGACATGGCCGCAGACGCAGAAGCCGAGTTCCGGGTCCTCGTACAGCACTTTGCGGGGGCGGCATTCTTCGGCCGTCAGATGCTGGGCGACGAAGTCCTTATCCAGCAGGGCCTTGGACACCAGCGCGCAGATCGCCTGCTTGCCGGCGGGGCCGGCATCGGCCTCGAGCGCGCCTTTAATATCGCCGCTCAGTTGCTCCAGCGTATAGGCCATCGGTTTTTTCCTCCAGGTTCGGGGGTAATGGGGAAGTCTTTCCAATTCGATCATGAACGATAGGATGAATGCAACCCTGGGCAAATCCCAGCCCGCCGATTAGGCTATCGCCAGGAAACTCCGGGAGCAAACTGCTATGACGATGGATTGGACCAAGCTGGTCGCCGACCTCGAACGCTTGCTGAAACTGCGCACCGTGCCCTTCGGCATGAAAATGTTCGAAAAGGCATCGGATATGGAGGCGATACCCCGTATCCGGCGCCCGAAATCGGTCCATACCACGGATCAGATCGTCGCCCAGGCCGCACGCCTCGGTTGGACGGTGGGTGTCACGGCGGACAATCTTGCCGGCGCGCAATGCCGCGCGGTGATCGGGCTGGGCAACAGCAAGGACGCGGAATGGGCGTCCGGCCAGCGCATGGTCGGCGTGTGGTACGAGACCCCAGCGGACTCCGGCCCCCATCAAGCCGCGATGCACTGCGTTCCCGATGGCCAGTTCGAGGCGATGGCCGTATCCCCCCTGACCAGCGGTCGTTTGAACCCACCGGACATCGCGCTGTTTTACGCCACGCCGGGTGCGATGATGTATTTCATCAACGGCCTGCAATGGTCCGGCTACAAGCGCTTCGACTGGTCGGTGGTGGGCGAAAGCGCCTGTGCCGACTCCTGGGGCCGGGCGCTGAAAACCCGCGAACCCAGCCTGTCGATCCCTTGCTTTGCCGAACGCCGCTACGGTGGGGTGCTGGACGACGAGATGCTCATGGCGCTGCCGCCGGAGTATCTGGAAAAGGCGATTAAGGGCATGGAAGCCCTCTCGAAGAACGGCCTGCGCTATCCGTTCCCGCAATACGGCATCCAGCAAGATGCGCGGGCCGGACTGGGGGTCAGTTACGAAAAGAAGTGACGGGGGGGGCAGGTCCAGTCTTCAACGATCAGGTCGGGCACCATTCCGAATGCACGGTCGTTCGTTGCCAGGACCGCGTCCGCACTCAAACCATGCGCGGCGATTAAAAGATCGAGCGGTCCCAGGCTCCGGCCCAGTCGTTCCATCGTCGCGCGCAGGGCGCCGTAGCGCGCGGCGGCGGCGCTGTCCCAAGGCAGAATATCCAGGTGCCGCAGAACCTCCGCGACCAAGCGGAACAAGCGCGTCGCGTCCGGTCGTTTCGCAAGCCCGTATCGAAGCTCCCCCTCGGCGATCGCGGAAACGCACAGCGCGGTCATGGGCAAGGCCCGCACCCGAGCAATGACGGCGGGGTGGGCCTTCACGAGATGCCCGACCATGTCGGTGTCGAGCATATAGCGCGTCATTCCGACCGGCCCGCGAAGGGGTCGCGATCCGGTTGGGGCTGTGCGCGCTCTGCCTTATCCAGGAAATCGGCCGGCGCGGCGCCTTCGGCCAGCATTGCCAGAAATCCGTCCCAATCGGGCGGTTTGCGGGACAGGATGACATCGCCGGTGAGCGGGTCCTGGCGGATGAACACCTCATTGCCTTCGAACCGGTAGGCAAGGGGCAGGCGAACGGCTTGGCTGCGTCCGTTGGTGAAGAGTTTCGCGGTTCGGGTCATCGGTGCGTCCGAATGGTATATATCGAAATATAGTTCGTCTGCGCGTCGCAATCGACAGAAACCGAGATGCCGCCGACGACCTGCAAAAACACCTGATACGCCGCATCGCCGAGGACCTCGACGCCCATCGCAAGCGCGTCCTGGAAGACCACCCGCACCTCACCCTCACCGGCCTTTACAACGTGCTGGAAAAGCTCCGCGCCGGCGCCGCGCCCGACACGTTCGCCCCAGCCGAGCGGCGCATTTTCGACGACGGACTGGTGCTGATCCTGAAGGAGTACCACGACCGGCTCGACACCGAGGTCGCCGCTGCCTACGGCTGGCCGGCCGACCTGCCGGAGACCGAAATTCTCGCCCGCCTCGTCGCGCTGAACCGCGAGCGGGTACGGGAGGAAGCGGCGGGCCAGATCCGCTGGCTCCGTCCCGAGTACCAAATCCCCCGCTTCGGCAGCGAACGCGACAAGGCCGGGCTTCAACTACAGGGCGGGGCGATGCGCGAGGCCGCGCCAGACATCAAACCCGGCGCCAAACCGAGCCTGCCCAGCGGCGACGTGCCGCAAACCGGCGCGGTCATGCTGGCGTTGGTGTCCGCAGCCGGTCCGATGTCGGCGGCCGCGCTCGCCGCCCGGTTCCGCCAGGGCCGCCGCGTGTTGCCGCAAATTCAATCGGTCCTGGCCGCCTTGGTCCGCACCGGCACCATCGCCAGCCCCGATGGGGGCCAGACCTTCGCCCTGCGTCGTATTGCATAGGCCGTCGCTGCGATTTTTCTTGACAAAATTAACAATAAACGTTAGTGCGTGGGGAATGGACAGAACGGCGCCGCATTCCGCACGCACCGCAGGCTCGGCCCCCAGCCAAGGGGGCCGGCAGGGTACCGTCCTGCCGCCCTGTATTGCCGCCATTCTCGATGTCGTCCGGGTACTTCTGCGCTACGGGCAGCATCTAGGCGCGACACTTCCCAACCGAGGCGACCACGCCGACTTCCCCGCCGTCGCCGCCGGGTTCGGCACGTACGACATGCGTCGTATCCTCGCCCATGTGCAGCGCGGCATTCTCCGCGCCATGATGTTGCAGCGCTATTTGCTCATCCGTGCCGAGCAGGGGCGCGATATCGTGCCGACCGAACCCGATTTGCCCGCCGAACCCGACGATATCGCAGCAATGGCGACGAAACGTCCGGCCCCCATTATCGCAGCCCGTTACCGCGCTGCGGCGCGCCCCGATGGCAACGATCCGCTACATTTCAGCATACCCTCGCTGAAGGAACTCGAAGCCCAGGTGCGCCGTCGTTCCGTTGGCCGCACGATTTCCGAGATTTGTTTGGACCTCGGTGTCACCCCGAGCGGTTGCGACGGCGCGTTCTGGTTCAAGATTTACGAGACGCTGGCACATTTCGACGGCAAGTTCGAAATTCTGTTCGGCGTGCAGCAACAGCGCCGAAAAACCTTCGAGAAAGAACGCGAAAAGCGGCCGGACACCTGGGCCTGCGAATGGTGCAACGAGCCGAAAAGCCCAATCCGCCGTCTGCTCGGTTATGTCCTGGGCGAACCGCCTCCGACCCACGAGGAATGCGCTGCCCTGGCGTAGCGGCGCCGACGCGCGCCATTTTTGTTGCGATATAGTAATAAATATAGCAAAACGGGCGGTTGACGGCGCCTGCGATAGAACTGGTAAGCTGCGGCCGCCCAGTTAGCAAAGGAAGTCGCGATGTCCGAATACGATCTGGTGGTCGCCGGCGGCACGGTCGTCACAGCGTCCGACGTCTTTCGCGCCGATATCGGTATCGTGGGGGATCGGATTGTCGCGGTCGGGCTGGACCTTAAAGGCACGAAGCGGATCGAGGCCGATGGATTGCTGGCGATGCCCGGCGGTGTCGACTCCCATTGCCATATCGAGCAGCTCCGCGCCGATGGCGGGGCGGACGAAGAAAACTGGGTGTCGGGCAGCACCTCGGCGCTGGCGGGCGGCACGACCTCGGTCATTACATTTTCGGCGCAATTCAAGGGGCGGGGAGTGCTAGGCTCGCTGGCCGAATACCGGCAGCGCGCCAGCAAGGCGATGGTGGATTATTCCTTCCACCAGATTATCGCCGATGCTTCCGATGACGTTATATTCAAGGAAATCCCGCAGGTCGCGGCGGCCGGCATACGCAGTCTCAAGGTTTTTCTGACCTACGAAAGCTCGTATATCGACGATAAGCAGTTCATCCGGGTTCTCGCCGCTGCCCGCCGCAACAAGATGCTGGTGACGGTGCATTGCGAGAATTATGAGGCGATTAACTGGCGCACCGCCGCGCTGTTGGCCGCCGGGCATGTCGAGCCGAAATATCACGCGTGGTCCCGCCCCTCGATGATCGAGCGGGAGGCGACCCATCGCGCCATCGCGCTGGCCGAGCTGGTGGATACGCCGATCCAGGTTTTTCATGTGTCGTGCCCCGAGGTGGCGGACGAAATCGCCCGCGCGCAAGCCAGGGGGCTGAAGGTCTGGGCGGAAACCTGCCCGCAATATTTCGTTCTGTCCGCTGCCGATATGGATCGCCCGGGGTTCGAGGGGGCGAAGTTCATGTGCAGCCCCTCGCCGCGGGATGCGGAGGCCAGCGCCGGGCTATGGGACATGGTGCGCCGAGGGACGATCGACGTGGTGTCGTCCGATCACAGCGGTTGGGGCTACAACTCCCCGGTCGGAAAGCGGGTGCATGGCACCAACGCCCCGTTCAGCGATATTCCCAATGGGGTGCCCGGCCTAGGCTCGCGGCTGCCGCTGCTGTTCGGCGAGGGCGTGAGCAAAGGCCGCATCGACCTCTGCCAGTTCGTGCGGCTGACGTCCTCCAACCCGGCAAAGTTGTTCGGCCTGTATCCGCGCAAGGGCACTATCGCGCCCGGCGCCGATGCCGATTTGGTGCTGTGGGACCCCAAGAAAGAAGTCAGGATTACCAACGACGTGTTGCAGCATGTCATCGACTACACCCCATACGAAGGCATGTCGGTCGTCGGCTGGCCCGTCGCCACCATTCGCCGCGGCGAAGTCGCGATGCGCGACGGCAAGGTCCAGGCCCTGCCGGGGTCCGGCCAATTCCTGCCGCGCGCACCGTACGGCCTCATCGAACCGACCGGCCGCTTGCCGTTCGGCTTCGATGCGAGCGCGTATGAAGTTTAGACGACGGGCGTTGCCCCACCGTCCATGTTGATCGCGGTCCCCGTGGTGAAGCCGCCAAGGTCGGAGCACAGTAGGCACGCCATCGCGGCGAATTCCTCGGCCTTGCCCATGCGACCGACCGGAATGCCGGCGCCGGCTTTGGCAACGAATTCTTCGAATGTCACGTTGGCGCCCTCGGCGGCATACTTGCGGGCGATCTGATCGGACACGATCTGACCGACCAACATGCCGTTCACCAGGATGCCGTGCGGCGCGCCTTCGTTCGACAGCACCTTCATCAACGCCATACCGGCGGCACGCGAAACGGCGGTCGGTGCGCCGTTGGCGCGCGGTGCCTTGGCACCCGAGTTCAGCACGTTGATGATTCGACCCCATTTACGGTCCTTCATCCCCGGCCAGCATAGCCGAGACAGGCGGATCGCGGCGAATAGCTTGAGGTCGAGGTCGTCCTGCCACAACTCGTCGGTGATCAGCGGCGAGGGCATGGCGCGCGAAATGCCGGCGTTGTTGATAAGGATATCTACCTTGCCGAAGGTGGCGACGACGTCGGCGAAGGTTTTCTCGATTTGGTCGGCCTTGGATACATCGCAGACGAACCCGGCGACTTTACCGGCGGCGCCCTGCGCTTCGGCGACGGCCTCGGCAAGGCTATCGGGCGAGCGGGCGAGAATGGCGACATTGGCGCCGGACGCCGAGAATTCCTTGGCCATGGCAAAGCCGAGGCCCTTGCTGGCCCCGGTTATGATAGCAACGCGGCCGTCGAGACGGACTTCCATGATACTGTTCCTCCCTGAATGGATGCGAACAGTGTGGGGCAGGGGGCGCTTCCCGGCAACTATCCCGGCGTCGAATCGTCACCCAAGTGCCGGCTTCCACGGTCCTCGGCATATCCGGCCGCGTGCCGTCGGGTTTGGCGCAGCGGAGATCGACGAAGTTTAGCACGAAGGCGGGGGCAATGACGGAATTACTCCGCCGCCAGCCGCATCTCCGCAACCTCGGCCTTCATCCACACCGCGGTATCGTGGAACACCGCGCCCCCCAACGGCGGTCCGGGATCGTCGCTCGTCAGCGCGTTGATCCCAATCCCGCCTTCGAAACATTCGCTGGGCCATACGCTTTCCGCGACGAGGACACCCGGCTGGCTCCCCTCGATAACGCGCGCGTGCAGGACGACCTCGCCCCGCGCATTGCCGAGGCGGACTCTGTCGCCATCGGTCACGCCCAGCGATCGGGCGTCGGCCGGATGCACGAACACCGTCGGCCGCCCCTCCCGCTTCCGGCCGGTGGGCATTTCGGTGAAGCTGGTGTTTAGGAACGATCGGGCCGGTGCGGTGACTAGCCGGAACGGGCGATCCGGTGCGGCATCGTCGATGAACGGCATGTGGTCGGGCAGCCGAGGCATTCCCGCATGGTTGTCCCCCAGTGCGGCCCAATCGGGGGCGAAATGGAAGCGTTTGGCCGCGTTCGGAAAACCGGTGAGCAAATGCGACTCTTCCCATTTCGGCATGATGTCGATCCAACGTTCCTTCAGTACTGTTTCGGCGTCGGGTTTGCCGGACAGCTTCAGCGTCGCATCGACTAACTCCATCGCCGTCATCTCGAACCCCGGATGCTTGGCGCCCAGCCGGGC
This sequence comes from Rhodospirillales bacterium, assembly GCA_037139955.1. Classification (GTDB taxonomy): domain Bacteria; phylum Pseudomonadota; class Alphaproteobacteria; order Acetobacterales; family Acetobacteraceae; genus Rhodopila. Next base: position 38,249 of record JBAXFK010000003.1, read on the forward strand.
GGCGAGGGCCTGAATAACCTCGTGGTTGGACCGGCACTCGCCCGGCGGGTCGATCAGTTTGGGGCCGATTTGGATGTGGCTGTGCCCGCCGGCCTGATACAGATCGTCGTGTTCCATGAACATCGTTGCCGGCAAGACGATGTCGGACCAACGACAGGTTTCGGTCATGAATTGTTCGTGGGTGGCGACGAACAGATCTTCCCGAGCGAAGCCGCGGCGTACGCGGTTGGAGTCCGGACAGACGTCGAGGGGGTTTTGGTTCTGAATAATCATCGCGTGGACCTGCGGCCCATCGCCCAGTTCCGCTCGGTCGCCGGTCAGCACACTGCCGATACGGCTCATGTCCATGGCGCGGATACGGGTATCGACGGCGTCCAGGCCCTCGATCAGCGACTTGTTCCAGCCGTACATCCCGCGATTGGACCACAGCGCGCCACCGCCCTCGTGCTGCCACGCGCCGGTGACGGCGGGCAGGCAGGATACCGCGTGCATATTCGCTGCCCCGTTGCGCCCGCGTGCGAAACCGTATCCCAAACGCAGAAAGCTGCGCTGCGTTGTGCAATAAAGTCGAGCGAAGGCTTCGATCTCGGCGATGGGCAGGCCGGTGATAGACGAGGCCCAAGCCGGCCCGCGCACGGACAAATGTGCCTCCAGCCCGGCGGGCAGATCGGTGTATTGCTTCATGTACGCATGGTCGGCGTAACCGTCGCGGAAGGCGACGTGCATAATAGCGCAGGCCAAGGCGCCATCGGTGCCGGGGCGCGGCGCGATATGGATGTCGGCCACCGCCGCTGTCGGCGTTTTGTAGGGATCGACGACCACGACCTTCGCCCCGCGTTCTTTCCGCGCACGGGTGACATGGGTCATGACATTGACCTGCGTCGCGACGGGGTTGCCGCCCCAGATGACGATCAGATCGGATTGCGCCATTTCCCGAGGGTCCAATCCGCGGCTTTGTCCGACGCCGGCCAGCCAGCCGATTTCGGGCAATGTCGTGCAAATCGTCATTTTTTGGCGGGAGTAGCGCATGACGTTGCGCAGTCGGTTGATCCCGTCGCGCTGCACCAGCCCCATGGTTCCGGCAAAGAAGAACGGCCAGACCGATTCCGAACCGTGTTTGGCGGTCGCGTCCTGGAATCGCTCGACAATGCGATCCAGCGCTTCGTCCCAGGTGATGCGCTTGAATTGGCCAGACCCTTTCGGCCCTGTCCGCATCAGCGGGTGCAACAACCGTTCCGGGTGGTGAATGCGCTCGGCGTAGCGTGCGACTTTGGCGCAAATGACCCCGGCGGTGTAGCTGTTGTCGCGCGCACCGCGGACCGCACCGATGCGATCGTTGTCTAGGACTTCGACCTCCAGGGCGCAGGTGGACGGGCAGTCGTGCGGGCAGACGGAATGGCGTATCTGTGTCATATCGTCAGCCTATCGCGGCCGGCGCAGACTTGGCAAAGCGATAGAAGGAGACTGCCGCATGTCCGTAACCACCATCATGGTCCCCATGCGCGACGGCGTTCGATTGGCCACCGACATTCATTTGCCCGATGGCGCCGGCCCCTTCCCCGTCATCATGGAGCGCACCCCCTACGGCCGTGCCGAGGTGAGCCGATCGGAAATATCCGTTGTCGACCGCACCCCGGCGGCCCGAGGCGACATCGCGGCCTATTTCACCCAACATGGATACGCGGTGGTCTATCAGGATACCCGTGGCCGCTACGGGTCCGAGGGTGTGTTCGTCAAATACCTGTCCGACGGCCTCGACGGGTTCGACACTGCCGCATGGCTAATTCGGCAGCCCTGGTGCGACGGGCGCTTTGCTACCATGGGACTGTCCTACGCCGCCCACACCCAAGCCGCGCTCGGATGCCTCGATCCGCCGGGGTTGCAGGCGCAGATTCTGGACTGCGGCGGCTTCGTCAACGCATGGCGCGGCGGCATCCGCAACAACGGCGCGTTCGAGATGAAACAGGCCACCTGGGCCTTCAAGAACGCCGGCCTGTCGCCGGAAGCATTGGCCGATCCAACGATGAAAGCCGCTTTGGCTTCCGAGGATATTCGCGATTGGTTCGCTCGCATGCCCTGGAAACCGGGACATTCCCCGCTGCGGCACCATCCGGATTACGAGGCCTATTTGTTCGAGCAATGGACCCATGGCGCCTTCGATGCCTTCTGGCAGCAACTCGGCATTTGGACCGAGGGGTCCCATGCGTCCTACGCTCCGGTGCCGATGGTCCATATGTCGTCCTGGTTCGACCCGTACCCGGTCACGGCGACGGAAAACTACATCGGCTTGAAGAGGCGCGGGCCGCAGCGCCTGATCCTCGGTCCTTGGACGCACGGCGATCGCAGCGATTCCTGCTTCGGCGATGTCGAATTCGGGCCAGACGCGACGCTGGATGCCTGGGCCGGCGACTGGCGCGCCTATCGGCTGCGGTTTTTCGACCATGTGCTGAAAGGGGCGCCGCTGGATGAGCCAGCCGTGCGCGTTTTCGTCATGGGCGGAGGCTCGGGACGCCGCAATGGCGCCGGAAAGCTGGAGCATGGCGGCCGCTGGATAACCGCCACCGATTGGCCGTTGCCCGAAGCCACGGCGACCGCGTTCCATTTGCATAACGACGGCCGCCTATCCCCGGGTGCGCCAGACGCCGATGCCGCCCCGCTTTGCTACGATTTCGATCCCGCCCGCCCGGTGCCCACCATCGGCGGTGCCCTGACCAGCCTAGAGCCGGTGGCGTCGGGCGGGGCCTGGGACCAAACCGAATCCGCTGCTTTTTTCGGCTGCGAGCCGCCTTACTTGCCGTTGTCGTCCCGCCCCGACGTGCTGGCCTTCCAAACCGAGCATTTGTCAGCGCCCGTCCAGGTCGTCGGGCCGGTGGCGGCCGAGCTCTGGGTCGCCACCGACGGTCCGGATACCGACTTCACCGCCAAGTTGATCGACGTCCATCCGCCGTCCGCCGATTATCCGCGCGGTTACGCGATGATCCTGTGCGACGGCATCCTGCGGCTGCGCTACGCCGAGGACCCGTCGGCCCCGCGTCTGCGCACCCCGGGGGAGGTCGTGCGGATCGTCGTCGGCCTCGGTCCGATCGCCAATCTCTTCCTGCCCGGGCACCGCATTCGGTTGGATATCTCGTCGTCGAACTTCCCCAAATTCGACGTCAATCCCAATACCGGAGAGCCGGACGGCGCCGCGCGGCGGAAGCGCGTTGCGGCGAATACGATCTTCGTGGACGCGGGACGGCCGAGCCGGGTGGTGTTGCCGACGGTTCCGGTTTGACCGGCCTCTTGCAAGACCCCACACCCCGCTGGTAGCCGCTCATTCATGATCGAATTCTCGCCCGCCCCCGCTTCTCTGCCCGCCGGCCGGCGGGTTTATGCTATCGGCGACATTCACGGTTGCGCCGACCAACTGGACGCGCTGCACACCCAGATCGCCGCCGATATGGCCGAGCGACCGGTGGACAGCGCGGTGCTGATCCATGTTGGGGATTATGTGGATCGCGGACCGGATACTGCTGGGGTGATTGCTCGCTTGATCGCCGGCTGTCCCATTGCGGGGATCGACACCGTGAATCTGCTGGGCAACCACGAGCATACCATGCTCGAAGCGTTGGGGGGGGAGCGCGCGGCCGCCACCGACTGGTTGTTCGCTGGGGGCCGGCCGTCGCTGGAAAGCTACGGTGTCGATCCGGACTCACCTCGGGAAACTTGGCCCGCCACCGTCCCAGCAGCGCATATCGCGTTTCTTAAAACCTTGCCGACAATGCACCGGGAGGGCGGCTACGCCTTCGTCCATGCCGGCGTCCGTCCTAACGTTCCCCTCCACCAACAAGCCAAAGACGATCTGCTCCGGATGCGCTCGGCGTTCCTGTATTCCGAGATCGACTTCGGCGCCGTCGTGGTGCACGGGCACACCCCGGTGAAGCATGCAGTGGTCAAACACAACCGCATCGCCATCGACACAGGCGCAGTGTTCGGTGGGCCGTTGACCTGCTTGGTGCTCGAAAGCGACCGACTGGGCTTTCTGACCGCCGATCCGGTACACGAGCCGGTTTCGATCGCGCACCGGTAATCCGATGCGGGTCGTCGCCGCCGGATTGTTGGCCGCGTTCGTCGGTTTCGCCTCCTCCTTTGCGGTGGTTCTGCAAGGGTTGATGGCGGTCGGCGCATCCCGGACCGAGGCAGCGTCGGGCCTGATGGCGCTGGCAATCGCGATGGGATTGGGAGGGGTGTTGCTCAGTCTGTGGCGGCGGCAACCGATCGGCGTGGCGTGGTCTACACCGGGGGCCGCCCTATTGGCGACTTCCGGCGTGCCCGAGGGCGGTTTCCCCGCAGCGGTCGGTGCCTTCCTGGTGTGCGGCGTGCTTATCGTTGTCGCCGGCCTGTGGAAGCCGCTGGGCCGCGCGGTGGAGCGCATTCCCCCCGCCTTGGCCAATGCCATGTTAGCCGGTGTGCTGCTCGGCTTGTGTCTGGCACCGGTCCGAGCGATGCATAGCGAGCCGTTATTGGCCGCGCCGATCGTGTTGGTGTGGGCGTTCGTATATTATTGGAAACGACTCTACGCGGTGCCGGCGGCGGTGCTGGTGGTGGTGGCGCTTATTGCCGCCCAGGGCATGCCCGGGGGGATTGGGTCGCTCTGGCCGTCGCCGGTTTTCGTGCGGCCGGTATTCGGCTTCGCGGCGGCTCTGGGTCTGGGCGCGCCGCTGTTTTTGGTGACTATGGCGTCGCAGAATATTCCCGGCATGGCGGTGTTGCACCTGAACGGCTACCGGCCGCCGGCTGGCCCATTATTCGTAACGACCGGGGTTTTCAGCGTGCTAGGGGCATGTTTCGGCGGTCACGCGGTAAATCTCGCGGCCATCACAGCAGCGTTGTGCGCCAGCTCCGACGCGCACCCCGACCCCGCGCGGCGCTACTGGGCGGCGGTGGTCGCGGGATCGACCTATGTGGTGTTCGGCCTGCTGGCCGGCGCGGCGACGGCGTTCATCGCTGCCTCCCCACCCGTTCTCATCGAGGCTGTCGCAGGACTGGCATTACTCGGCGCCTTCGGTTCCGCGCTGCTCGGTGCCGTTTCGGCGGTCGAAGGGCGGGAGGCTGCGTTGGTCACATTCCTGGTCACGGCATCCGGCCAAGGGTTTCTTGGGGTAAGCGGGGCGTTTTGGGGGCTGTTAGTCGGTGGGGCTATGCTAGTTTTAAGTCGCGCTAAGAGTTGGAAACTTAGCTGATCGCGGTGGTCGAGCGGTGCCGGATTGTCTCCGGCACCGCTAGCCCGTTCGGCGTTTGTCGGTACTACCAAGAACCGGTGTTGGTCATGCTCGTCCAGGGTTCGGCGGGCGGCAGCGCCTCGCCGGCCTGCAGGATCTCGATGGAGATTCCGTCCGGCGTGCGGACGAAAGCCATGCGACCATCGCGCGGCGGGCGGTTGATCGTGACGCCGTGAGCCGCGAACGCGGCGCAGGTTTCGTAGATGTTGTCGACGGCATAAGCGAGATGCCCGAAATTGCGCCCGCCCGTGTAGCCCTTCTCATCCCAATTATGGGTGAGTTCGACGGCCGCTGCCTCATCGCCGGGGGCGGCGAGGAAGACGTTGGTGTAGCGGCCCTTTTCGTCGGGCCGGCGGCGGATTTCGCGCAGGCCGAGGACCGCGAAGAACGCGATGGTGGGTTCGAGGTCGCTGACGCGGATCATGGTGTGTAGGTATTTGGTCATAGGATCTCCTTGGACCGAGAGGGACAGGCGATGCTAGCGCTCCGGAACAAGGTCCAGAAAGCGCGGTCGGTCATTGTCGGTTTGACGCTTAAAAGTCGTGGTCATGGCGGGCCTTCGCCTGACATGACCACGGGGGCTGCTTGGTTTCCTTCCATTTCGATGGATCTAAAGATCCCGCGCCCCAAGCGTCCGTGCGCGGATCGCTTCTTCCGGCGCCTCTCGTCCGTGATCGGTGAAGGCCCGTTTCACAGCCTCGGTCGACGGCGCGAAGATCGCCTTGCGGTTTTCCCGCGACCAAGTGTTCGACCCGATCACTGTATCGAGCGAACCTTGGAACACCGGCATCACGTAGCGCGCGAACAACTCGTAGCTGCGCATCGTCTGCTCCCGCGTTGCCCATTCGTGCGCGCGGAACAGAATGCCGCCGAAGCCGCCGTCGCTGTTGGATTGCAAGCGTTGGATGCCTTTGATCACCGTCTCCGGCGAGCCGACCAAAGTCGTGCCCATCTTGACGCCGTCGCTCAGCGGGTCTTCGGCGCGGCCGGGCGGACGGCCCAGCGTATCCTCGAAATACGTGAGGGTTTCGTTACGCTCGCCCTTGCGGACTTCGCGTAGGGCCTGTTCGTCGTCCTCGGCCAGATGGGCGCTGACCACAACGCGCCATTTCTTGCGGTCCATGGTCTTGCCGTGCTTGGCGGCCGTTTCCTCGGCGATTTTCCATTGCGAGCCCAGCGCCTCCGGCCCTCCCGGCAACCCGGCACCGATCGATAGCACGCCCACGCCGTGGGTGCCGGCGGCGATCATGCCGAAAGGGGTGATGGTGGAGGCAACCGCGATTTCGAAATGCGGATCGGAATAGGGCGCGAGGTGCAGCTTGGCGTCGTGCATCTCGAACCAGTCGGATTTGATGGTGACGCGCTCTTCGCATTTGAGCAGACGCATGATCGCGTCCATCGATTCCAGCATGCGCGGGCGCTGGGTGGTCGGTTCGATGCCGAGCATGTAGGCGTCCGATGTCAGCGCGCCCGGACCGCAGCCCAGCATTGCGCGGCCGCGCGTCATGTGATCGAGTTGCACCCAGCGCTGCGCCACCATGAATGGGTGGTGGTAGGGCAGGGACGTCACGCCCGATCCGAGCTTGATATATTTCGTCTTCTCGGCGGCGGCAGCGATGATTAACTCGGGGGAGGCGATGGTTTCCCAGCCGGCCGAGTGATGCTCGCCGATCCAGGCTTCGTCATAGCCGAGGTGATCGAGCCATTGCAGCAACTCGACATCCCGCTCCATCGATAGGGTCGGGTTTTCGCCGAGACGGTGGAAGGGCGCGAGGAAGATGCCGAAATTCAAGCCGCGATGGGCCATGGTGGGATGCTCCGTGGATGATAGCGCATTTTGCCCGGATCGCGGTCGGGCGCCAAGCCGGCGCTGTAAGATGCTTACGGTACGGCGCCCAGCGCCTTCAGTTCCGCTCGGGCGGCCAACCGTTCGGAGGAAGATGGTGGACAGTCGTTGGCGGCGAGGCGGAGGAGACGGGTTGCCTCGGGCTTCGCATTCTGTCGAAGTAGATAGGCGGCTTGGTTGAGGTCCGCCAGGGCTTTGGCGGCGTTGCCACGATACAGCCGCAACCGATCGCGACTGGCGAGGGCATCGGCGTTTTTGGGACCGAGGCGAATGGCCTCGCTGTAGTCGGCGATGGCCCGATCGCGGTTATCGCTGTCGCCGTAACCATCGCCACGATTGCCGGAGGCCCATGCGATATTGCGGCCGGTCCACTGGCCCGACACAATGACTGTGTTGCATACAACGATCTGCGTCGCCTGAGCCTCTCGCGCAAAGATCGGCATTCCGGCCAAACGCCGGTGGCGGCGCGATTGACAGTGCGACGATCGCCAGCAGCGCGAGGCCGGTAGTTCCGCATTTGATACGCCGCATCCGATATCCCTTCTGTCCTTAGCAGCGGGGGCGAGTGGACCCTGACGGTCGATGTTCGAGTTAGAGGGTATTCATGGCACGGAATATCGCGATATGAGTCCCGTGGCAGTTGGGCAATGGAAAGCCGCGTCGCATTTCCCTATTGTTCGTAAAATGTTCTTGACATTTAACGCAACATATAGTGGTATTACCCCATCATGAACATGCAGACGCCGCAAATTGACACCACCCTAACGTGCGCGCGCAGCGCTTCGCTGGCTGGACCGATCGGGTCGCGTCATGGCAGAGTTCCGCGTATTGAACCGGAGGGAACTTAACCATGCGTTTGGAAAATAAGGTCGCGATCGTCAGTGGATCGGCATCGGGCATGGGCGCTGCGACCGCTCGCCGTTTTGGCAAGGAAGGCGCGAAGGTCGTTGTCGCCGACATGCTGGAAACCGAGGGCCGCGCTGTCGTCCAGCAGATCGTCGATGCCGGCGGCACCGCGATGTTCTGCGCGCTGAACGTGACCGAGGAAGAAAGCTGGAAGGCCTGCGTCGCCGCCTGCGTTGCGGCCTATGGGCGGTTGGACATTATGGTGAACAACGCCGGTATCTCCGGCAGCGCCGTAAACGATCTGCTGGAAACCGGCATTTGGGATCGCGTCATGTCGGTCAATGCAACTGGCGTGTTCCTTGGCACCAAATACGCCGTGGAGCAGATGCAGAAGAACGGTGGCGGTTCGATCGTAAACCTGTCGTCGATCTCCGGCCTTGTGGGTCAGACGATGGTGCATATGAGCTACAATGCGTCCAAGGGTGCGGTGCTGACCATGACCAAATCCACGGCCGTGCAATTCGGGAAAGACGGCATTCGCGCGAACACCGTGCATCCCGGCCTGATGCCGCCGATGCGCACCTCCGGCGCCACCGCCGATCCCACCGTCCGTGCTCGGATGTTGAAAGCCGTGCCGCTCGGCCGTAATGGCGAAATAGACGAGGTCGCCAACGCCATCTTGTTCCTGGCGTCCGATGAAGCGTCATACGTCACCGGCGCCGAACTGTATGTGGATGGCGGGTATTTGGCGGCGTAGTCGCTATTTTTCGAAACCCGGGCGGGGCACTAGGCTCATCAGGACCCGCCCGAATCCGCCGTCGGTGCAGATATCCTCGCCGTTCACGTATCCGGCCCGGGTGCTTGCCAAATATGTGACGACGTCGGCGATATCGTCGGGGACGGCGACGCGACCCAGTGGCACGATGCCGGCGCGTTTCTCGGCCACCCCAGGAGCTTGGTAGAACGCTTCGCTCATGGGCGTGCGTACCAGACCGGGACTGACGACGTTGCTGCGGATGCCTGATGGGCCCCATTCTAGTGCCAGTTGCTGCGATAGCATCACGACCCCGGCTTTGCTGACGCTATAGGCGCCGCTGAATCCCTGGGGAAAGCGGGAGGCGATGGACGCGATGTGGACCAGCGCCCCGCTTCTGCGGTCCAACATCCCCGCGCCGAACGCTTGCGCGCATAGAAAGTAACCGGTCAGATTGACCGCGAGCAAACGGTTCCATTCCTCCAGCGGCAGAGTCGCGATCGGGCCCGGTTTTAGCAATCCCGCGTTGTTCACCAGCACATCCACCGATCCGGCTGCCGCTGCGGCGGCTGTTACGCTGGCAGGATCGGACACATCGCACGGGATACACGGTGCTTCGGCTCCCATTGCCTGGACCGCAGCCTGCGTTTCCAGGCACGATGCTTCATCGCGGTCCAATAGCACTACCTGCGCACCTACCCGCACCATCGCCAGTGCGACCGCGCGCCCGATGCCGCCGCCGGCCCCGGTGATTGCGCAGACTTTGCCCTTCAGGCCGAGCCAATTTGTCCCGTCTAGCATGGGTGACCTCTATCTTATTTTCATTCAGTGGTTCGTATAGCGGTGTGTCGTCCAGAGGATAAGCCCGGTTGAAGGACGCCGCGCTCGCGCAAACCAGACGTCGAGAAAACTCGGCAGCGCCAAGCGCACGATTGTCTTTGCCAGCGTAGTTTACCTGACAGGTGCCGCAGTATCCTGATTCCGTTCAGGCGGCGGGCAGCCGTGCTAGGCTGGCGTCGATGCCCGCGAGGTGGCCGGTTTTCACCCACACGAGGCATCCTTCCGACCCCACTTCGGCCGATAGAGCGGCCTCGGCCGGCAGGCGTAACCACGACATTTGGCTAAAACTCTCACCGCTTTCGGCAAAGCCGCCGTCCAGCACGAGCACTTCGAGTCCGCCGGGCGTGCCGAAGGCGACGGTCGCGTTCGGTGCCCAGCGTTCGAGGCGCACATTCTCGATGGCGTCGCGGAACAGCGGCAGGACTTGCACGCCGGCACGGTCCTCGGCGGGGCTGAAACGGCCGGTCTTGGTGTCGATCGCGATTTGGGTGCGATCCGCCGGGTCGAATTGCCAGAGTTTCACGAGAATGGTGCAACCCGACGCCGATCCCGGCGTGTGGCGGGAGGTCGGCGGATTGCGTATGTACGTACCGGCTGGGTAGTCGCCGTGCTCGTCCTGGAACACCCCTTCGAGGACCAGAAATTCTTCGCCGCCCTCGTGGATATGCGGGGAGAAATGGCTGCCGGGGGCGTAACGGACTATTGACGTGGCGCGGGCGACCTCCCCGCCGACGCGGTCGAGCATTCGGCGATGCACGCCCGCCATGGGGGAGGCGACCCAGTCCAACGTCGCCGCGTGAACCGCAGCGCGCCGGTCGAAGTCCGCATTCAGTTGCAAGGCATTACGCCGCTTCCTGATGCACGACGCCGAGCAGACGAGCTTGCAGAGCGGTGTCTTGTTCGAGCGTTTTTGCGGTCCCTTCGAACGCGACTTGCCCGTTCACCAGCACGTAAGCACGGTCTACCAGCGGTAAAACCGTTTCGGCATGATGTTCGACGATGACCATCGCGACTTTGCCGCGCAGGCGGGCGAGGGCGTCCATGACCTCCTTTACGATGGTCGGTGCCAGACCTTCGAACGGTTCGTCCAACAGGATCAGTTTCGCCGGGACAACCAAGGCTCGGGCGATGGCGAGCATCTGCCGTTCGCCGCCCGACAGGCTTTCGGCCTTGGATTTTTGCAAGACCTTCAGCTTTGGGAATAGGTCGTAGATTTCGTCCAACGAGGCGCCACCGGGGCGGGTGGCGATTTTCAAATTGTCTAGCACGGTCAGGTTGGGGAACAGGCGCCTGCCCTCCGGCACCAGGGAGATGCCGCGCTGGTTGATCTCGTAGGACTTCGCGTTGGTGACGTCGGCTCCGTCGAGCGTAATCGCGCCGGAGGACGAACGGACCGTTCCGGTAATGGCGCGTAACGTCGTTGTTTTTCCCACGCCATTACGGCCGAGCAACGCGACCGCTTCGCCCTCGTGAACGACCAAAGAGAGGTCTTCCAGCACCACGCTGCCCGCGTAACCCGCGCGTAACTTGTCGACCGTCAGTATGGGTTTGGTGGCGGCATGGGCTTTCGCCTCGGCGTCGGTCGGCGCCGAGGGTGGAACAATTCGTTCCGCACCCAGATACGCAGCGATGACGTCGGGGTTGGACGCGACTTGGTTCGGCCGGCCATCGGCGATCAGGCGACCCTGGTGCAGCACGGTAATTCGGTCGGACAACGCCAGCACGCGGTCGATATCGTGCTCGATCAGCAGCACGGCGTGGGTTTCAGCGAGTTGTCGAATCAAGGCGCCAACGACCTCCCGGTCCGCTTCGGCTAGGCCCGCAAGCGGCTCGTCCAGCAGCAGCAGCTTGGCATCGGTGGCCAGGGTGATGGCGATTTCCAGCAGGCGCCGCTGGCCATGCGACAGGTTGGCACATGAATCGGCGGCGCGGTCCGCCAGTCCGACTGCGGCCAGGAGCGACCATGTGCGGGCGTTCAGGTCGTCGTAATCATAGGCATCGCGCCACAGGCCGCGGCTGCGCGCGTCTTGCGCCTGGACGGCGATGCGCACGTTTTCGAATGCCGTCAGCATGGGAAAGACGCTCAATATCTGGAACGACCGCGCCAAGCCGAGGCGAATTCGCTTGTGCACCGGCAGGTTGGTGATGTCGTGCCCGTCGAACACGATTTTTCCCGAATTCGGCTGAAGGATTCCGGTCATCATGTTGAAGAACGTGGTTTTACCGGCGCCGTTCGGGCCGATGAAACTGTGCAGATTATAGGGATAGACTTCCAACCCGATATCGGTGGCCACGACCAGCGAACCGAACCGCTTGTGCAGGCCCGAAACAGTCAGGATGGGTTTTGTCGGGTCCAGCTTGGCGCCACCGCCATGAAACGGGGCAATCACGGCCGGCCGTGGCGGAATTCCGTGGCGCGTCAGGGTCCAATTGTCCCGCCCACGCAAACGGAATACCAAGCCCTGGATGCCCTCGGGCGAAGCCAAAGCAAAGACGATTACGATCGGCGCGAAAATCAGCCACCACGCCTCGGTGATGGGAGACAGCCGATCCTCGAGCAGAATGAATGCAATCGCGCCCCAGAGCGGTCCGAGGAAGTGGTGCACCCCGCCGAGCACGGCCATCAGTAGCGAGTCGCCTGCGTGCTGCCAGCTCAGATTGTCGGCGTACGCGCCCTTGATCATCAGCGCTAGCAGCCCGCCGGAATAGCCAACGAAGCATGCCATCAGCACGAAGGAGACGAATTTCACCCGGAACGTGTCGTAGCCTAGGCTTTGCGCCCGCTGTTCGTTGTCGCGCAGTGCCTGCAACGTGCGCCCGAAGGGCGAGTGGGCGATGCGCCACAGCAGGTAGAGCCCAATGACAACCGTAACGACTGCGAAAACATGGAACGACCAAGCGGTCTGGAACGTTGGGCGCGGCAAACCTTGCAGGCCGTTTTCACCCCCGGTCACCGGCGTCCACTTAAACGCAATCTCGAACGCGATCTGCGTGAAAGCCAACGTGAGAAGCGAAAAATAGAGCCCGCGGCGCCGGAGGATAATGGCGGCGATGATCGCCCCCAGCAGCAGCGAAAACCCCACGGCGAAAATCAGCGCGACGAATTCGTTGGCGATGCCGCGTTGCAACTCGAACGCCACAGCATAGGCAGCGCAGCCGAAAAACACCGAGGCACCGAATGGGACCAGACCGGTATAGCTGACCAACAAGCAGACGCCCGCGCCATAAAGCGTGTAGATCGCGATTTGGGTGATCAAACCGATTGGCGCGCCAATGACTGTCCACAGGACGGTCAGGGCGACCAGAACGACGACGGCTACAAGGACCGGATGACCGAGACGGCTCATTCGAAGCGCTCCCACCGCTCACCCAGCAACCCTCGGGGCCGGAGCAACAGCATCAATGCCATGAAAACATAGATCATCGCCCCGGACGCTTCCGGCCAGAAATAGGCCGCGAGCGCATTGACGATTCCGATCAGCAGTCCCGCGATCACTGCGCCGGCGAACGATCCGAGACCGCCAATCGCAACGATGACGAAGGCCGGCATGATCGCGTTCGTCGCCATCGACGGGATGATCGGCCACAGCGGTGCGGCGAGAAGACCGGCCATCCCGGAAATCGCGCAGCCAAGCCCGAAGACCCAGGTCAATACCTTCGGCAAATTGATACCTAGCAGTCCTACCATTTCCGGGTCGCGCGAGCCGGCTCGCAATATCCGTCCGAACGGCGTGTGTTCCAAAAACAGCCAGAGCGAGAGCAAGATCGCGATCGTAGCTGCTGCCACCACTAAACGGTAGCGTGAGACGATCACGTCGCCCCAATCGATGATCCCCGTAAATGCCGGGGGCGTTGGCAGCGATTGACCCACACCGCCCCAGATCTGGCGAACCGATGCCTCGATCAGCAAGGCTAGGGCGAACGTCACGATTAGGCTGACCAAGGGTTCTTTATCGTACAATCGCTGGATCAGTAATCGCTCCGCTATCATGCCGATCGCGCCAACCCCGATCGGCGCGAGAACGATCGCTGGCCATCCGAAATATTGATGGAGCGTCAGGGTCAAATAGGCGCCAGCGGTGAAGAAAGCGCCGTGGGCGAAATTCACAATGCCCAGGAGACCGAAAATAATAGACAGACCGACGGCGAGAAGTACAAAGAGCCCGCTTTGCACGAGGCCGTTCACCAAATGGGGCAGAAGGTCGTAAAGCATAGGTACTCTCTGTTCACGTCGAAACGGACGCGGGCCGAAGCCCGCGCCGGCATCAGCCCATCTTGCAGCCGATTTCTTCTTCCGAACCGAACACTTTCGGCAGGTCGGCAACGTTTTCCGGCAGTGTCGCCTTCACATCGAAAAAATCCCATTTGTCGGAAATCTTTTCCTTCACCGACACCGCGAGGTTGCGCACCAGCATTTGGTGGTCGAACCGGCGGTAGCTGTAGGATGTAGAGCCTGCTTGGAATTTCCAAGCCTCCAGACCTTCCACGATCTTCATTGCGTCGGTGGACTTCACAGTGTCGAGCGTATCGAACAGCGATTTGGCGGTAATCCACCCCATCCAGGCCTTATCTGCGGCCGGCTTGCCGTGCTTCTTCATGTAAGCGTCGGCGAAGGCGACCTCCTCGGGCGGGTTCGCAGGGTTCTTGTAGTACCACATCTTAGTAAACGTGCCGTTGGCGGCTTCCGGGCCCACGGCCCAGATGTCGGTATCGCCGATGGCGATCTCGACGAAGGGGATTTTGCCCTTCATGCCCAGCTCGTTCCATTGCTTCAGGAAGGTGGACAGATCGCCTGCCGACAGACCGCCGACGACCACATCCGGCTTGGCAGCGCGGATTTTCAAGATGAAGGAGCTGAAATCGGCGGTGTTCAGCGGCACTTCGTCCGACCCGACCTCGGTCCCGCCGGCAGCTTTCAGCAGTTCGCGGGATGAGCGCAGAATGTCCTGCCCGAACGCGAACGAGGCGGTGATGTGGTACCAGCGCTTGCCGTAGCTCAGCGCGTACGGCGCTAGCATGCGAGACTGTACGATTACCGGGGTGTTCAGGCGGAAGGTATAACGGTTGCAGTTCTTGCCGGTGATTTCCGTCGCTGCGGCATTGTCGCAGATGAACGGGATTTTCAGTTCGAGCGCCTTGGCTTCCTCGGCCAGCGCGTTCGACGACAGCGAACCGCCCAGAATGGCGCAGACCTTATTTTCTTCGACCAGTTTCTGCATGTTCTGCGTGGCGGCCTGAGGGGACGGCTCGTCCAGCCATACCAACTCGCACGGTTGGCCCATCACGGTATTCTTGCGCTCTTCCAGCGCTAAAAACGTGCCGTTGGCGAGGTATTCGGTCTGCGAGGCGATGTTTCCGGTTTTGGCCAGCAGCACGCCGATGCGTAGCGGATCGGCGGCGCGCGCGACATGCGGCATTGCCAGCGGCGCGGCGGCGAGGGCCGAAGCCCCCATCAGCAGTTTACGGCGCGGCATTACCACGCCCGATGCGGTGACAGTCATACGCGTTTCTCCCTTTGAACCGACGCTTTATCGGACATCGGTATGTAAAGCCAAGCGGTTGTTGTCAGGCACGTCGCTGCGCTTGCGCTGCCAAACGAACGGCGGCGTTAGCGGCGCCGTATTGCTGGTAGTCGTCGAGCCGCTGTACGAATTCGAAAAAAAAGCGACCGTCGAAGGCGTCGGTATAAGCCTGCAGGAATTCGCCACCGTCGTCGCGGTCGTAAAGCAGATTGTGCTGCTGTAAAGACGCGATCGTCTCGTCGGACAATCCCCACTTCGCGCCGATATCGTCGTAGTAGTTGTCGGGAACGGCCAAAATGCGTGCACCGCGTGCGGCGGCTTGCTCCAGCGTATGCACGATGTGGTCGGTCGCCAGTGCGATATGGTGGACGCCGGCTCCGACGAAGGTTTTCAAGAAGCGGCCGACGGCAGTGTCTCGGCCCTCGGACACGTTCAAAGACAAGCGCACGGTTCGGTCGGCGCTGACCACGGCACGGCTGCGGACCAGACCGTATGGATCGGGAATTTCCCAGAGCCTATCGAGCGAGAACCCGAATACCGCGTGGTAGAATAGAGCAAAATTGTCCATCCGACCGGTGGGTAGGGCCTGCGTCACGTGATCGACGCCACCGACCAGCGACATCGGAATTTCGCCCGGGAATAGGACGAAGTCGTCGTCGTAGATGGAGCGTCCGTCCGCTTGGGGTTGCACCAAATAGATCAGTGTTCCGTCCGGTGCCCGCACGGCCGGGATATTGCGCTCGCCCTCGCCGATCCGCTCGTGCCATGCGGGGCAGAGCAGCGCGGTGGCGCGCTTGACCGCGCGTTCCGTATCGTCGACCCGCAAGGCCATGGCGCAGACGGACGTGCCGTGAAACTGGAAGTGCTCCGATGCGGCGCTGTCCGGTTCGCTGTTCAGGATCAGATTTACACTTCCCTGGCGGAACAGGTCCACGGCTTTGGAGCGGTGATGGCCGGCATGGTAAAAGCCCAATCCACGCAGAACCGCGGCTAGCCGGCGGCCTTCGGCGTCGTCCACGGCGAATTCCAGGAACTCCACGCCATCGAACACGGGGGGGCGAGGTAGTTCGGCGGCCCCGGCTTCCGCTTCGACGAACCGGAGCGATCGCAAGCCGTCGCGCGCAATCAGCCGAGCGGGGGCGGATCGGAATTGGTCGTTGAACACTTCTAGGGACAGCGCTCCCGTGTAACCTGCTTTCATCGCTTCTTTGACGAAGTTCGCGACATCGAGGTCGCCTTGGCCGGGGAAGTTGCGGAAATGTCGGCTCCAGTTCAGCACGTCCATCTGTAGGCGCGGCGCGTCGGAGAGCTGAACGAGGAAGATTTTGTCGGTGGGAAAGCCGGCTGGATCGTCGCCGAGGGCCAGGGTATGGAAGCTGTCGACGATCAGACCGAGGGATGGATGATCGGCCTCGCGCACGATTTTATAGGCGTGGCGCCATCGGTTGACATGCCGTCCCCAGGCCAGCGCCTCGTACCCAATCCGCAGGCCGCGCCTTTGCGCCCGTTCGGCCAGTGCATGAAAATCCGCAGCAGCACGCGCGTCGTCGTCGATCGCGTCGGCGTGGACGTTGCTGCACACCAGAAGCAAATCGGTCCCGAGCGCTTGCATCACGTCGAATTTACGTTCGGCTCGGTCGAGATTCCGGCGACGTTGCGGCTCCGGCATCGACTCGAAGTCGCGAAAGGGCTGGAAACAGGTTATTGCAAGTCCCAGGCCCGTCGCGAGGTCTCGGATGTCTTCGGGCGAGCCTTCGAACGTAAGCAGATCGTTTTCGAAGATTTCCACCCCGTCGAAGCCGACCGACGCCGCGGCCTCCAGCTTTTCCGGCAAGGTGCCGCTGAGGGAGACGGTCGCTATCGATTTGAGCATAATCGTCTTCCCAGGCCGATGTTGACTGATATCAACTAGATGTTTAGTACTTTAGTCGCAAGCCCGATTATGGGCCGGGGGGCCGGGAATATGCGAAAATCCATCCTGGTCGGTCTTATCGGCACCGGCATCCAGGCCTCTCGCAGTCCGGCGTTACACATGCAAGAGGGCGATGCCCAGGGCCTTTCGTATCAATACAAGCTGGTCGATCTGACCGAACTCGGCCTAGGGACCGAGGCATTGCCGGACCTTCTGGTGGCTGCCGAACGGCTAGGCTTCGATGGGCTGAACATCACCCATCCCTGCAAGCAGGCCGTCATTCCCTATCTGCACGCGCTATCCCCTGACGCCCAGGCGCTCGGCGCGGTCAACACCGTGCTGCTC
>JBAXFK010000004.1:0-46834 GCA_037139955.1 Rhodospirillales bacterium
AAGGGGACATTCTAATTGGGCACGGAGGGGACATTCCTATTGAGCGCTAACAGTTGACCCCGACCGGCATCTGCCGCCATCTTCGACCCAACATGCGTAAAGGGGATGCGTCGTGAGCAAACAATTCCAATTCGGCCTCGTGGTTCGCGGCCAGGCGGAAGAAGGGGAAGATATTTCTCGCCGCTTTCGGGAAACCCTGGCGTTCGTGCGCCTCGCCGATCGCGCCGGCTATAATTCCGTAACGAAAACCGCCCATTACAGCGCCCATCCCTTCCAAATGTTGCAACTCGTTCCGATGCTAGCTCGGTTTGCCGCCGAAGCGCCGAATATGCGCCTGAACGCCGGCGTGCTGCTGCTGCCGTTACTATCGCCGCTGCATGTTGCCGAAGAGTTCGCCACCCTGGACGTAATCACCGGCGGTAAAATCATTCTGGGTGTGGGCCTGGGTTATCGCGACGTGGAATTCAAAGCGTTCGGCGTCCCTCGTAACCAACGTGCCAAACGGTTCGAGGCCAATCTGACCGCCATCAAGCGCCTGTGGACCGAAGAAAAGGTCACAATGAAGACCCCGTATTTCGAGCTGGAGGAGGCATCGTGCAGCCCCCACCCGATTCAGAAACCGCACCCCCCGATTTGGATCGGCGCCAACGCCGATGCCGCTGTGGAACGGGCGGCGCGGATGGGCGATTGCTGGTACATCGGGCCAGCAGTCGAGATCGGCGCACTGGAACGGCAAATGGAGCTGTACAAACGCGCGCTCGACGCCGCCGGCAAACCGTTCCCGGACGAGCTACCGATGCGGCGAGAGGTTTTCGTTGCCAAAACGCGGGAAGAAGCCATCCGCCTGTGCGCCCCGTATTTGGGCGCGAAATACCAAGCCTATCACTCCTGGCAACAGGAAATGCCGGAAGGCGATCGCGGCCTAGGTCAATCGTTCGACGATCTGATCCGCGACCGGTTCTTCATCGGATCGGCGGACGAGGTGGCCGAACAAATTCTGGACGCACACAAGCGCATCGGTATGAACCATATCGTCATGAGCACGGAATGGGCCGGCATGCCGGAGAGTCTGGCGATCGAAACGATGGAAGCCATCGCGCAGGAGGTGTTCCCGAAGGTCCGGCAAGGGCTGTAATTCAGACAGCGGGCGCCCACGCCACATCCGGCAATGGCGCCCGTTCCATCCGCAACCGCGCCCGCAACGCCTCGGTCGCCGCGATATCCACGACCGGCGGGTCGCCCGCCGCCACCACGCCGTAATCCCGTGCGGCCCCCTCGATCGTCACAAGTTCGTCCCGTAAGTCCCGTGCAACCGCGTCCAGATCGCGATCCAACGCCGGGCCCCAACCGCCGGCGCCCGGCAGTTCGTGCCGGAAAATCTGCCCCTGTTTCAACGTCATCGTAATCTTGGCGTGCAGTTTTTCTTCCGTATTCAAACCGGGGTCCATTGCGTTCGAGCCGGGCGTACCGGGGCCGCCGCCATATAGGCCGTACGGGCGGAACGCTTGCCGGTCGGCACGCACCTGCAATATTCCCTCATCGGCCAGCATGCGCCACGTCTTCCGCTGCGACATACCGCCGCGATATTTTCCGGCGCCGCCCGTATCGGGCACGAATTCGTAGTCCAGCACTTCCAGCGGGTTTTCGGACTCGATGACCTCGACCGAGAAACTGGCCATGTTCGCGAACATGGTGGTGTTACCGTCCAGCCCATCGGCCCACGGGCGCCCGCCCCAGCCGCCGGAAATGAAATCGACATAGATAAACGGTTTTCTATCCGCATCGTATCCACCGATCGTCAATCCCGTATTGCCGCCGTCGGATGCAGCGAACACTTTATCGGGATATAATTGTGCCAACGCGCCGAACGCGCAATCGGTGCCACGGAAGCCGGTCAACCCTCGCGCGGCACAGGCGGCGGGCAATACGCCGTGCGTAATGGTCCCGGCCGGCGCGATCACCTTAATCGCGCGAAACACGCCATCGTTGTTCGGCATGTTGATCGACAGCACCGATTTCACCGCCGTATAACTCATGGCTTGGGTGTAGCTCAGGGTGTTGTTGATCGCGCCTTTCACCTGCGGAGCGCTGCCGGTCCAATCGACTTCCATCGTGTCGCCGCGTTTGCGAACGGTGCAGACCAGCTTAATGGGGATTCCCGCATCGATCTGATCGTCATCGATCCAGTCGGTAAACGTTGCCTCCCCATCCGGAAGCTCCCGCAGGCAATGCCTAGTCAACCGTTCCGAATAATCCATCGTAGCGACCATCAATTCGGTCGTGCCATCCGCGCCGTAGCGCGACACCAGATCGGCCATGCCCCGAGCGGCGATCTCGCAGGCAGCAAGCTGGGAGCGCAGGTCGCCGAAGACACGGCCGGGGAGGCGAACATTCTGCTCGATCATGCGGAACAGCGTCCGATTGGCCACGCCTTTTTCGTAGAGCTTCAGCGGAGGGATGCGCAGACCCTCGGCGTAGATTTCGGTGCTATCGGACGCATTCGACCCCGGCACGCGCCCGCCGACATCGGTATGATGGCAAATCGTTGCGGCATAGGCGATCGGGCGCCCGTCGGCGAATAGCGGCTTGAAGATGAAAATATCCGGCAGATGCATGCCGCCCGAGTAAGGATCGTTATTAATGAAAATATCGCCCTCGGCAATATCGTCGGCGAATTCCGCAAGCACCGCCTGCAACGATACCGGAATGGATGCCAAATGCCCTGGCAGGCTCAATCCTTGCGCGACCAAACGCCCTTGGGCGTCGCAAATCGCGGCGCTGTAATCCATGATGTTCTTCAACACCCCGGAGTAAGCGGTGCGATAAATGGTCAGCACCATCTCGTCCCCAAGGGCAGAGATAGCGTTGCGGAACAACTCTTCGGTGATAGGATCGGACATGGGGGCTATCCGATCACCGAAACCCCTAAAAGGCAACAGTACCAGGGAGTTCTCGTGCAAGGCCTCGCCAGTGTTTTTGCGCTATCGGTCCTCGCGCTGCTAACAACCTGCGGACCGCCGCCGCCGTCCGCCGAGGATTTGTATCGGCAGGACCAAATCCGGCGCGGTAAAATCGCACCGCCCGCAACCGGCAGCGCCGAAGCTTGCGAGCCCGTGGCAATCGCGCGCTTGCCGATCGAAGTACGCGGTCGCCTGCTGACCGTACCGATCCATATCGACGGCCAAGAATTGCGAATGGTCGTCGATAGTGGCGCCGAGCGCACGACGATTTCCGAAAAAGCGGCGGCGCGGTTGCATCTGGGGCGGGACATGAGCCGCATCCGAACATCCACCGGCCTCGGTGGTTCCGTCGTCAGTGCCGACGCCATCGTATCCAATTTCGCGCTCGGCAATGTCCGCCTGCCCCCGGTCGATCGGGTCGCGGTCGGTAAATTCGGGTTCGACAACGATGCCGTTCCGCTAGCCGATGGGTTGTTGGGGGCCGATATCCTGCTTGCGTTCGATTTGGATATCGACGTACCGGGCAAGGCGTTAACGCTTTATCGGGTGCGGCGTTGCCTGAACAATCAGCCGCCTTGGCAGGAACCATTCGTTGCCATCGACGGCGTGACACAGAAAAAGGACCGATTGTTGATCCCGTTCTTGCTTGACGGCGTGCGGGGGCAAGCGATCCTCGATACCGGGGCCTCGGCTACCACGATCGGCGTGCAGATGGCCAACCGGATGGGATTGACCGAGGAGAAAATGGCACAAGACCGCAAGGTCGTTCAGCGCGGCGCCGGCACGGGCACAATGACATCGCATCTGCATTGGTTCCGCGAATTGCGGATCGGTCCGGCGGTGGTGCAGGGACTGATGCTGACCGTGCTGCCGACCGATGCCGGGGTGGGCGACGCCTTGATCGGGGAGGATTTCCTGGAAGGCCGCCGCGTTTGGATGTCGTTCCCGACCAAACAGGTCTTCGTATCGAAATTATCGCACGAGATCGGGAAGCCGCAATGATGGATATTCGTGTCGCTGGCGATGGGATCGGCGCGGTGGTCACCGGCGTCGATATCAAAACGATATCCGACAGCGATTTCGCGGCGATATATCGTGCCTGGATCGACCATAATGTCATGGTCGTAAAAGATCAGCACCTATCGATCCCCGAATTCCTAGCCTACAGTCGGCGGTTCGGCATTATCGAGCCGCACCCTGCCAAATCCACCCGCCATCCGGATTACCCGGAAATCACCATGCTGGGAACGAATAAATTCAGACCGGACGGTTCGCTGAACCAAACCATCTACCGCCGCGGCGCCGAGGGCTGGCATACCGACGGCGCCTACGAGAAGATTCCGTTCAAGGCGACTCAACTTTACGCGTTGGCGATCCCCGATCGCGGCGGCGACACGTATTTCGCCTCCGGCTACGCCGCGTACGATGCGCTACCGCAAGCGATGAAAGACCGGCTGGAAGGCGTATTGGCCGCCTTCACCTACGGCACGCCCGGCTTGCTCGACCCGGAAGACGAGGACTGGAAACCCGCGCTGCACAAAGTGATCCGCACCCATCGCGAAAGCGGTCGGAAATCGCTCTATTTCGATCACCTGAAAATCGTGTCCCTGCAAGGCCTGGAAAAAGCCGAAAGCGACGACCTGATCGCGGAACTCAAAGCCCGCACGATCCAACCGAACGGCCAGTACGTGCATAAATGGTCGGTTGGGGACGTCGTGATTTGGGACAATCGGTGTTCCTATCACAAGGCTGCCGGGGACTACCCACCCGAGCAGGATCGGATTCATTGGCGAGTGTCGATCAAGGATTGGACGGAGCGGACATAAAGCCGGGTTTCCCTCGCCATATTGCCGAAACCAAGCTAAACGGCGCGCTCACGCCAAATAGTGAGACAAAGGATGGACCAGCGCTTCGACGTCGTGGTGGTAGGGGGCGGGCATGCCGGCTGCGAGGCTGCGGCCGCCGCCGCTCGGACAGGCGCGCGCACGATCCTGCTGACCCACAAGCTCGAAACCATCGGCGAGATGTCCTGCAACCCCTCGATCGGTGGCATCGGCAAGGGGCATCTAGTGCGGGAAGTCGATGCGCTGGACGGCCTCATGGGTAAAGCGGCCGATGCAGCGGGTATCCATTTCAAGCTACTGAATCGCTCGAAGGGCCCAGCCGTCCGAGGCCCGCGCGCCCAAGCGGATCGCTCGCTATATCGCCGCGCGATGCGCCGGCTGATGGAGGAAGCGCCGCGCTTGACCCTCCGAGCAGCGGGGGTAGAGGATTTGGAAATCGGTCCCGACGGGCGAATCGCGGCTGTTATTGTCGCCGATGGAACACGGATAAAAACCGCAGCCGTCGTGCTCACCACTGGCACCTTCCTGCGCGGCGTCATCCACATCGGCGATGTGCAGTCCGAGGCCGGACGGGTCGGCGATCCCCCTTCCATCGGCCTCGCGCACCGCTTGGCCGCTCTCGGCCTGCCAATGGGGCGGCTTAAAACCGGCACCCCCGCACGGCTGGACCGACGCACCATCGACTGGAACGGCCTCGCCGCCGATCCCGGCGACGCCGACCCCGAACCATTCAGCACGCTGACCACGGGCTTGCACAACCGGCAAGTGGAATGCCGCGTCACCGCAACCACACCGGCCACCCACGCGATTATCCGCGAAAACCTGCATCGCTCGGCTATCCACGCCGGCAATATCACCGGCGTCGGGCCGCGCTATTGCCCGTCCATCGAGGATAAAGTCGTCCGCTTCGCCGCCCGGCAAAGCCACAACATCTTCCTCGAACCCGAGGGGCTGGACGACAACACCATCTACCCCAACGGCATCTCCACCAGCCTGCCGGAATCGGTGCAGCGCGCTATGCTGGCAACGATCCCCGGTCTGGAGCACGCGACGATGCTCCGACCCGCCTACGCGGTGGAATACGACTACGTCGATCCGCGCGCACTGACCCCCGGCCTCGAACTGCGGTCATTGCCCGGCTTGTTCCTAGCGGGCCAAATCAACGGCACCACCGGCTACGAGGAGGCCGCCGCCCAAGGCCTTTTCGCCGGCATCAACGCCGCGCGGCTGGCCGGCGGGTGCGCCCCGGCTCGACTGGATCGGTCCGATGCATACATTGGTGTGCTGGCCGACGATCTGACAACGCAAGGCGTCAGCGAACCCTATCGCATGTTCACATCTCGCGCCGAATTCCGCCTAAGCCTGCGGGCCGACAACGCAGATTTGCGGTTGACGGCAAAAGGCATCGACTGGGGCTGCGTCGGTTCCGAACGTTCGGGCGCCTTCGTCGCCTATCGCGACACGGTGCAAGCTGCGCTCGAACGTGCGCGCGCGGAAGGCAACCCAGCCGCCGAATGGGCCCGCCTGGGTTTCGCGGCGCGGGCCGATGGGCGCTGGCGATCCGTTTTGGACATGGCCGCGATCGATACGGTCGCGTGGGACGCGCTGGCTGCCGCCGTGCCATGGCTGCGCGATCTTCCGCCCCGTGCCGCCGCGCAAGTGCATGCCGAAGCCCGCTACTCCGGCTATTTGCAGCGCCAAGACGCCGATATCCGCCGTTTCCGGAAGGAGGAATCGGTATCCCTCGACGGCTTGGATTTCGGCGAAATCGGCAGCCTATCCGCCGAGGTTGCCGACAAGCTCGCCCGCTTCCGCCCGGAATCGCTTGGCGCCGCCGCCCGCCTGCAGGGAATGACCCCGACCGCTTTGGCCTCGATCGCTGCGCATGTGCGCAAGCGCCGGGTGGAAGCAGTCGGCTGACCGTGCCCCCCGCACGCGGCGAGGGCGCCACGCCGGGCATGGTGCAGTGGTTCGCGTCCAAGGCCGAACACCCCGACGCCGTGCTGTTCTTCCGCATGGGCGATTTCTACGAGCTGTTTTTCGAAGATGCCGAAGCCGCAGCCGCCGCGCTGGACATCGCGCTGACCCATCGCGGAGAACATGCCGGCCAACCCATCCCGATGTGCGGTGTACCCGTGCATTCCGCCGAATCCCACCTCGCCCGCCTGATCCGCCGCGGCTTCCGCGTTGCCGTCGTCGAGCAGATGGAGGACCCAAAAACCCGCGTCGGCCGCGGACCCATTCGGCGTGAGGGCGTGCGGCTGGTCACGCCGGGCACGCTGACCGAGGATTCGCTGCTGGAAGCCGGTCGCCCCAATTTTCTGCTGGCGCTTGCCCGCGATCGGGACGGGCTGGGCGCGGCCTGGCTCGACGTATCCACCGGCCTGTTCGAAACCGCCGCCGTCGCCGAACTGCCTGCGCTACTCGGGCGGTTGGAGCCGGCGGAAATCCTGGCGCCAACCGATCTGCCGCTGGGCGACTGGGACAGCAAGCGCGCACCGGAAACCGCGCCGTCGCCGCCCTTGGTCGCCCGCCGCCGGTTGGCCGAGGCCTTCGGTGCTGCCAGCCTCGATGCGTTTGGCACTTATTCGGATGGCGAGGCAATCGCCGCCGCCCTGGCGGTCGATTACGTACGGGCGACGCAGGTGGGCAATCTGCCGCGCTTGGCGCATCCGGTACCGCAAGGACATACCGGCGTCCTGCTGATGGACGCAGCTACCCGAGCGAGTTTGGAAATTCAACGCTCCCGCGATGGGGGGACGCAGCATACGATTCTGGCATCGGTGCAGAAGACCTTGACCCCGGCGGGCGCCCGCATGCTGGCGGGCTGGCTGTCGGCACCCTTGACCGATCCGACAAGCATCGCCGATCGGCAGGACGCGTGGTCGTGGCTGCTCGCTAACACGGACGCGACAACCCGCCTGCGCCAAGCGCTGCGGGCCACACCGGACATAGCGCGCGCCTTGGGGCGCTTGTCGCTGAACCGGGGCGGGCCACGGGATTTGGCCGCCATTCGCGACGGGCTGAAGGCCGCCGCTGCGGCGCACGACGCTTTGCACGGCCCACTGCCACCCGCGCTGGACACAGCACGCGGCGCATTGCCGATCGGACTCGACCTTGCGACGCAGCTCGACGCCGCGCTCGCCGATCCGCCACCGCATCGGCTGGACGATGGGGGCGCAATTAAGCTGGGTTACGACGGCGAGCTCGACGCGCACCGTTCGTTGCGCGACGACTCCCGGCGCGTGCTAACGACGATGCAGATGGACTACGCGCAGCGCTTCGGCGTCGCCAGCCTTAAGATCAAACACCACGCGCAACTTGGCTACATCATCGAAGCCCCCGCCATCGCGGTCGAAAAGCTCCGCGAATTTCCCGAACTGACCCTCCGCCAAGGCATGGCCAACGGCGCCCGTTTCACCGAACCGGCGTTGTCGGACCTCGATCGCCGGATATCCGAAGCCGGAGAACGCGCTTCCGCACGCGAGAGGCTGGTGTTCGGCCATCTGGTGCGCGCCGCGCTGGATGGCGCGAATGCCTTGGCCGATGGCGCCGATGCGCTGGCATTCCTCGACGCCGCGCAATCCGCCGCGCGGCTGGCCGAACCTGGCACATGGTGCCGGCCGGTGGTGACCGACAGCGACGAATTCATTGTCAAAGCCGGACGCCATCCGGTGGTGGAGGCCGCGTTGGCCGGCAAAGCCGCTTTTGTCCCCAACCGCTGCGATCTGTCGGCGGATCGGCGAGTGCTGCTGCTGACCGGCCCTAATATGGCGGGTAAATCGACCTTTCTACGGCAAAACGCGCTGATCGCGGTGCTGGCCCAAGCCGGGTTGCCAGTACCGGCGGAATCCGCCCGCCTCGGTGCGGTGGATCGGTTGTTCAGCCGGGTCGGCGCAGCGGACGATCTGGCGCGCGGGCGGTCCACATTCATGGTGGAAATGACCGAAACCGCCGCTATCCTGCATCAAGCTGGGCCACGCTCCCTGGTTGTGGTCGACGAAATCGGCCGTGGCACCGCGACCTTGGACGGTCTGGCGATCGCCTGGGCGGTGCTGGAGGCGTTGCACTCGTCCATCCGCTGCCGCACCATTTTCGCCACCCACTTCCACGAACTCGCCGGTTTGGCCGATCGCTTGCCTCGCCTGCGACCGCACACGATGCGGGTGAAGGAATGGAAAGGAACCGTCGTCTTTTTGCATGAGGTTGCGGAAGGCGCGGCCGGCCGGTCCTGGGGCGTGCACGTCGCGGAACTCGCCGGCGTCCCCTCGCCAGTGGTACGGCGCGCCGGCGCCTTGCTGACCGCATTGGAAAAGCACGGCGGGCCGCTCGGGTCCGGTGCGCCGTTGGGGGCCTTGCCGCTGTTCGCTATCGCGGAAACAGCCCCCGTTCAGGAAACCGATCCTTTTACAAAGGCGTTAGCAGCATTCGATCCCGACCGAATGACCCCACGGGAGGCTTTAGACGCGCTTTACCGCTTAAAAGCCGAGTTCCCTATTCCCGAGGGCGCCGGGTGATACTAGGCTTTCGGCCATGTTGACACCGATCCCATTGCCTCGTGCCCCCGAGGCGGCCGCTCACGTCCTGTCCGACGCCCTCGCAGCCCTACGCGAGGAAGAAAAAGGCGCGATTCCGCGCGATCAGGCGGTCGCGGCATTTCGTCGTCACCTCGCCCGTATCCAGGCCTATGTGCAGAACGCGTTCGAGCAGGAGCAATTCACCGGGCTGCAAGCCGCGCGCCTGTTGGGCAATTTGATCGACGGCGTCATCGGCATTCTTTACGAGCACGCGACGGACGAGTTGGGCTTCAACGAGCCGGCAAATCTCAGCATCGCCGCAACCGGCGGCTATGGGCGCGGGGTGCTGGCGCCGTTCAGCGACATCGACCTACTGTTCCTGACCGCCGAGGACCCGTCCGCCCATTCGTTAAGGGTGGTGGAGTACATGCTGTACTTCCTATGGGATCTCGGGTTGAAAGTCGGGCACGCCACGCGCTCGATCGAAGATTGTCTGGTCGAGGGGGCCAAGGACAACACCATCCGCACCGCATTGCTGGACGCCCGCCACGTCACCGGCAACGAGGCGCTATTCGCATCGTTCCATCGCCGTTTCCGAGCGGCTTGCAAGGAGGCGGGTGCCGCCGATTATATCCTGGCGAAGCAGGCCGAGCGTCAGGCGCGCCATCGCCGGTATGGCGAAAGCGCGTTTCTGGTAGAACCCAACATGAAAGAAGGCCGCGGCGGACTGCGCGATCTGCAAACGCTGTATTGGATTTCGCGGTACGTGTTCGATACCCAAACGATGGGCGAGCTCGCGGATATCGGCGGCGTTTTGACGCACGCCGAAGCGCGGCACGGCCGGCGCGCTTGGGAATTCCTGTGGACCGTCCGCTTCCACCTGCATTACGTCGCCGGGCGCGCGGAAGAACGCCTGACCTTCGATGTGCAACCGGTGATCGGTGCCCGCATGGGCTACCAACGGCATGGACGCCAGGACGGCGTCGAACGTTTCATGCGCCATTACTTCCTAAACGCGCGCGAAATCGCCCGTCTGACCCGCATCATGGAACCCGCCATAATGCGCGCCGCGCTGGGTCCGCCCGCCATCGAGGCCGAGACCGACAAAGCGCTGCTCGCATCCGGCTTTGTCCTGGCCGAAGGCAAATTGCTGCCGGTCGGCGGGCGCGACTTCGACTCCGAACCGTTACAGATGCTGCGTATTCTACGCGTGGCCCGCGATCGCAATTTGGATTTGCATCCGTTGGCGATCCGGTCGTTCATTCAGAATGAGCGTCGTGCCATCGCGCTGCGCGACGATCCGCTAGCCGCCGACGCCTTCATGGATTTGCTGTGCGGACGCCAGCCGGCCGCGCGCGGCCACGCCGGCAATCCCGACGGCGCAAAGTGGCTGAACGTCCTGAACGAGACAGGATTCATCGGCCGCTTCCTGCCGGATTGGGCCCGCATTGTCGGTCAAATGCAATTCGACTCCTACCATATCTTTACCGTCGATGAGCATACAATCGAAGCCGTTCGCGTCCTGAACGGACTGGAACGCGGCGAATTGGCAGAGATCGCACCGGTTGCTTCCAGCCTGATAGACCAAATCCAATCCCGCCGTTCCCTCTACCTAGCCATGCTACTGCACGATATCTGTAAGGGACGCGGCGGAGATCATTCCGAACTCGGTGCGGAAGTAGCATTGTATATCGGCCCGGCTTTGGGGTTATCGGCCGAGGAAACCGACACCGTTTCCTGGCTGGTGCTGCACCATTTGCTGCTGAGCACCACAGCATTCAAACGGGATATCGACGATCCCAAAACGATTATGGATTTGGCAGATACGATCCAATCGCCCGAACGACTGCGGTTGCTATTGGTGCTGACTGTCGCGGATATGCGTGCGGTGTCGGCGAAAGTGTGGAACGGCTGGAAAGCCGCTTTGTTGCGGGAACTCTATTCCCGCGTCGCCGAAGTGCTAGCCGGCGGGCTGGCAACGACCGAACGCGATGTGCGCGTGCAGCGCGCCAAGCAGGCGGCGTCGGCGCTACTAACCGGTTGGACCGACGAAGACATCGGCCTGTTCACCGAACTCGGCTATCCCAGCTACTGGCTCTCGTTCGACCCAGAGACCCACGCTCGACATGCCAGCCTGTTGCGCGACGCGGAAAAACGCCAGGCTCCGCTCACGGTCGATACGCAACCGTTGCCGGCGCGATCGGTGACCGAAGTGACGGTCTATTGCGCCGATCATGCAGGCCTATTCAGCAAAATATCCGGGGCGTTGGCAGTGGCCGGGGCATCGATCGTGGATGCACGTATCCACACGATGACCAATGGCATGGCGCTGGATACGTTCTGGATTCAAGACGCTTCCGGCGGCACATTCGACGCCCCGCACCGGCTGGCCCGCCTGTCGGTTCTGATCGAGCAAGCATTGTCCGGCCGGTTGCGGTTGAACACCGAAATCAAGAAATTGTCGAAACTGGTGCTAGGTCGCCGCATGCAGGCGATCCATGCTCCGCCGCGCGTGGTGATCGACAACCGCGCGTCGAACACGCACACGGTGCTGGAAGTCAACGGCCGAGATCGACCTGGATTGTTGCACGACGTGACCGCGGCGATCAGCGAACAAGGGCTGCAAATCGCCTCGGCCCACGTCACCACCTACGGGGTGCGGGCGGTCGACGTGTTCTACGTCAAGGATGTGTTCGGGTTGAAAATTTCGAACGAACGCAAATTGGCACAATTGCGGGACGCGCTGTTGAAAGCCTTGGCCAACCCCGATGAGGTCGCGACTCCCGCACCGACGCCGAAACGTCGACGGGTCGCCGCCTAGGGCATCGGCTCACAGACGGGATCGACCGTCTCAGTCGTACCGAGTGCGATCCTGGCGGCGGTATCGGCAATGCATTCGGCCATCCGCAATTCCGCTGCCTGCTGCGCCGGCGTTTGTCCGGTGCATGCCGCGAGCGACAGCCCGATCGCCGCGAGCACCGCAATGCCGACCGACATCTTGTTTGGGTCTGGCGGAAGCGGCGCGTTGGCGGCCATGGCGACGACATTGCTGTTGTATTGGGTGTAGAGTTTTTCCAAATCGGCCGCGACGGCCTGCGCGGCATCCTTCAACGGACCGTTCTCCGGCCACGCTAGACCGACCGCGCCCGCTACCAGCAACGGAAATGCGACGTCCCAGGACATCGTGCCAGCGAACACCGCCAGCAACGTCGGCGCGAGCAGCATGAAGCCGTGACCGGTCGTAACCTGACCGATCCAGGTTTTTGTCGAGAGTTTCAAAGATTTGACTCCGAAAATGGAGGAAAAAAAGACGACGGGCGAAGTCCGTAATGTCCCATGTCGTGGACCCCGGCCTACGCCGGGATAACCGGGTGGGTCGGATCGCGGGGCATAATTCACCCGCCGATAGAGGAAAATTTGCTCAGGTAAATTTTCTCGTCAGTCTGCGAAATGGCACTCCGCGATCCGGCCGCCGGGGCGCGGACCGATCGGGGTTTCGGTGCGGCATCGGGCCGTCGCCACAGGACAACGTGGATGGAACCGGCATCCCGAGGGGATGTTCGCGGGATCGGGATAGCTATCGCCCAGACCGACGTCCGAAATCGGAATGCCCGGTTCCGCCGTTAGCACCGATTCCAATAGCGCGCGCGTATAGGGATGGCGCGGCCGGGCGAACAATTCCTCCGACGGTGCTTGTTCCACGAAGCGACCGAGGTACATAACCGCGACCTCGGTCGCCACATGTTCGACCACCGCGAGGTTGTGACTGATGAAAATATACGTCAGGCCCAATTCCCGGCGTAGATCGGCCAACAGGTTCAAGATTTGCGCCTGCACGGAAACATCCAGTGCGCTGGTAGGTTCATCGCAAACCACGATGCGCGGGCGCAGCACCAATGCCCGAGCGATTGCCACGCGCTGGCGCTGGCCTCCGGATAGTTGCGCGGGGTAACGTTCCGCCATCTCGGCCGGCAGTCCAACGCGCACGAGCATGTCCATGACCTCTGCCCGTTGCTTGGCCGCCGACACGCTGCCCTGTGCGGCCAGCGGCAAACCGACAATCTCACGAATACGCTGGCGGGGGTTCAACGACGAAAACGGGTCCTGAAAAATCGGCTGGATCAACCGCGCACGCTCCCGCCGATCGAGCTTCGCCAAGCTTTGGCCCTCGACTAGGATATCCCCGGCGCTGGGCGGCAACAGGCCGAGGATCATGCGACCCAGCGTGGATTTACCGCATCCGGACTCACCGACGATGCCTAACACGCCTCCTGCCGCCAGGTTGAAGGACACGCCGTCGACGGCACGTACCACCCGGTCGGCAGAAAACATTCCTGTACGGCCGGAGAAATGACGGTATGCGTCCCGAGCCTCGATCATGCCGCCGCCATCGTACAGATCGTTTCGTGCTCGGTCGATATCGTTCGTCGCGGAATAGTGCCAGCACAAGCCGCGACCGCATGGGTGCAACGATCGCGAAAAGCGCAGCCCGCGAACCCCGCCCCAATGCGCGGCACAACGCCGGGAATACTGCCAAGCGGCTGGTCGCGCGGCGTTTTTCCGGGGATCGGGACGCAAGCGAGCAACCCGCGCGTATAGGGATGGGTAGGGGAGTGAAACAACGCCTCGGCCGAACCGCTCTCGACCACTTGCCCGGCGTACATGACCGACACACGCTGCGCCATGCGAGCGACAATACCCAGATCGTGGGTAATCAGCAGCAGTGCCAGCCCGAGTTCGCGCTGCAATTCCTGCAACAGGCGCAGGATTTGCGCCTGCACCGTCACGTCCAGCGCGGTGGTGGGTTCGTCCGCGATGAGCAGTTCCGGCTCGCACATCAATGCCATGGCGATCATGACGCGCTGGCGGAGACCGCCAGATAGCTGATGCGGATATTGCGCCAGGCGCATCCCCGGCGCGGTAATACCGACCCGTCCCAGCAACTCGGCCGCACGTTCCAAGCCTTTCGCCCGCGAGACGTGGCGATGGCGTTCCAAAACCTCCGCCATTTGCGAACCTATGGTGTAGGCAGGATTTAGGCTGGTCATCGGCTCCTGAAAAATCATCGCCATTTTGTCGCCGCGTAAACGCGCCATATCGCGATCGGACAAACGAGTCAGATCGCGATCGTGAAAGCGCATGACGTCGGCGGACCGCTTAGCTCCGCGCGCGAGCAAATTCATCGTCGACAGTGCCGTGACCGATTTGCCGCAACCGGACTCGCCGACCAAACAATGGGTCTCGCCGCGCGCCACTTTCAGCGACACGCCACGAACGGCGGCAGTACCATCTTGAAACCCCACCCGGAGGTTTTCGATTTCCAGCACCGGTCTCATCGCCGTTGAGAAACCCCAAGCAAATCGCGCAGCCCATCGCCCAACAAATTGATACCGAACACCAACACGAACAGTGCAACACCGGGCACAACGATGACCCAGGGGCTGAAAAACATGTAGTCCTTGGCTTCGGCGATCATCAGCCCCCAGGACGGCAACGGCGGTGGCACGCCCAGACCGAGGAAGGACAAAGCGGCTTCCAATAAGATCGCCAGCGCCATTTCCAAGGTGGCGACGACCACCAAATGCGTCAGAATATTCGGCAGGATTTCCTTCAACAAAATATGCGGTGTGGATGCCCCAGCGGCCCGCGCGGCGGCGACATAATCCAGGTTCCGGACTTGCATTGTGGTCGTGCGGGCGACCACGGCGAACCGTTCCCACAGCAGCAAACCGAGCGTCAGGACGACAACGGTGAGGGAACTGCCGACCAGCGCGACGACAGTCAGTGCGACCAATATCAACGGAATGGCGAGCCGGCAGGTGATGGCGAACATCACGACATCGTCGGTGCGCCCACCGAAATAACCGCCGACCACGCCCAAAGTCGTGCCGATCGTACCCGAGGTCACCACAGTCAACGTACCGATTAGCAACGAAATACGGGCGCCATAAACCAGCCGCGACAAATAATCCCGCCCCAGTTGATCCGTGCCTAGCCAGTGCTCGGTCGAGCCGCCATCCATCCAACTTGGCGGGATCATGCGCTTCATCAAATCTTGGGCGAAAGGATCGTGCGGCGCGAGCCAGCCTGCGGCCAGCGCGACAAACAGAATGAAGCCGACAATTGCTATGCCGAGTCCGGTCGAGAGCGTGCGAGCGGTCATCCGGCCCGTAACCGAGGATCGAGCACCGCGTTCATCAAGTCGGCGAGCAAGGTCAAACCGATATAGATCATAGCGAGCAACATTACGACGGCCTGCACCACCGGGAAATCGTTCTTACTGATCGACTCCCAAGCTAGATAGCCGACCCCGTGTAGGGCAAAGACCGTTTCGATCACAATGGATCCCCCGAGCATGAAACCGAGTTGGACTGCGGCGACGGAGACGACGGGCATGGCAGCGTTGCGGAGCGCGTGTTTCAGCACAATCGACGCGGTGCTCAGACCTTTCGCCCGCGCCGTGCGAATATAATCGGACGACAAAGCCTCGATCATTCCGGCTCGGGTCAAGCGCATCAAAGCGGGAATGGCGGAGAACGCCAACACAATGCCGGGCATGATGTAGCCGTCCCAGGTATCGACGCCGGAAATCGGCAACCATTGCAATTTCAGGCCGAAGAAAATCACCAGCACCAAACCCAGCCAAAAACTCGGCATGGCTTGGCCGATCAGCGCAACCGATCCGATGGCGCGGTCGATGAAAGTCCCCTCCCGCATGGCCGAAAGGATGCCCAACGGGATGGCGGTCAGCAGCGCGATAGCCAGCCCGCTCACGCCGAGGCCGAGCGTGATCGGCAATCTGTCCTTGATCAGACCGGCGACGGGGGCGCGGTAAAGGTAGGACCGGCCGAGATCGCCAGATGCCGCTTTTGCCGCCCAATCCAGGAATTGCACGGGAATGGGGCGGTCCAGACCGTAGTTTTTTCGGATCGTGGCCACGTCTTCCGACGTCGCGTTCGGCCCGGCAATCGAAACCGCAAGGTCGCCCGACAGCCGCGTCAGCGCGAAAGCAACCACTAGCACGGTCAGGCAGACCAAAACGGCAAGCACGGCGCGGCGAATGAGAAACCTCAACATTCGGGGAGCCTAGGGCGGAGCGGTGCTGCACCGCAATATGCTTCGAACCTTGGCTATCCATTCAGTGCGCGTTAAACCGATTGCCACCGCCGGCAAACGTTCCCAGACCGGCATCGCATAGGGAGAAACTCATATGGCCGAAGCCTTTATCTGCGACTTCGCCCGCACGCCGATCGGCCGTTATGCCGGTGCGCTGCGGGATGTCCGCACCGACGACCTCGCCGCACATCCGATCCGCGCGCTGAAAGAACGCCATGCCGGTATCGACTGGGATGCACTGGACGATTGCATCATGGGCTGCGCCAATCAGGCTGGCGAGGACAACCGCAATGTTGCGCGCATGGCCGTGCTGCTGGCCGGCCTGCCGACGACCGTTCCCGGCTCCACAATCAACCGCCTCTGCGGTTCGGGTCTCGATGCGGTGGGTTCGGCGGCACGCGCCATCCGTGGCGGCGACGCCCAATTTATGTTGGCCGGCGGCGTTGAAAGCATGACCCGCGCGCCGTTCGTGATGGGCAAGGCGACGGAGGCGTTCTCCCGCTCCAGCGAAATTTACGACACCACCATCGGCTGGCGCTTCGTGAACGCGGCGATGAAGAAGGTGTACGGCACCGATGCGATGCCGGAAACCGGCGAGAACGTGGCCGAGGAATTCCAAATCAGCCGCGCCGACCAAGATGCGTTCGCGTATCGCAGCCAAATGCGGAACAAGAAAGCGCAAGAAAGCGGCTTCTACACCCGCGAAATCGTGCCGGTCACGATTAAAGGCCGTAAGGGCGACACCGTGGTGTCTCAAGACGAGCATCCTCGGCACGACACGACGATGGAAATGCTGGCCAAGCTGAAGACCCCCTTCCGCGATCCCGGCACGGTGACCGCCGGCAATGCCTCGGGCGTGAACGACGGCGCCGCCGCGCTGATTATCGCGTCGGAAGAAGCAGCGAAGCGCCACGGCCTGACGCCGCGTGCGCGTATCGTGTCGATGGTCACGGCAGGCGTACCGCCGCGGATCATGGGCATCGGCCCCGCCCCGGCAGTGCAGAAGCTGCTCGCGCATATGGGTCTGGGCATCGGCGACATCGACATCGTCGAACTGAACGAAGCCTTCGCCAGCCAAGGCATCGCGGTGATGCGTCAACTCGGCCTGCCGGACGACGCGGACCACGTGAACCCGAACGGTGGCGCGATCGCGCTGGGTCACCCCCTGGGCATGTCGGGCGCGCGTCTGGCGATGACGGCGGTGAATGCGATGGAAACGACGGGCACCAAGCGGGCGATCGCCACGATGTGCATCGGCGTCGGCCAAGGCATCGCAGCGCTGATCGAGCGCGTCTGAACCGAAACCGGGCAGCGGCCATCCGGCTGCTGCCCGTGCGGTCTTAAATCTCAGCGGTTTCGGAGTCAGCGAGCAAGAGCACCAAACCGCCGCCCTCGGGCACGACGTCGATATACAGCGCAGTTGGGCGTCCGGCAGCATCCAGTTGCGGCAGCACCGCACCGGTCGGTTCGGTGCGCAGGATTGCGACGCGCCGGGCGATTTCCGCCTCGATTGCCTCGGGGTCGTCGCTGCGCAGCGAACCGATCCGGCCGGCATTGGCCTGCTGTCGGAACAATTCATCGACCGGAAGTTCTTCCCGCAACACTTCCGGCGATATTCCGCATTCGGCGGCAAATCGTTCATTCCAAGCGACCAGCCGCAAATCCGCATCGACCATCGCTACACCATCGGGCGCGATGCGCAGCAGCATGGCAATCCGACGATTGGCAACCGCCGAGCGCGTCCGAATCATCGCCACTTCGGTTTGCAACGATTCCAAATCCGATTGGGCTCGGACGAAAGCTCGTTGCCGACGACGGTTGGCACGGAGGTTGAAAATCTCCCACAGGATCAGGCCCGCGACCGCCGTTACGACGATACTGGCAGTCAATGCGACCCACCAGGACCCCGATCCGATGGCATTGGCCGCAGCCATGGCCTCCGACTGCGGGATGGCGACGGTGACGTACATCTCGCGCCCCGTCACTTTGGCGAAGCCATGGATGCGCGAGACGTTATCCATGGCGGTTGGGCCGGTCCAAGTCCCGGCGACCTTGGTCTTGAAGGCAGCCAGCATGTCCGATTTTGTCAGATCGATTTGCGGCCGGCGTGCGGCTGGGCCGGCAATGGCCTGCAAGTTACCGCGCTGCGAGTCCATCAAAGCAACCACGCCGTTAATGCCCAGGGACACCTGACCGTACAGCTTGACCAATTCTTCGGAGCGGAACGATGCGCCAATCAGCCATTTCGTGGGTTTGGCCAGAGGCCGGACAATGTACATCAGGTAACGCCGAGCCTCGATGGACCCGCCGGTATCGCCGATAATCATTTGACCGGTTTTGGCTTGCTGGCCGTCCTTAGTCAGCAATTCCAGCGTGCCATGCGGGAAATTGAGATAAGGTCCGCCGATGCCCTGGCCGATTGCCTGCGGCATGATATTTTGCCGCACGACGCGCTTTTCGTCGGCGATGAAGATGTCGTTCGCGACCGCCGTCAGCGCCGGAGTCAGCTTCTGCATTGCTAGTAAATCGAAGTGTTCTTCATCCCGGTTCCAGGCGTCCTGGAGAATGGATAACGACTGATCGACCAGCAGCAGCTCGTGACGCACTTCCTCGGCCAGGGTCAGGGCTTGGGCCGATACCATGCGTTCCGCGCGCTCGCGCACATCGGCCGTTTGTTCGTTGATATTTCGTAGCGTTACAACCCAAATCAGTACGATAGCGGCAATCGCCACCAACGTCACACCGATCGACGCCGAAATTTCCGCCATGCCCATGCGGGTACGGCGGCGCGGCTGAATCGGAACGAGTTCCGCCGGCTTATAACGGCGCGAAGACGAGCCCGTACGCCTGCGACGGCTGCCGCTTTTGCTACCGCTCATGCTGTGTGCCTATCCCAACGGGTAGACGTATCTGTCGGGACGATGCTGCGCATATTGTCGGCTCACCCAGTTTACAACCGAACACGTGGACTACCGCTACTTTACCCAAGGCTTTCGACGCGAGCAAATTTGGCACAATGCAATCTTGACTCTTCTGGTATACAATATACTGAATATGCCGAAGCGAAAGGAAGGAAGCGCGTGTCCGATACGGACCAGCAACCCAGACTCAAGATCGAACCGCTCGGCATCAGCCTCGGTCTGCGGCAGCAGGCTTGCGAGGCAATCAAGCGCGCGATCATGGCGATGGACATCTACGGCCATCACGAGGAAATACGACTGGACGAGCGTCAGCTCTCGCAGGACCTCGGCGTCAGCCGCACCCCCATCCGCGAGGCCTTGTCGGTCCTGGAACAAGAAGGCTTCGTCCGTTCGGTGCCCCGGCGCGGAATCCATGTCGTGCGCAAATCCAAACGCGAGGTGGTAGAAACCATCACCGTCTGGGCGGCAATCGAAAGTATGGCCGCTCGGCTCGCTGCACCCCGCGCGACCGAAGCCGAGTTGGCGGAACTACGGGGGCTGGTGGAGGCGTTTCGGGACGACCCGAGCGGCCATATCAGCGAATATTCCGACGCCAATATGGCATTCCATCGCGCGATTATCCGCCTCGGTGGAATCGAGGCAATGACGTCGCTCACCGACTCGCTCTTCATTCACATGCGCGCGGTCCGTGCGGTGACGATGACCCAGGACAACCGCGCGCAGCGATCCGTCGCCGACCATCGCGCCATTATCGCGGCGCTGGAAGCGCGGGACGCCGATCTGGCCGCCCGCTTGGTACTCGAACACACGATGGGCTTAGCCGCCCACGTCGAACGGCATGGCGATTTCCTGGACCCGCCCGACGTCCAACGCCAGCGCCGTCAATTCGCTTAAGGGGAGAAAAATCATGTCCGATGAAGTCGAAACCGAACTGACCGACGGGTTCCACCTGGTCATCGATGCGCTGAAACTGAACGGCATTAACAATATCTACGGCGTGCCGGGCATTCCCATCACCGATCTGGGCCGACTAGCGCAGGCCGAGGGGATGCGGGTGATCTCCTTCCGGCACGAGCAGAATGCCGGTAACGCGGCAGCCATCGCCGGCTACTTGACGAAGACGCCGGGCATCTGCCTGACGGTGTCCGCGCCCGGCTTCCTAAACGGGCTGGTCGCGCTGGCGAATGCCACCACCAATTGCTTTCCGATGATTCTCATCAGCGGGTCCTCCGAGCGCGAGATCGTCGATCTGCAACAGGGCGACTACGAGGAAATGGACCAACTCGCGATCGCCAAGCCACTCTGCAAGGCCGCCTTCCGCGTCCTGCACGCCGCCGATATCGGTATCGGCGTCGCTCGGGCCATCCGCGCGGCAGTATCGGGCCGTCCGGGCGGTGTATATTTGGATCTGCCCGGCAAATTATTCGGCCAAGTGATGGACGCCGAAGCCGGTCGCCGGTCGCTGGTAAAGGTTATCGATCCGGCTCCGGCGCAAATCCCGGCGCCCTCGGCGATCGAACGCGCGCTGGATGTGCTGCGTGGCGCCAAGAAGCCCTTGATCATCCTCGGTAAGGGCGCGGCCTACGCACAGGCCGACGACGACATCCGCACCCTCGTGGAAAAGAGCGGCATTCCCTACATCCCCATGAGCATGGCCAAGGGCCTGCTGCCCGACACCCATCCGCAATGCGCCGCCGCCGCTCGGTCCACCGTCCTACAAGAAAGCGACGTCGTGCTGATGATCGGTGCGCGCCTCAACTGGCTGCTCAGCCACGGCAAGGGCAAACAATGGGGTCCGCCGGGCTCGAAGAAGTTTATCCAAATAGACATCGAGCCGCGCGAGATGGACAGCAACGTCGAAATTGCCGCGCCGGTCGTGGGCGATATCGGGTCCTGCGTCGCCGCGCTGATCGCCGGCATGGGTGCCGCTTGGCAGCAGCCACCCGCCGAGTGGGTCAAGGCGATCGACGATAAGAAGGCATCCAACGTTGCCCGCATGGCCTCCCGCTTGGGCAAGAACTCCAGCCCGATGGATTACCATTCGGCGCTGCGGGTGCTGCGCGACGTCATCAAAGAACGGCCGGACACCGTCCTGGTGAACGAGGGCGCCAACACGCTGGATCAGGCGCGCGGCGTCATCGACATCTACCAGCCGCGCAAGCGCTTGGATGTCGGCACTTGGGGCGTCATGGGCATCGGCATGGGCTTCGCCATCGCCGCCGCCGTCGAAACCGGCAAGCCTGTGCTGGCGATCGAGGGCGATAGCGCGTTCGGCTTCTCCGGCATGGAGGTCGAAACGATCTGCCGCTACAACCTCCCGGTCTGCATCGTCGTGTTCAACAACGACGGCATCTATCGCGGCGACGGCGTCAACCCGACCGGCGGCGCCGACCCGGCACCGACGATGTTCGTACCGGGCAGTCGTTACGACAAGATGATCGAGAGCTTCGGTGGCGTGGGCGTTAACGTCACCACGCCAGACGCACTGAAAGCGGCCGTCGATGCAGCGATCGCATCCGGTAAGCCGACCCTGATCAACGCTGTTATCGACCCCGCAGCGGGCAGCGAGAGCGGCAATATCGGCAATCTCAACCCCAAGAGCGCCCTTTCGAAAAAGGCAGGAGCATAATTCCATGAGCGGTAAAGCACTCGACGGGGTGAAAATCCTCGACTTCACCCATGTTCAATCCGGCCCGACTTGCACGCAGTTACTGGCATGGTTCGGCGCCGACGTGATCAAGGTGGAACGTCCGGGCGTGGGCGACATCACCCGCGGCCAGCTCCAAGACATCAAGGGCGTGGATAGCCTTTATTTCACCATGCTGAACCACAACAAGCGCTCCATCACCATCGACGGCCGCGACAAAAGCGGCAAGATGGTGCTGGAAGAGCTGGTGAAGACCTGCGACGTGATGGTGGAAAATTTTGCCCCCGGCGCGCTGGACCGCATGGGCTTCACGTGGGAGCGCATTCAGGCGCTGAACCCGAAAATGATCCTGGCTTCCATCAAGGGCTTCGGTCCCGGCCCCTACGAAGACTGCAAGGTCTACGAAAACGTGGCGCAATGCGCCGGCGGCGCGGCGTCGACCACCGGCTTCGACGACGGCCCACCGGTCGTGACGGGCGCGCAGATCGGTGATTCAGGCACTGGCTTGCATCTGGCGCTGGGCATCGTGACGGCTTTGTTCCAACGCAACACCACCGGGCGTGGCCAAAAGGTCGACGTCGCGATGCAAGACGGGGTGCTGAACCTCTGCCGGGTCAAGCTGCGCGACCAGCAACGGATCGAAAAAGGGCCGCTGACAGAATACCCGCAATATCCCGACACCCCCTTCGGCGACACCGTGCCGCGCTCGGGCAATGCGTCCGGCGGCGGGCAACCGGGCTGGATTTTGAAGTGCAAAGGCTGGGAAACCGATCCCAACGCCTACATCTATTTCATCGCCCAGGCCCCGGTGTGGGAAGCAATCTGCGACGTGATCGGCAAGCCGGAATGGAAGACCGATCCAGATTATGCCAAGCCCCCGGCCCGCCTGCCGCGCCTGAAGCATATCTGGGACACGATCGAAGCCTGGACCATGACCGTCACCAAGTTCGACGCGATGGAAATCCTGAACAAATACGACATTCCCTGTGGCCCGATTCTATCGATGAAGGAAATCGCCGCCGAGCAATCGTTGCGCGACACCGGCACCGTGGTGGAAGTCGATCACCCCACGCGCGGTAAATATTTGTCGGTCGGCAACCCGATCAAACTGTCGGATAGCCCGTCCGACGTGCTGCGCTCCCCGTTACTAGGCGAACACACAGCCGAAATCCTGAGCGACGTGCTCGGGTTCGACGCCACGAAAGTGGCGGAGTTAGTGGCTTCGCCCGGTTTGGGCGGCGGACGATAGACAATAGCACGCCGGGGATTTTTCCCCGGCGTAGCACCTATGCACCGATGTTAACGAAGTTGGCTTGCGCGCCGTCTAAAGCCCCCTTATACGACGCGCCTGCCGCTCGTCGGCGCTGTCGTAGCTCAGTGGTAGAGCACTCCCTTGGTAAGGGAGAGGTCGAGAGTTCAATCCCCTCCGACAGCACCATTCCCCGATTTCGGTTAACGGCTGGGCACCTCGGGCCACAGCACGACATAGTCGTCCGAAATATGCCCCCGGCTTGCCGCCGCTAGATCTTGCGCCAGTCGATCCGCGATGCCGGTACGATAATGGATACCGTCCCAGTAATTATCGTCGGCACTGGAAATCGGGGTGACCCGCATGAAATCCACCACCAACGCATTGGGAACGGTCGCGGCCTCCGCCACCGCATGCGCGCGGCACGCGTCCCACACTGCGGCACCGTCGCTCCCCGGCGCCGGCAGAAGCCGATGATTATACGGGATGAAGAAAAGAATTTTGCGGGTTTCGGGCGGCAATGCCGTCAACATTGCCCGCAGCACCGGCATCGCTGGATATGTCCAGGACTCCGGCGCCCCCGCGCGCATCCCAACCGGAATCGCCGGCCCCTCGCGGGTCAAATGCATAAGCGCTCGGGCGGGATCGTAGGTGGCATCCGGGGGGACGAAGCCGGTATAGCCATCGCGCCCCTGATCGGGCTTTTTGATGCCGAGCATAATGCCGAAAAGCTGGCCTGCCGCCTGGACGGTGTAGAGATTGAACATCTCCCGATATCCGCGCCAGGGATTGTCCCGATACATCCACTCCGGGAATGTCCGAAACGTCAGACGCTGATAATCCGGCCCCGTCACGCACCAACGATAATCCAGACCCAACATCGTGACTTTCGGAGCCGGGTGCGCACGGATGAAAACCTGGAACAGCCGAAACTGCTCGTAGACCGTAGCATCGTTCATCGCGAGATTGGCAAACCGCGCGCCGAATAGCGGATTCAGAACCTCCGGCTGGATCAGGCGGCTACTGGACGTTCCGAACAATGCGCTGTCGAACTGCTGCGAGCGCGCCAAGCTGGGGTAGGCATAGCGCTGATTGCTGGCGACCGGCGGGCGATCCGCAGGCAGGGACAGCGGCAGAACGTCGAACGGATCGACCAGCACCACGAAGGCGTACACAACCCCCGCCGCGACCGCGACGGTCCCGGCGAGCAGACGGAAAAACCGCCTCCAGGGATCAGAACTGGAAATAGATGAAGACATTGGGCAGCCGCCCGCCAATCAGTAGAATAAGATACGCAAGGCCGATCCCGGCCGGCACGGCGAACCAAGTCATCGGCCGTAAGCGATTCATTGCCACCGCATAACCCGTCGGTCCCACCACCGCGAGCAATGCACCTACCGTCAGCGCTCGGATTGTATCGGTGTCCAGCGCCACGCGCCCAATCCCCGACACGCCCGCCATCGACGCCA
Organism: Rhodospirillales bacterium; assembly: GCA_037139955.1. Taxonomy (GTDB): domain Bacteria; phylum Pseudomonadota; class Alphaproteobacteria; order Acetobacterales; family Acetobacteraceae; genus Rhodopila. The sequence continues at coordinate 24,724 of JBAXFK010000004.1, forward strand.
GCACATGCCCCGCCGTCGCGAAATCCGGGGCGCGAAACAGCACCCAACACGCCATGACGAATAGCATGGTCAGCATCCAGGCAACCGGCGCCGGCAGGCGAAGGCCCCGCTGCTCCCACACATGATTCACCGCCAACGCAAGACCGTGCAGCCCGCCCCAAACCACGAAAGTCCATGCCGCACCGTGCCATAGCCCGCCCAACAGCATGGTGGCCACGACGTTGACCGCCTGCCGTACCGGCCCGCAACGGCTGCCGCCGAGCGGAATATACAAATAATCGCGCAGAAACCGACTGAGGGTCATGTGCCAGCGCCGCCAGAAATCTCGCACCGAAACCGCCTTGTACGGCGCGTCGAAGTTGATCGGCAGTCGCAGGCCGAACATCAGGCCGAGCCCGATGGCCATATCGGAATAGCCAGCGAAATCGAAGTAAATTTGCAGCGTGTAGCCGCCGGCCGCCGCCCAAGCCTCGGCCAGCGAAAGCGGCGTGCCCAGCGCCTTCGCGAACAAAGGATCGACCAGCAGCGCCAACGTGTCGGCCAACAGCACCTTCTTGCCGACGCCCACGATGAACAGCACGAAGCCGCGCGACAGATTCTCCCACATAGCGGGGCTGCGCGGGTCTTGCCGAAACTGGTCGATAATCTCGTTGTGTCGCACCAACGGGCCGGCGACGAGCTGCGGGAAGAACGAGACGAACATGCAAAAATCGAGGAACCCGTATAAATGCCGGTCACCCCGCCGCAGATCGATCAGATAGGATATCTTCTGAAACACGAAAAAGCTGATGCCGAGCGGTAGAATCAAATGCCAGGGCTGCCACGGCGCACCGACCGAATCGAACACGGTGCCGCGCAGGAAGTCGGCGTATTTGAACAAGCCGAGCACACCAAGATTCAGCACCACGCCCAGCACCGGAATCCACGGCAGGCGGGCGCGTCCGAACCAACGCGCAAAAAGCCAATTTGCCAGCGTCAGCGCCATCAGCAGCGGCACGAACCGGACATCCCACCAGCCGTAAAACCCCAACGACGCCAGCACCACCACGACCTGTCGCGCCGCTCGGTTAGCAGCGAGAGCGTAATAAAGCGCGAGCACCGTCGGCAGAAAGACGACGATAAAGAATTGGGAGTTGAACAGCACGGTCTAGCCCATTGTATTCAACAACCCGCCGTGAATCGACGGGGTTTCGGCGGTGTGGATCATGACCCCAGTTGTATGAGTGGTCGGGATGCCCCGCGCAACAGGTTGATTTGCATCGGCGCTTCCCGCAAGAAAGCGGCCTCCGCGATGGGATTGCAGATGCGTATCTACCACACTTGGCAGGGCCTGCCCGAAGACGCGCGCGGCGCCACCGTCGCGCTGGGTAATTTCGACGGCGTTCATCGCGGCCATGCCGGCCTGCTGCGCGCCGCCCACGCCGCTCGGCCCGATACCCCCCTGGCGGTGCTGACCTTCGAACCGCACCCGCGCGAGGTGTTCCGGCCCGAAGACCCACCATTCCGCCTAACCCTGTCCGCCGAGCGGGCCGATGCCCTGGCCGCGCTAGGCGTGGCGATCCTGTTCGAACTGCCGTTCAACCACGATTTCAGCATGATGACGGCCGAATTCTTCGTGTCGGATGTGCTCCACAAGGGCCTCGGCGCGAAGCATCTGGCCTCGGGCGAGGACTTCGCCTTCGGGCATCGGCGCGGCGGTGACACCGGATTCCTGAGCAGCCGAGCGGAGGCGCTGGGGATGGGCCTGACGTTGGTGCCGCCGGTGACCGATGCGCGCGGCCCGCTATCGTCTACCCGCATTCGCCGTGCCTTACAGGACGGCTACCCGGAACGGGCGACGGCCGAACTCGGGCGGCCCTGGGCCATTCGCGGCGCGGTCGCGCACGGCGCGCGTTTGGGTCGCACCATCGGTTTCCCTACCGCAAACGTCGCTTTGGGCCAGCATCTGGAGCCGGCGCGAGGCGTCTACGCCGCGACCGTCCGTGTCGCCGATGGCACGGTACACAAAGGCGTCGCCAATATCGGCCGTCGCCCGACGGTCAATGCTGGGACCGAAAGCCGGCTGGAGGTCAATCTGTTCGATTTTTCCGGAGATATTTACGGTACCGAAATCACCGTGGCGCTGCACGCGTTCATCCGACCGGAAATCAAATTCCCCGGCATCGACGCGCTGAAAACCCAAATCGCCAACGACGCCGAGGAAGCAAAACGACTCCTCGGTTGAAGCAATAAGGAGGAAGCCCCAGTGCCGATGCTGAAACGCCCCGACGGGGAGATCTACTACGAACAATTCGGGAAGGGCTTTCCCGTGTTGCTATTCGCGCCGGGCGGCCTGCGCTCGCGCCTGGAGATGTGGCATCATCCAGCAAACGGGCCGAAGCGATCCTGGTGCGACTGGACCGAAGTCCTGGCCGACGCGGGCTTCAGCGTTGTCGCCATGGATCAACGCAACGCCGGCCAATCCCGTTGTGCCATCGAGGCCGATCACGGCTGGGACACCTACACCGCCGACCATTTAGCCCTGATGGATCGTGTCGGTGCGGATAAATTCCACGTCCTGGGCGGCTGCATCGGTGGCAGCTACTGCCTGAACGCGGCACGTCTCGCACCCGACCGGGTGACCGCCGCCGTATTGCAGAACCCCATCGGTGTGCATCCGGAGCACCCCGAATATTTCCCCAACAGCCACATCGAGTGGACCAAGGAACAGCTCGCCGAACGACCGCATCTGGACGCAGCCAAGATCGCTGCATTCGGCAAGAACATGTGGGACCACGAGTTGGTATTCTGCGTCGATCGCGATTTCTGCCGCACATGCCCCGTCCCCACCATGTTGCTGCCCGGCACCGACATTCCGCACCCCGCCGCGACCTCCGCCGAGCTCGAAGCATTGCTGCCGGGTGTCGAAGTTGTCCGCGATTGGCGCGGACCGGACCATATGGATGCGCAACGAGACCGCGTCGTCTCCTTCCTGAAAAGGCACACCCCATGAGCGGAACATCCCACAGCCCCTATTTGCCGGTGCGCGACGAATGGCTGGCGCGACGGGTCGAAACCGTGCTGGAACCGGAACTGCCGATCGTCGATCCGCATCACCATTTGTGGGAGCGGCCGGGCTGGAACTACATGCTCGACGATCTGCTGGCCGACACGAACTCGGGTCACAACATCGTCGGTACCGTCTTCGTCCAGTGCCGCGCGATGCACCGCGTGGACGGGCCGGAAGCGATGCGCCCGGTCGGGGAGACCGAGTTCGTCAACGGCGTCGCCGCCATGAGCGCGTCCGGCGGCTACGGCACCGCGAAAATCTGCGCCGGCATCGTCGGGCACGCCGACCTGCGCAACGGCCATGGCGCCGAGGCGGTGCTGGAAGCCCATATCCGCGCGGGTGGCAGTCGGTTCCGTGGGATTCGGCATATCACCGCGTGGGATGCCGATCCCGAGCTGATGAACCCAGCGTACCCAATGCCGTCCGGTCTAATGTTCGATACTAAATTCCGGGAAGGTTTCGCCTGCCTCGCGCCGCTGAACCTGACCTTCGACGCCTGGCTCTATCACCCGCAAATCGCCGATGTCGCCGCCTTGGCTCGGGCTTTCCCCGGCACCGGCATCTGCCTGAACCACATCGGCGGACCCCTGGCGATCGGCGCCTATGCTGGCAAGCGCGCCGAAGTCTTTGCCCAGTGGTCCGCCGCCATCCGCGATCTCGCCCAATGCCCCAATGTCGTCGTAAAGGTCGGCGGCATGGCGATGCGGATCAACGGGTTCGATTTCCACGAACGCGCCGAACCCCCGTCGTCGGACGATCTCGCCGCAGCATGGAAGCCCTATGTGGATACGTGCATCGAGGCATTCGGCGCGAATCGCTGCATGTTCGAGAGCAATTTTCCGGTCGATAAGGGGTCTTACGGCTACCAGGCATTCTGGAACGCTTGCAAAATTCTGGCAACAGGCGCGAGCACGTCCGAGAAAGCCGACCTGTTCTGTGGGACAGCCTCGCGGTTCTACCGGCTGGGTTTGTAAGCGGTCGCTGCACGAACGGTCCGACCGCCATTTGGCGCAAGATGAAATATTGACGCCAAATGGCGGTGCCACCATATTGTCCGCTATGGTGACAGCAACCGCACTGCGACCGCCGTCGCTGCCTGTGGACCCGAACGTGAGCCGTGCCGAAGCGGCGGCGATGCTGCGCGCCGTTCTGACCTTGTTCGATCGCTGGCAACTGACCGGCGCACAGGCTCGAACACTGCTGGGCGATCCGTCGGAACGAACCTACCAACGCTGGCGTAACGGCGAGGTCGCCAACCTTCCCCGCGACACGATCTTTCGCCTCGGCACGTTACTCGGCATTCACAAAGCCCTGCGTTACATGTTCGCGCAACCGGAACGCGGCTATGCCTGGGTTCACGCACCGAACGATGCATTCGGGGGGCACAGCGCACTCGACCGGATGTTGCAGGGGGCGCCAACAGCAATAGCAGCAGTCCGCGCCTATCTCGACGCCGAGCGCGGCGGGTGGTGACGGCGTCGCTACATTGGGCGGTTTCGCATCGCATTATTCGCACCGTCTATCCGCCGATCGATCTATTCGAAGACATCGCCCCACCGGGCGACTGGGAGCTTCTCGTTTCGGCGGAAGCAAAGACCAATCCACGCCTTCTGGATGCTGTGGGCAATCTGGGGCTGGTGCCGGTGTCACGCCGAACGGCGGGACCAACGGCCTCGCTGGTCATGGGCGCCTTTACCCACGCGTCGCCGGAGCGGCCGAGCCGGTTCTCGGATGGGTCGTACGGCGTTTGGTATTGCGGCGATCGGTTCGAAGTCGCGCTAGCGGAGACCGCCTGGCATTTCGAGCGATTCATGCGCGCAACGGCCGAGCCGCCGGGAGAAGCCGATTATCGGGAGTTGATTTGCGCCGTGCGCGGATCGGTAGCCGATGGGTCCGATCCGGCGCTGCTGCGGTCGGACGATTGGGCGGCCGGCCAAACTTTCGGACGAATCGTGCGCTCGGCGGGTGGGGACGGCGTGGTTTTCCCAAGCGTTAGATATCCGGCGGGAACGGCGCTGGGGTTGTTTTGGCCGGATTGCGTGGCATTGCCGGTGACGCAGGCTCGACAGTTTCGGTATGGGTGGGATGGTACGCAGATGCATCGTTATTTGGTGCATGGGGCGCGCACTTGGACAGTTTTTCAAGAACAATCGCCCACAGAAAGCTATCCAGTAGCTATTTGACGCTTTTGAGCTATCCGATAGCTATCCGATAGCTCCAAAGCTCCATTTCAGCGGCAAAACCCCGCATTGCGATCGGCAGCGCGTGTGAGTTCGCAATAGGTCATGCTGGCCGGGATCGCCGCGCGCAAATAGGCCCTCGTGTCCCGGTACGAGCAAACCATCGACATCGGAGAGTCCACCGGCCGAGCAATGTCCCAGCTCGACAGCGTCCCGACCCCGCGATATCGGAAAACGTCCGGCACAAGCGCGGACGGCGCCGCAACGGCTTCGGCACCAGGATTGCCCTCGACGATATTGAGGGTCTCGAACGCTGCGGGTTGGACAGGCATGTCGCCGACCCGTTCGAACGGGGCCCGAATGCCGGCACTCAGTTCGGGCGGACATTGCAATCGCTGTTCTGCCGCTGCCGGGACCGCCAGCATCGCGGCCGACAACAGCACGAACAGGATTGCATCACCGCGACGCATGCATATTCTGCGTGAGGATCACATAAAACACATCCCCATTGTTGCTGGGATAATTATGCATATTGCCGAAACGGAGCGTATGCGGCCTGAATAGTTTCAAATCGATGCCGGGCCATTGATCGATGACGACTAAGCCGGCGGTGTTGCTGCTGAGATAGATCGCCGCATGATTGTGATGCTTGCTGCTGGGATACAAACCATTCTCCCACCCGGACGCGATTGCGGCGCCGGCGGGAATCGCGCCGTTACCTTTCACCCGCGGCCCCTGACGCCAGAGCGAATGATGCGGTACGCCGGCAACGGCGGTGTCTTGCACCAACAGAACGCACGAACCATCGCCATAAATGGTGGTGCTTTCGCGCAAGGCGACGACGTCGCTGGCGGTGTACCAAGAATAATTCTCTGCTGGGAACTTGCAGTCCGGGTCCGCAGCAATCATCGCGGCGAGGGCGGGCTTCGATCCGATGGTCATGGAATGTCCTGTCGCAGCTGCTTGCAAAATGGTATCGATGCATAAGATCGCTGTCGAGCGCCCCGAGCAAAGCGGACGTACCGCACGAGCGAAGCTCTCATCCGTTCACCCGATGGATAACCTCCGCCCATTTATCCAACACCGGCAGGATCTTGTCCGCTTTTTCCGAGTCCAAGCTGGTTGCCACGCGGTCAACGCCCATGTCGCGATAGCGCTTCATCTGCTCCACGTCCGGCCCGCGCCCCCAAACGGTTATCGGAATGCTATCCGGATCCCGATTGGCTTTCACTGCCATCTCGCGGAACAACGGGATGACATCGGCCAGTTCCTGCTTGGCATATTCCGTCACCTGCGGCATCCAGCCGTCGCCGTACCGGATCGCCCGCCGCGCCGAATACGGAAACGCACCGCCGACCAGGATCGGCGGATGCGGTTTTTGCACGGGCTTCGGCCAAGTCATCATCGGGTCGAAGTTCACGAATTCGCCGTGGTATTCCGCCTTCGTCTGCGTCCAGATCGCCTTCATCGCCTCGATCCGTTCGCGCGCCAGCTTGTGCCGGGTGGCAAATACTTGGCCGTGATCCTCCATCTCGTCCTGGTTCCAGCCGTTCCCGACCCCGAACAAGAACCGCCCGTTGGAGATCTGGTCGATCGACGCCACCAGCTTCGCCGTCTGGATCGGATCGCGCTGGGTAATCAGGCACACGCCCGTACCCACTTTCAGCGTCTTGGTCGCCACTGCGGCGGCGGTCAGCGACACGAAGGGGTCCATAACGTCGTAGTATTTCTTCAACAATTCGCCACCGAAGATGAACGGCGTCTTCCGGGTCAACGGAATATGGGAATGCTCGGGCGCCCACATCGCCTCGAACCCGCGATCTTCGAGCGCCACCGCCAATTCGGCTGGACCCATCGAATAATCGGTGAAAAACATGGATGCGCTGAATTTCATGACAGGTTTCCCGCGTAAACAACACTTTTAGGATGGCACGGAAATGCGTGGGAGGCAATTCTGCGCTAAAAATCGGCCTTCAAACCGAACGAGAAACCAAGGCCGCCGAATTGGTCGCGCCCGGCTTTAACCGTCATCTCAGCATTGTTCCAACCTTTGACTTTGACGGGCGTCTTGATGCTGCAACCGGAAACCATGAGGTCGAACTTGCGATTGAGCGCCGCATCGTCATCGAATATCAAACTGATCGAAACCGGCTTCGTCGAGAGAAATCTGAATTTTTTAGTAATACCCACAAAATCCAGCGCTTGCGAAACAGGGAGTGCCATACCCGGCACAATATCGTCCGGACCGTCGTAATCGACCTTCCCGCCAATACCGATCTTACCGATCGTAGCGGGCTTACCTGTGGCAATATTGGCCCGACCGGTTGTTATTTCCTCACCGAACATATCGGCGATCTGCTGCCCGATATCGTCCGGCAAAGACGCGTTTACCTTAGCGAGGCAGGCTTCCAGCCAATTTGTCGTTCCATCGTCCGTGTCCTGACCCAAATTGCTCAAAATGGGCCGCAGCCGAGTTTCGAAGACATCCGCGCGCAGCGAAATCTGTATAGGCGCACCGACTTTAGCGAGCCCTACCCAGGTGTGATACGCGAAGAGCGGATCGGGACCGAAATTTAACGGTGCAACCTTGAAACCGGACATCGGCAGTTCCCTATGTTGGGTGCAGCGCACACCGAACTACAGTACTGGCGTCGATGCTAAGCGCCCGCCTCGCACAGCGCAACAGAAACGGCATGTATATCGATACACGAGGACATCCCGATATCGATGCGAGCAATCAATGGGCCTGCCCCAGATACGCCGCACGCACGGCCGGGTCATTTTTCAACGCCGAGGCCTCCCCCGACGCAGCCAGACTACCATTTTCCAGCACGTAGCCGAAATCGGCAACATCCAACGCAGCGGCGGCGAATTGCTCGACAAGGAGCATAGTGATCTTTTGCTCTTTCAGGCGGGCAATGGTCGAGAAAACCTCCTCCACCAGACGCGGCGCCAAACCCATCGAGGGCTCGTCCAGCAACAACACATCTGGGTTCAGCATTAGCGCTCTGGCCATCGCGAGCATCTGCTGTTCCCCACCCGAAAGCGTCCCGGCCAATTGCGCGCGACGTTCCGCCAGCCGCGGAAACAGCGCGTACATCCGATCGACATCGCCCTTCACATCGCCTTTACCGCGCGAACCGGTCAGCCGCGTGAACGCACCCAGCAACAGATTATCCTCCACCGAGGATGTACCGAACACATGCCGCCCCTCCGGCGAGTGCGCCATGCCACGCCGGACAATGTCGTGCGACGGCAGCCCGGCAATGTCCTGCCCGCCCAAAACGATGCGGCCCGATTGGGGTTGGATCATGCCGGACAACGCGCGCAGCGTAGTGGTTTTGCCAGCACCGTTCGACCCGATGAGCGTCACCAACGCCCCTTTCGGCACGCTTAGCGAAACGGCGTGCAGCACCTGTACTTTGCCGTAACCGGCGACGAGGTTCTCGACCTGCAACATTGTCCGGTGCCCTCCGTTACGCCGCTTCGGCGTGACTGCCGCCGAGATACGCAGCAATCACGCGCTCATCGGCCTGCACCTCGGCCGGGCGGCCCTCGGCAATTTTCTGGCCGAAATCCAGCACCGTAACGATATCGCAGAGATTCATGACAACATCCATGTGATGCTCGATCAGCACGACAGTGATACCCTCGTCGCGCACGCGCCGGATGATGATCATCAGCTCTTTGATGTCCGGAGCGGTCAGACCCGCCGCCGGCTCATCCAGCAGCAGCAACTTGGGGTCCAGGGCCAAAGCGCGGGCGATTTCCAGCAAGCGCTGCTTCCCGTAAGGCAAGTTGCGAGCTTCCTCGTTCGCCTGATCCTGCAAACCCACAAACCGCAACAGGCTGCCTGCACGCGCTCGGGCATCCGCTTCTTCGGCGCGCGCGGCAGGCACACCGAGGGCAACGCCGGCCACGCTACCGCGATAGCGGTGGTGCAGCCCGACCATGATGTTCTCTATCAGCGTCAATTCGGCGAACAACTGCACGTTCTGGAACGTACGAGCGATGCCGGCTGCCGCGATCTCCGGCGATTTGTGTCCGGCGATGGACGCACCTTGGAACAACACCGACCCGCCGGTCGGGATGTAGATGCCCGTCAGCACGTTCATCATTGTGCTCTTGCCCGATCCATTGGGGCCGATCAGCCCGTGAATGGTGCCGGGCATAACAGTGAGATCGACACGATCCAACGCCCGCAAGCCGCCGAATTGCATCACGACCGATCCGACTTCCAGCAAGGGCTTGCCCTCGGCGATCGCAGGGGGCGTCGCTGTCCAGGCCTGGGCACCGGCCGCGTCGATCGTGGCATGCAAGTGGACCCAGCCGGGACGGAACTGCGCGACCGTTTGGCGGAGGAAACCGAAGATACCGTCGGGCAAATAGTAGACGACGAACAGGATCATCATCCCGAACACCGTCAACTTGAAGTCGGTGATTCGCTGCAATACCAGGGAGAAGGCGAAGAAACCAACGCACAGGGCAACAGGGATAGCGATGCGGGCCCGATCCTCCGGCTTGCGAAGCATGGCGATACCTCCGACGACCACCGCAATCGCCGCGATACCGCCCGCGACCACGCGAAACTGGTCGATGTCGGCGAGCAGGTTGGGCAAATACACCACGATCGCCGATCCCAGCATTGGCCCGACGCGGGATTTGCGACCGCCCATCGTCACCGCCAATAAAAACTGAATCGATAACTCGAAGCTGAAATTGTTCGGCGCGATATACTGCTCGGAATACGCGAACAACACGCCGGCCAACCCAGCCAAGCCGGACGACAGCACGAAGGCCAAAACCTTATGTCGGTAAACGCTGACGCCCATGCAATCGGAAGCGATGGGACTGTCGCGCAAAGCCTCGAACGCACGGCCGTAGCGGGAGGCAAGCAGCCGATTGACCACCACCAATGTTAGCAGCAGCGCCGCCATAACGACAAAATAGAACTCCATATCCCGCATACGGGCAGCGGACATGTCCAAGAAAGGAATTGTATCGCCCCAATCCCGCAAATCGACGAACAACGGCTTCTTCAGCGCAATGCCGAGCGGCCCGTTGGTCAGGAAGGTCATCTCGTTAATCAAAATTTGCACAATGGTACCGAACGCAAGCGTGACCATTGCCAAATAAGGGCCAGTCACCCGCAACGCCGGCAGCGCCAGTAAAGCGCCGAACGCGGCGGAGATCGCGATGCCCAGCGGCAGCGACGGCCAGAACCCGATACCGAGTTGAAAAGATAGCACGCCGGCCGTGTAACCGCCGATGCCCATTAGGGCAGCGTGACCGATCGAAACCTCCCCCGTGTAGCCGAAAACGATATCCAGGCCGATGGTGACGATAGAGAAGATCGCGATCACCACCACCAAATGCAAATAGTAGGGGCTCGTGGCAAGGAAGGGGAACAGCGCGATGCCGACAATCCCGGCGAGCGTCAGAAGCGTGCGGACCGGCATAATGCTCAGACCTTCTTGATCGTGGCTTTGCCGAACAGCCCGGACGGCTTGAACGACAGCACCAGCAGAAGCAGCACCAAACCGGGCACGTCCTTGTAGCCGGTGGAAATATAGTAGCCCGTCATAGTCTCGGTAATGCCGAGAATAAGCCCGCCGACGACCACGCCCATGCCGCTGGACAGCCCGCCGATAATAGCCACCGCGAAGGCTTTCAATCCGAGTGCCCCGCCCATGGATGCACCGGTCAGCGTCACCGGCGCCACCAGCACGCCCGCGAACGCCGCTGTCATCGACGACAGCGCGTAGGAGAACGTGATGACCAACGACGTGTTAATCCCCATCAACCCCGCTGCATCGCGATCGTTGGCGGTGGCGACCACCGCCTTGCCGTAGATCGACCGTCGGTTGAATAATTCGACCAGTAACATCAAGCCGAGGGCGCCGAAGACGATGACGATTTCCATTGGCAGCACGTTGACGCCCATGAAACTCAACGGCGCCTCCGGCAGCGGCGAAGGGAATTTAAGGGCGTCGCGACCCCAGATGTTCTCCGCCAGATTCTTGAAGATGATGCCCAGCGCGATGGTGGCCATGATCCAGCCGGCTTCCGACTTAGTCTTGATAGCCTGCCGCACCCCCAGCCACTCGACCACCGAACCCTGGATCAACCCGAAAGCCAGCACGATCGGAAGCATGAGCCAGTAGCCGGTGATGGTGACGGCGGTCAGCCCAACCAGGGAACCCAGCATCAACGCCTCCCCCTGACCGAAGTTCAGGGTCTTGGAGGTAGCGAAGGTCAGCTGATAGCCGAACGCGATAACCCCGTAGATCATCCCGACGGCGATGCCGCTGACGATGAGCTGGGCGAGAATTTCCATGGGGGCCTTTAGGAGTCGTTCGGGTGAGAAGTCTCCCCCCCTCCCGCAAGGAGAGGGGGGGGGAGAGTCGTATTGCCGGTTTAAGCCGCTTACTTCGCCTTGACGCGCAGGGCTTTGTCGCCGGCGATGTCTTCGGGATGCGCAATCTCGACGCGGCCGGCTTTCACGATGCCGAAGACCGGGATGTTGTTGGTGATCGCCTCGTGATCGGTCGCGCTAAAGGGGTGGTCGTACACCGTCACCACGCCTTCGACCTTGGTTTGCAGGTTTTCCAGCGCCTCGCGGATCTTGCGCCCGTCGGTGGATTTTGCCTGGGTAATCGCGGCGGCCAGCAAGTAGACGCTGTCGTAGCCTTGCGCGGCCGACACCGGGGACGGGAAGCGATCCACTTTATACGCAGCCTGATAGGCCTCGATAAACGCTTTGCGCTTCGGCGTGGTCGGCAGTTGGATGAAGGTCTGCGGCATTTCCGCGCCGTCGCCGTTCGCACCGGCATTGTCGATGAAGGTCGCCATCGACAGGGTCCAGCTACCGATCAGCGGCAGCTTCCAGCCTAGCTTCGCCATCCCGTTGGCGATCTGCGCCAGCTCGGGGCCGATGCCGTAGGTCAAGATCACATCGGCGTTGGCATTCTTGGCGCGCAGTAACTGCGCCGTCATGTCGGTATCGCCGATGTTGAACTTCTCTTCCGCGACCGGCTTCACACCCTTGGCTTCCAGCGCCTTTACCAGATCGGCGCGGCCGAGCTGGCCGTAGTTGGTGCTGTCGGCGAGGATGGCGGGGGCCTTAAAGCCACGGCGGACAATGGCTTCGTCTACGATCATCGCGCTCTGAATGGCGTCGTTGGCCGAGGTACGGAAGATATAGTTGGCCTTGTGATCCGGCGCCACGAACTGCTTAGCGATCAAGGTGCCGGTAGCGACGTTGTTGATTACCGGAATTTCGGCTTCCTGGAAGAAGCGCTGCGAGGCCAAGGCGACGCCGGTGTTGATGTAGCCGAGGTTGGCGACAACCTGTTCCTTGTTGATCAGTTCTTGTGCGATTTGCACGCCCAACTCGTTGCGGGCTTCGTCGTCGCGCTCGACCAATTGGATTTGCTTGCCCAGCACGCCGCCGGCTTTGTTGATCTCGGTCACCGCAAGCTTGACGCCATCGCGCATGGAAACACCCATGGAGGCCGATCCGCCGGTGAACGGGCCGCTGAGGCCGATCTTAATCGATTGCGCCTGGGCGACCGACACGAACATGGTCGTCGCGGCAAGAGCCGAAAGGAGTTTCTTCATGGTACACACCAATCTGATAGCCGCTCCGGTGACACCGGGGCGAGGGTTTGCGGGCGAGCTGGTTGTTTCCTGACCCGTTGGAAGCGGGTTGCTGGCAGCTAACGACAGATCGGGTGCCAGTCCAGCGGAAATTAGCGCGCATAAGCGCTTGGCGCGACTCGGGCGGGATGCGGAAGATGGGGGACTCGCAGCCTCCGTCTCGACTCCGGTCATGACTCATTATCAAGGACTTAGGAGTTCCCGTCCGTGCCGCCACCGGAATCCGCCATCGACTCCGACGAAGACTTTCTACCGCCGTCCTGGCAATTCGAGGATGAATCGGCCGATTCCGAATCCTCCGACGATTCGCCGCCACTCGCATTCTGGCCCCTCGCCGAGCGCCCCCGCCCCAACGCTTGGCTCATTCCCCTTGCTCGGACGCAAGATGCCATTGCGCGGCTGGAAGCCAGCGTGGACGCCGTGTCGGACGATATCGCCACAGGCCTGCGCGCCCGCGTTTCGCTGCACGAAGCATCGGGTTTCCTAGGCCATCGCCAAACCACCGTGCATCCGCGCGACCTCGCTTTGCACGATGCCGGATTGACCGGGTCCTATGCCGCCGCGTCAGTCCTCGGCACGCTGGCCAACGAACTCCCCTGGAGCTTTGCGCACGGCCTAGAACCGGATGCCGCGCCGGGGGATTGGATCGTCGAACAAGCATTGCATTTCGCGCGGCTGTGGCGGCAACTCGCCACCCAACCCGGCGCCCATCGCCCCGCGCGATGGGGCGCCGCGCTCAAACGCCTTGGCGCCGGCGGCCTGGACGACGATGCGCTGACGGCGTGGGCCGAGCGTTTGCCGAACCGGACCCAACTTCCGGGGCTGCTGGCGGTGGCCGAGGCATTGTCGAACGGCATGCCGAACGAGGGGCGGCGCGACAGCCTCGATCTGCCATCCGCTTATGTCGCCGCTTGCGTCTGGCGCCTGCACGGTCACGGACAAGCCATCGCCCTGCCTTTCTGGTCCGCGCCATTGTCCCGGATCGACGCCCTGGCGCAAAAAGCCGGGCAGGATTTCGGCCTCGCCTGCCTCGACTGCATCGCCGAGGCGGCCCTGCGCGCCCAACGGGAACTGGCAACGCTGCTTCGGGTGGAACGCCAAGCCGCTACACTGAAGACGGGTGGCCGATCCCATTTGGCCGACGCCGTCGCCTTCGCCCTGCGCGAGCCCGCGATCACCGCCCGCGGCCTCGGAGAAGGCATCGGCGTATCCAGCCGCTCGGCTCTGGATTTGCTGAAGCGGCTGGTAGACGAAGGCCTGCTGCGAGAGGCGACGGGAAGGACCGCATGGCGGGCCTTTGTCGTGGAGGGGTAAACAAGGCGGTATTTCCCTGCGACGGTCGGCCCTGTATGAGCGTGCATCGCATTCTCTAGCCCTCGGGACCCAGGTTCATGGCCGACTACGTTATTACCCCACCCCCCGTTGTATCGGTCCCGGTGGCCGGCGGTGGCGCATTCCCCGTGCGCCGCGTGTTCTGCGTCGGCCGCAACTACGCCGCACACGCGCGCGAAATGGGCAGCGACCCAGATCGGGAACCGCCGTTCTTCTTCATGAAACCGGCCGACGCGCTGGTGCTGAACGACGCCGACATGCCGTACCCTTCGCAGACTAAAGACCTGCATCACGAGATGGAAATGGTCGTCGCCATCGGCACGGGCGGCAAGGACATCCCCGTCGCCGATGCGCTGAACCACGTCTACGGCTACGCCTGCGGCCTGGATATGACCCGCCGCGACATCCAGAACCAAGCGAAGAAAGAAGGCCGCCCCTGGGACATGGGCAAAGGTTTCGACCGGTCCGCGCCGATTAGCGCCATCGTGCCCGCCAGCCAATGCGGCCACATCGGTGCGGGTAAGATCGAGCTGAAAGTGAATGGCAAAGTCACCCAAACCTCCGACCTGTCGATGCTGATCTGGAGCGTGTCGGAAACCATTTCCTATCTTTCCGGTCTGGTCGAACTGGCCCCCGGCGATCTGATCTACTCCGGCACGCCCGAAGGCGTCGCGGCAGTCAAGAAGGGCGACATCATGGAAGGCATGGTCGAGGGCGTGGGCACCATAACCTGTCGCGTCGTCTGATGCGGATCGCCACCTGGAACATCAACTCCATCCGCCTTCGCATGCCGCTGCTGACCGATCTCGTCGCTCGGCTCGATCCGGATGTAATCTGCCTGCAAGAGACGAAAGTCCCGGATGAGCTGTTCCCGATGGCTGGCCCTGTCGCGTTGGGTTACCCGCACGTCGTCTACAGCGGAATGAAGGGCTACAACGGGGTGGCGATCCTGTCCCGCTTGCCCATTCAGCGCCTGGACATCGCGCCGGATTGGTGCGGCAAAGGCGATTGCCGGCACATAGCGGCGACGCTCGATACGCCGAGCGGGCCACTGGAAATACACGATTTCTACGTCCCGGCCGGCGGCGACGAGCCCGATCGCGAGATCAATCCTAAATACGGCCATAAGCTGGATTTCATCGCCGAAGCCCGCAACTGGTTCGCCGCCCGCACCGATCTATCGCGCGCGGTGCTGGTCGGCGATCTCAACATCGCCCCACTGGAACACGATGTCTGGAGCCACAAGCAGCTTCTGAATGTCGTCAGCCACACCCCGCCGGAGACTGCGGGCCTGAACGCCTGGATGGACGCCGGCTTCTATGACGCCCTTCGGCATTTCGTACCGGACGACCAGAAGCTCTACACATGGTGGTCGTACCGCAATAAAGACTGGAAAATCGCCAATCGCGGCCGCCGATTGGACCATGTCTGGGTAACCCCCGACCTCCGCGACGCCCTGAAAGAGCATACCGTACTGACCGAGGCTCGGGATTGGATCAAGGGATCGGACCACGTACCCGTTTGCGTGGAACTGGCGCTGTAATTCGCCTTACCGGATCAGCGCCATTTGTGCGTCCGTCAGCACGAGCGTCGCAGTCGGCGACGGCGTGCTGGAGAACAGAACGATCGTTTTCCCTAATGTTTTCAAACCGATGCACCCGGATGCGATCGAGCCGTCGCGAATGTCGAATTTCTTTCCCTCGATCGTCAACGATTTCACGGCACCGGTCATGGGAACCACGTGCGAACCGAATACGCCGCCCTCGTAGTGCACCCCGCGCAGTTCGGCGCGCGACCGCGTGACTTTGAACAGGATCGGATTCGTGCCCCGATCCAAATGCGCGATCCAGCCAGCAACAACCGGCAGCGACGCGCCCGGCTTACCGACCTCGACATGCGGCGCTTGGCCCGTCGGGGGCGGTAGCGCGCAAGTCGCGCCAGGGCCGAAATAGCGCGGATAGGCCCAAGCGCCCGCGCCCGCCAACGCACAGACCGACAAAACGGCGCCGACAATGCGCCTGTTCATACCGACGCGCCCGCCGCTCGGGTTGAAGACGCGGCGCTGCTGTCCCATGATTGCCGTTCAACTCGCCGGACGTGCCGTATCATGCAAACCCTCAGTACCCGTGGAATCGACTACCTGCAACGTGCGCGCGACCTCGGTCCCGCAATCGACGCTGCGGCTAATGAGATCGAGCAAACGCGCGACCTACCCGCCTCGCTATTCGCCGCATTGCGCGAGCGCGGTCTGTTCCGCCTCGTGCAGCCCGAGGATTATAGCGGCGCCGAGCTCGACCCTCCATCCCTGGTACAGGTCATCGAGGAAATTGCCAGTCACGACGCCAGCACCGCATGGTGCGTCGGGCAGACCAATATCTGCGCCCTGACCGCTGCCTATCTGGAACCGGCGGTTGTCCAGGACATCTTCGGGCCCGACACAGGCATATTGGCGTGGGGTCCCGGCCCAGGGGAAGCCAAAGTAGTACCAGGAGGCTATCGGCTAACCGGCAACTTCGATTTCGCCAGCGGATCGCGCCTCGCCAGTTGGCTCGGCGCCCACGTGCCGGTGATCGAACCCGACGGGTCGAAACGCATGGGGCAGGACGGCAAGCCGCTCAGCGCCACCATGTTCTTCCGCAAAAACACCGTGGAAGTGCGCGACACGTGGCAGACCATGGGCCTGCGCGGCACCGGGAGCGACAGCTATTCGGCCAAGGATTTGTTCGTCCCCGAAGCCTACACCATGAAGCGCGACGGTTCCGCCAAACCCCGTTCAAAGGGAGAGCTTTACGTCTTCACCCCCAGCACGTTGTACGCCGGCAGCTTCGCCGGTATCGCCCTGGGGATCGCCCGCAGCGTCATGACATCTTTCGTGCAGGAAGCCGCCGGTTCCATCCCCCGAGGCGGCAGCCGCCCCCGCTCGGAAAACCACGTCATGCAATCCCACGTCGGCTGGAACGAGGCCCGCCTACGCGCCGCTCGGACTTATCTATTAGCGACCGTTTCAGACGTCTGGGCCGAAGCCCGCACGCGGGGTCATATGACCCAGGACGAGCTCCTGGCCATCCGCATGGCCTCGACCTTCGCGATTCAGTCGGCAAAGCAGGTGGTGGCGACGCTGTACGAAGCCGCCGGCGCAATGGCCATTTTCAATGCGCGCCCGTTCGAACGCCGATTCCGCGACATGCACTGCGTCACGCAACAAATCCAAGGCCACCCCGAGCACTTCGAAACGGTCGGGCAGGTGCTGTTGGGCCGCAAACCGGATCGGCCGCTGTTTACCTTCTGACCCGCGTCAGGATTGCAGGAAGCCGACCCGATCGGCTTCCAAAATCGCGCAGGTCAGCACACCGCCCAGCACCGCACCCGTGTCGATACCGATACGATTAGCACGGACAACCGGGTCGCGTACCGGGGTATGTCCATGTACAACCACCGCACCAAGGTCTTTTTTGAACGACAAAAAAGGCTCCCGTATCCAAAGCAGATCTTCCTTCTTCTGTTCCTGCAACGCTACGCCGGGACGAACGCCGGCATGCACGAAGAAATACGGGCCGATTCGATGGAACAGCGCCAGACCGCGTAGGAACCGCTGATGCAGGAAGGGAATCATCGTCGCCCAGACGATCTGCGGCACATCGCGGCCGATCCGCCAACTCAGCAGCGATTCCGCACCGCCATTATGCATCCAATGCGCACCGTCCTCCGCCCGGCCAGTGCTAATCGCCCGGATCATCATCTCTTCATGGTTGCCCATGAGGTTGACGATTGTCGCGCCCGCCAGCGCCGGTTCCCCAGCCAACGTCCCAATCGTCTCGGCGCAATCGGGCCCACGATCGACGTAATCGCCCAAATGGATCACCGTCGCTTGCGCCACCGGACGATCCGCGAGATCGGCGGCAATCGCCGCGTGCAGCGCTTGCAACTGCTCCAAGCAGCCATGCACATCGCCGATCGCGTAAACGCGCTGGCCTTCGGGTAACGTAGCGGGGGCAGGGACAAATACGGTCATGATCGACGCCCGAAATACCAGGATGGCGCCGCCGGAACAACAAACGCGAAACATGACGAATCGACGATTGCCGCTCGGCCCCCCTCGCAGTCGAACCCGGCTGTCCTGTAAGATCGTGCCATGACCAGCCATCCACTCCCCCACGAAGCCGGCACGGACGACGAGGCGGCCGTTCTCGAACCCAAGCTAGGCCAAACAGCATCCCCGCTCGAAAGCTCCGACCGCTTCCTCAACCGGGAACTGTCCTGGCTCGACTTCAATCACCGCGTGGTGGAGGAAGCGCAAAACGCCCGCCATCCATTGCTGGAGCGCGTGCGATTTCTGTCGATCAGCGCATCGAACCTGGACGAGTTCTATTCCGTGCGCGTCGCCGGTCTACTGGGGCAGGCGAAGGCGAAGGGCATGCATTTGTCGTCGGATGGGCGCACCGCCGCGCAACAACTGGCCGAGATCAAGACCCAGGCCGAAGCCCTGCTGGCCGATCAACAGCGCATCTGGCGGGAATTGGCCGGCTTGCTGCGCAAGAACGGGATTCAGGTCTGCAAGCCTGCGGCGCTGACCGAACAGGATAAAGCGTGGCTGGATGCGTGGTTCATGGAGCGGGTGTTCCCGGTTCTGACCCCCCTCGCCGTCGATCCCGCCCACCCATTTCCGTTCATTCCCAATATGGGGCTGGTCATGGCGCTGCTCCTGACCCGCGAAGAGGACGGCATGGTCATGCGCGGCTTGTTACCGCTGCCCAATCAGGTCGAGCGCTTTGTCCGACTGCCGCTGGACGCCACCGGCACGTCGATCCGCTTCGTGCTTCTGGAAGATTTGGTTCTGTTGTTCCTCGACCGGGTGTTTCCCGGCTTCAAGGTGTCCGGCAAGGGTATGTTCCGGGTCATCCGCGACACCGACGTGGAATTCGAGGAAGAGGCCGAGGACCTTGTTCGTTCCTACGAAACCGCACTGAAACGCCGGCGGCGCGGGGTGGTGATTCATCTCGAAATCGATCAGGATATGCCGGTAAATTTACGCGCGTTCGTGACCGATGAGTTGGACGCGGAACCGGATGAAATCCACATTCAGGATGGGCTGCTGGCGCCGGGCGATCTGAAACAGCTGATCGTCGACGACCGCCCGGATCTGTTGTTCACGCCCTATACGCCGCGCTTCCCCGAACGCATCCGCGACTTCGGCGGCGATTGTTTTGCGGCCATTCGGGCCAAGGACATCGTCGTCCACCATCCGTACGAAAGCTTCGACGTCGTGGTGCAGTTCCTGCGTCAGGCCGCGCAGGACCCCAGCGTTATCGCGGTCAAGCAGACCCTGTACCGCACCAGCCGCGACAGCCCGATCGTGAAAGCGCTGATCGAGGCGGCAGAGGCCGGTAAATCCGTGACTGCCATGGTCGAACTGCGCGCCCGCTTCGACGAAGAAGCCAACATCCGGCTCGCCCGTTCGATGGAAGCAGCGGGGGTGCAGGTGGTGTTCGGCTTCACCGAACTGAAAACCCACGCGAAATTATCGCTGGTGGTGCGGCGGGAGGCCGGGGCCATCCGATCCTACGCGCATTTCGGCACCGGCAATTACCACCCGATCACCGCCCGTATTTATACGGACCTCAGCTTCTTCACCTCCGACCCCGCATTGACCCGCGACGCCGCCCGCCTGTTCAACTTCATGACCGGCTATGCGCGTCCGGAAACGATGGAGGATATCGGGTTCAGCCCGCTGACCACACGCGACACGTTGCTGGACCTGATTCACCGCGAGACCGCCTTCGCCAAAGACGGTAAGCCGGCATCCATCTGGATCAAGCTCAACAGCTTGGTCGACCGCAAGCTGATCGACGCTCTATACACTGCATCCAACGCCGGGGTGAAAATCGTCGCCGTGGTGCGCGGTATCTGTTGCTTACGACCGGGCGTGCCCGGACTGTCGGAGAATATTCGGGTCAAATCGATCGTCGGCCGCTTCCTGGAGCACAGCCGCATCTTTGCCTTCGGCAATGGCCAGTCTTTGCCCAATCGACATGCCAAGCTGTTCATCAGCTCTGCCGATTGGATGGAGCGCAATTTGGATTGGCGGGTGGAAACACTGGTGCCCATTCACAATGCCACCGTGCATGCCCAGATACTGGACCAGATCATGGTGACCAACATCCGCGACACTCTGCAATCTTGGGATTTGCGCCCCGATGGCACGTGGCGCCGCGTCGCCGCCGGACGGCGGCCGATATCGGCACACGACTATTTCATGACTAACCCCTCGCTTTCCGGCCGCGGTTCGGCATTGCACGAGCCGATTCTGGCCGTACCGATGCTAGCACCGCGCCGCCAAGATCGTGTGAACCAGGACTGATTGCATGCCCTATGCGCCACCCGCCAATTTGCCGCGCCGAGGAGTCGTAGACCTCGGCTCCAACTCGGTACGTCTGGTGGTATATGAAGGCAACAACCGCAACCCTGTGCCGATTTTTAACGAAAAGGCGGTGCTGCGCCTAGGCCGAGGTCTTCAGGCGACGGGACGCCTCAACGACGAGGGGATCGGCCCGGCGCTGATGGTGATGCAGCGTTATTATCTGATCGGCAAAGCCATGGGCGCGAGCCCGTTCGAGGTACTGGCCACCGCTGCCGTGCGCGATGCCACTAACGGTCCGGATTTCGTCGCCAGCCTGCAAACCCGCATGCCAGGCGTGCCTATCCGCATTCTGTCCGGGCCGGAGGAAGCAGAATACTCCGCCGACGGCATGCTGTGCGGCATCCCCGACGCCGACGGTATCCTGGCCGATATCGGCGGCGGATCGCTCGAAGTCGTGCGCCTGACCCAGGGCACACGCGGCGCGTCGCAGACTTTACGCCTCGGCGTCATCCGCCTCGCCGACCGCTCCCGCGGCGATCTCAACCTCGCTCGGGAAATCGTGGAGGCAGATATCGCCACTGTTCCTTGGCTGACCGAAGGTTCCGAGCGCGATCTGTATTTGGTCGGCGGCGCGTGGCGCGCACTTGCCCGCATCCAGATGGCCCGCAGCAACTATCCGTTGCAGATGGTGCATCACTACGGGATGGACGCCCCCGGGACGCGCGACCTGACCAACATGATCGCCGCTGCCAGCCGCCGCACGCTGGAGCGCATGCCCGGCGCGCCCAAACGTCGGCTGGACGACCTACCCTACGCCGCCATCGCCCTGCGCCGATTGCTGCGCGTCACCGGGGCGAAACGCGTGGTTTTCAGCGCGAGCGGCCTGCGCGAAGGCTGGTTCATGCGGCACATGCCGGACGACATTCGGTCCCAAGACCCGCTGCTGGCCGCCTGCCAGGAGATGGCACAACGCCTCGGTCGCGATCCCGCTTTGCCCGAGGCGCTCTTCTGCTGGACCGGCCCGTTATTCCCCGTCGAAACACCGGATCATCGGCGGTTGCGGCTAGCAGCCTGCTGGGTGTCGGACATTGGCAGCCACGACCACCCAGAATTCCGTGCCGAGCAAGCCTTCTTGCGCGTTCTGCGGCAACCCGGCGTGGGGCTGGACCACGAAACCCGTGCGTTCCTGGGCCTCGCAGTGGCCTTGCGGTACGAGGCTTACGCCGACGCGCCCTTCCTGCGTTCGGCTCGGGCGCTGCTCGACATCGATTCGGTTTCCCGAGCGGAAAAACTCGGCACCGCACTGCGACTGGCGTACACGCTATCGGCCGGCACCCCCGATCTCTTGAGCGGCACCAGCCTGCGTATCCAAGGCAGCCGGTTGATTTTGGGCTTGCAGGAAAACCTGGGCGTGTTCGCGGGCGAATCCGTCACTCGCCGGCTCGAACGACTGGCCGAGACTGCCGGCTTGCAAGCCGAGCGGAACGTGTCAACGACTTTGATACACCGGGTTCGGCAATTTAAGCTCGCTCA
>JBAXFK010000005.1:0-41115 GCA_037139955.1 Rhodospirillales bacterium
GCATTGTCCGGTGGTCGGCCTGCCCTGCGCCTTCGGCACCACACCCAAGACAATACCGCCCGGCGATTATCTGCGCGTCCCGTCTCCACCTCGCGATACAAGACGGATCGGCCTCGTCTGGGCCGGTCAGGCGCGCCCATGGCTCCCCGGATTTGCCAGCCTCGACGCTCGCCGCAGCGCCGGGCCCGCAGTGTTCGCCCGCTTGGCCGAAATCCCCGACATTCGCTTCGTCAGCTTGCAAATGGGGGAGGCCGCCGCGCATCCGCCGCCCGGCCTGGATTTGGAAAACCCCATGTCGCGCGTGACGGATTATGCCGATACGGCCGAAATCGTCGCGGGGCTCGATCTGGTGGTCGGCGTCGATACCTCGATCGTGCATTTGGCCGGTGCGATGGGAAAGCAGGTCTGCATGCTGGATCGCTACGACAATTGCTGGCGCTGGCTCCATGGCCGCTCGGACACGCCTTGGTACCCGTCGATGACCATATTCCGCCAAGATCGCCCGAACGATTGGACCGGCCCGATGGATCGAATGGTGCTGGCCCTCAAGGGCCGATTTTCCGCTGCCGTCCGCCCTTTCCTTGACAGCTCAACCGCCCGACCGCCTGTATGCGCGCCGACCGATAACCGAGATTGGGTGTTTCCGTGAAGCTTTTCTACCAGAGCATGGGCGTCGCCCGCCGATCCGAATCCGGTCCATATGCACGCGCCCTAGCCAAGGTGCTGACCGATGCCGCCGCACCCGGCACCGAGGTCGGCGTGTTCGGCCTATCCCCCGGACGCGCTTTGGCGGATCAGTACCGGTATCTGGAGCACCTCGACACCGCCGAAATCTTGGAAAACGGACTGCGCGCCGAGAAAGAAGGCTACGACGCTTTCTTAATCGGCAACGTGTTCGAACCCGGCCTGCACGAATTGCGCGAAGTCCTGAACATCCCGGTGCTCGGGTTGCTGGAATCCTCGGTGCATTTGGCATGCCTGATGGGACCGAGCTTCTCGGTTGTGAACGTCAATCCCAAATTCGTCCGCCGGGTCGCCGAGAACGTCGCCCGCACTGGCTTGGCATCGCGCATGGTGTCGATCGACCGGATGGAGGTCGAAGGCGGACGCGCGGTCGATAGCGCATTCGAGGACCCCGTCATCTGCGCCGACATCGTTCGCCGCTTCGCCGAAGCCGCTCGGGTTGGGATCGCCAAAGGTGCGGAAACCGTCTTTCCAGCCGGCGGGATCGTAATGACCGCTCTGGCCCACGCCGACGTGCATGCCGTGGATGGCGTGCCCATCGTCAACGGCCTGATCGCGCTATTGAAGACCGCCGAGATGGCGGTGCAAATCCGCCAATCGACCGGAAATTTCACCAGCAAACGGATGATGTACGCCCCGCCGACCGGCAAACTGCTGGCGGATATCCGCGCGGTCTACGGCGACGAGGTCTACCCTGGCGCCAAGTAACTGCGGGTCTTGGCCGGACGTGACCCAGGCATCCCCTAGGCGAGTACCCGTAAACGGGTAATAAGCCGGCGATACCGAGCACCTTTTTTGGGGTCTCGTGCTGGAGATTTCGCATGCCCGCACCAACGAAACCCCTTTTGCGCGCCTTGGCCGGGGAGGCCGTTTGGCCGCCGCCGTTGTGGCTCATGCGGCAAGCCGGGCGCTACTTGCCGGAATACCGCGCGGTGCGTGCGGGCGTGAAGGATTTCGTGGCCCTGTGCACGACGCCGGAACTCGCGGCCGAAGTCACGTTGCAGCCTATCCGCCGCTACCGTTTCGACGCCTCGATCCTGTTCAGCGACATTCTCATCCTGCCCTGGGCGCTCGGTCATGGCTTGGAGTTCAAGGAAGGCGAGGGTCCGGTCCTGCCCAAGCTGCGCGATGCCGCCGGACTCGCCGCGCTCAGCGCCGCTCGGGTGCCGGAAAAGGTCGCGCCGGTCATGGAAACCGTGCGCCGAGTGCGGGCGGGACTGGCGAACGAGGGCTTCGATCGCACCGCCCTGATCGGCTTCGCCGGAGCACCGTTCACCGTCGCCTGTTACATGGTCGAGGGCGGCGGCTCCCGCGATTTCGCCGCCACCCGCGCGATGGCCTATGCCGATCCCGGCTTGTTCGGCGGGTTGATGGATATGCTTACCGAAGCAACGATTGTTTATTTATCCGCACAAGTCGAAGCTGGCGCCGAGGTGCTGATGCTGTTCGATTCCTGGGCCGGCGTGCTGTCCCCGTCTTTGTTCCGCACCCATGTCGTCGCGCCCGCCACCGAGATCGTATCCGCATTGAAGCGGCGCCATCCCGGCGTGCCGATTATCGGATTTCCGCGACTGGCGGGCCCGATGGTCGCGGAATATGCCGCAACGGGTGTCAACGCGATCGGCATGGATACCTCGATGGATTTGACCCGCGCAGCGGGGCTTGTACCCGCCGAGATCGCGTTGCAAGGCAATCTGGACCCTATGGCCCTGGTGGCGGGCGGAACGGCTTTGTCGTCCGAAGCCGAGCGCATCTTGCAGGCCATGAAGGGCCGCCCATTTATCTTCAATCTCGGGCACGGCATCGTGCCGCAAACCCCGCCCGAGCATGTTGCGGCGTTGGTGGAGCAGGTGCGTGCGGCGTAAAATCGCGATTGTATTGTTCAATCTGGGCGGGCCGGACAGCCCGGCGGCGATTAAGCCGTTCCTGCTCAATCTATTCAGCGACCCCGCCATTTTGCGCGTGCCCTTTTTCGTGCGGTTTTTCCTGGCGCGCATTATCGCGGGTGCGCGGACGAAGCCGGCGACGGAGAATTACGCGCTGCTGGGCGGGCGTTCGCCTCTGCTGGACTTGACCGAACAGCAGGGTGCGGCGCTGGAAGCGCAATTCGACGATATCGACGCGAAATGCTTCATCGCCATGCGCTATTGGCATCCGTTCAGCCTGGAAACCGCACGTGCCGTGAAGGCTTGGGCACCCGACGAGATCGTTTTGCTGCCGCTATATCCGCAATATTCCTCGACAACCACCGGCAGTTCGCTCACCGCTTGGCGCACGGCGGCGGCCATGGCGGGTTTAATGGTTCGCACGTCGTCGTTGTGTTGTTACGCGACCGATCCTGCTTATGTCGCCGCCACAGCAGCGATGGTACGTTCGGCCCACGTTTCGGCGCGCGCCGCGCTGGACCCCGCCATCCCTCTGCGCGTGCTATTTTCCGCACACGGTTTGCCGGAGAAGATCGTGCAAGCTGGCGATCCGTACCAAGCCCAGATAGAGCAAACTGCGGCAGCGGTGCGGGATGCCTGGGGGCAACCGGACCTAGATTGGATCGTGTGTTATCAGTCCCGCGCGACCCCGGTGAAATGGATCGGACCCAGCACCGACCAGGAGATCGAGCGCGCGGGCCGGGACGGCGTCGCGGTGTTGGTCATTCCGATCGCGTTCGTGTCGGAACATTCCGAAACCCTGGTGGAATTGGATATCGAGTATCGGCATCTCGCCGAAAAATCGGGAGTAAAGGGCTATTTCCGGGTGCCTGCCCAAAATTCCGATCCCGGATTTATCGCGGCATTGGCGGGCTTGGTACGGCGGACTTTGGCGGATGGACCAGGGCTATGCGGGCAGAAGAAATGCGCCGCAGATCGCACCGATTGCCCGTTCGCACTAGCCGCCGTCGAAAAAGCGCATTAGCTCCGGCGACAATCCGATTGCCGGCTTCGGTCCTGGGCGGGCGAAGCTGCCACGGGTAGGCACTCGCGGGTTGAGCACGACCAAAGATTCGGCCATGCGGACGGCGCAACTGACGCCATCCAGGGTCGGAACGGGAATATCCGCTGCCGACTCGCGCGCCAGACCGGCCAAGGGTCCACCGCCGAAGATGATGACCTCGGCTTCATCTTCCTCGATTGCCCGCATGCATTCCGCGATCAGCGCCGTTCGGAATCGATCCTTGGCCTGGGTAATATCGGGAATTGGCACGTCCAATGCGCGCACGCTGGCCAAGCGCCCATCCAAGCCATGCTCCCGCGCGCATTCCTGGTACCAAATGCGCAGCCGCGACGTTAGGCAGACAATCGAATAACGTCGCCCAAGCATCCAGGCGGTCAGCATCGCCGATTCCGCGATACCCACGACGGGAATATTGGCGTATTCACGCGCGGCAGCGAGGCCGGGATCGCCGAAAGCGGACACGATCGCGGCATCGCACCCATCGGCATGCCGAGCCAAAGCGTCGAGAACGGCGTGGCCGGCGATGGCTGCTTCAACCCGGTTGGCCACGTATTGCGGGCCGAACGCGGCGGTCGCTGCGACGATTTCAGTCGATGGGGAGGCGAAGCGACGAGCTTCTTCCGCCATCGACTGTGTCATAGCCTCGGTCGTGTTGGGGTTTATCAGCAGCAATTTCATCTGCGTTACCGCCCGGTTGCGATCCGTTCCACAAGTTGCTTCACGGTCGGGATGAAACCGTTGGAATAGAACGGGTCGCTCCCGAACCGGTACGCGTTATGTCCGCTGAACACCAGGTTATTTTCCAACGGCTCCGGCCGGTCGCTTTCGTGGGCCGCCGCTTGCAGCGTCTTTTGGATACAGAAGCTGCGGGGATCGGCGCGCTTGCCAGTACTGAAATCGGCCTCGTGCTGCGACCAGTTGGAGAAGCGGCAAGTGCTCAGGCAGCCCATGCAGTCGGCCTGATCCTTGACGATTTCCCGCGCCTTATCGGGCGTGACAAACACCAAGGTGTTGTCCGGTGTGCGCAACGTATCGGTGAAGCCCTGGGCTTCCCATGCCAGAGCGCGGTCCCGATCGGCGGGGGCAACATAGACGATGCGTTTGCGCGGTCCGACGCCGTATTCGGCCGCATGTTCGCCGACCGCTTCGGTCGAATAGGCAATTTGCCGGTCGGAGCGGTCGCGCAATTCCCGGATGAAACCGTTGTTGATAGCGCTGGAATAGAAGCCCGTGGGGCTGAAGCGGTTCAAGAAGACATCGCCCTCTTTCAGCGTCAGGAGCTTCTTTTTCCACACATCGCCGATGGGGCTTTCCTGCGTTAGCAGCGGGCGGGTGCCGAACTGGAACGCGATCGGACCGAGTTCGGGGTTGCCGATCCAGTGCGCCCATTCTTCCAGCCACCAGACGCCGCCCGCCATGATGATCGGCGTGTCGTTCAAGCCGTAGACGCGCATCTGGTCGCGCAGAGCCTTGACACGGGGATAAGGGTCTTCCGGCTTGTTGGGGTCTTCGCTGTTAGACAGCCCGTTGTGACCGCCGGCCAGCCATGGGTCCTCGTATACCACACCGCCCAGTAGCCCGGCGGCTTTGGAGTAAGACCGCCGCCACAAAGCGTTGAACGCCCGTGCCGACGATATAATGGGATAGTACGGCACGTTGAATTTGGTGGCAATTTCCGACAGGCGATACGGCATGCCGGCGCCGCAGGTCACGCCGTGGATCAAGCCTTTTGCCTGCGTCAGCAATGCATCGACGATGCGCTCGGCACCGCCCATCTCCCACAGGATGTTGACGTGAATCCGGCCTTTGCCGCCGGTGATATCCCACGCTCGCTGGGCCTGCGCGAGCCCGCCCTTGATAGCGTAGTCGATGAGTTCCTCATGCCGCTCCCGCCGGGTGCGGCTATGGTAAATCTGCGGGATGGGATTGCCGTCCGCATCGTAGCTGTCGGCATTGACCGCGCTGATCGTGCCGACCCCGCCCGCCGCCGCCCAGTGGCCAGCCGTAATTCCGTTCGAAATCGCGACGCCCTTACCGCCTTCGACGAGCGGAAGAACGTCGCCGCCACCCATTCTGATCGCGTTAATCGCTTGCATGGCCCCGTATCCTTGCCAAGCCGCAGCTTGACGGTGCTGTAGACACACCGATACGGCGCTGTCGTCGGATACTCAACCGATGACAGCGCCGCTGTGTTTCAGATGACGGTCACGGCTGCTCGGCGTCGGGCGCCATCGGCGCGCGTTCCCGGCGTTCGCCCCGATCGCGATTGAACCGCTCTCCGCGTTCGGGACGATCGCCACGCTCCGGCCGATCGCTATCGCCGCGTGCCGGCTTCGCGCCGACCTGTTCGGTGATGTCCACCCCAGTCGCCTGATCGACCACCCGCATCGACAACTTCACCTTGCCGCGATCGTCGAAGCCAATGACCTTGACCTTCACCATATCGCCATCTTTGACGACGTCGGAGGTCTTGTTCACCCGACCTTGCTGCAACTCGCTAATATGGACCAGCCCATCTTTGGCGCCAAGGAAGTTCACGAACGCCCCGAACTCGGCGGTTTTCACCACTTTGCCGGTGTAGATCACGCCGATCTCGGGTTCCGCTACGATGCCGCGAATCTTGTCGATTGCCGCTTGCGCCTGGGCGATATCGGTCGCCGCGATCTTGATCGTGCCATCGTCGTTGATGTCGATCTTGCAACCGGTCTGCTCGACGATCTCGCGGATCACTTTGCCGCCGGTGCCGATGACTTCGCGGATTTTCTCCTTCGGCACCTGGATCGTGGTGATGCGTGGCGCGGTGGTCGCCACATCGCCGCGTGCGCCGGTCAGCGCCTTCGACATCTCGCCCAGGATATGCAGACGACCGTCTTTCGCCTGATCCAGCGCGATCTTCATGATATCGAAGGTGATGGACGTGATCTTGATATCCATCTGCAAACTGGTGACACCCATTTCGGTGCCGGCCACCTTGAAGTCCATGTCGCCAAGGTGATCCTCGTCGCCGAGGATATCGGACAACACGGCGAAGCCTTTTTCCTCTTTGATCAGGCCCATGGCGATACCGGCCACTGGGCGGATCAAGGGGACGCCGGCATCCATCAGCGCCAGCGAGGTGCCGCAAACGGTTGCCATGGACGACGAGCCGTTGGATTCCGTGATCTCGGACACTACACGCATGGTGTACGGGAACTTATCCTTCTCGGGCAGCAGCGGGTGGATGGCGCGCCATGCCAGCTTGCCATGCCCTACTTCCCGACGACCGGGCGAACCCATACGGCCGGCTTCCCCGACCGAATACGGAGGGAAGTTGTAATGCAGCATGAAGCGCTCGCGATACTCGCCTTCCAGCGCATCGATAACTTGCTCATCCGAACCGGTGCCCAAAGTGGCGACGCAGAATGCCTGGGTTTCGCCGCGCGTAAACAGCGACGAGCCGTGGGCGCGCGGCAAAATGCCGACTTCGGCCACGATCGGACGAACGGTGCGGGTGTCTCGGCCGTCGATGCGGATGCCGGTATCCAGAATGGCGTTGCGGACAACATCGGCTTCCAGATCGTGCAGAATGGCGCCGGCTTTGGAAACGTCCAGCCCTTCTGCGGTCAGCGCGGCAACCGCTGCTTTCTTGGCAGCGCCGACCTTGCTGTAGCGGGCTTGCTTAACGCGCTCTTGATACGCTTCGGCCAGGGATGCACGGGCAACGGCATCGGCACGGGCGGCGAGCGCGATTTCGGCCTCGGGCTTTTCGGTCAGCGCCCAGGGCTCTTTGGCGGCGTGTTCGGCGAGCTCGATAATCGCTTGGATCACCGGCTGGAACGACGCATGACCGAAGGCCACGGCGCCGAGCATCACGTCTTCCGGCAGCTCTTTGGCTTCGGATTCGACCATCAGCACGCCTTCTTGGGTGCCGGCGACGACCAGTTCGAGCACGCCGGCCTTTGCGGCCGCCATGGTCGGGTTCAACACGAATGCGCCGTTCTCGTAGCCGACACGGGCGGCCGCGACCGGGCCGAAGAAGGGAATGCCGGACAAGGTCAGCGCAGCCGAGCAGCCGATCATCGCGACGACATCGGGATCGTTTTCCATGTCGTGCGACAGCACGGTGGCGACGATCTGCACTTCGTTGCGGAAGCCCTCGGGGAATAACGGGCGGATCGGGCGGTCGATCAGGCGGCTTTTCAGCACCTCGGCCTCATTCGGGCGCCCCTCGCGCTTGAAGAAGCCACCGGGGATTTTGCCGGCCGCGAAGGCCTTTTCTTGATAATTGACGGTCAGCGGGAAGAAATCTTGACCCGGCTTGGCGGTTTTGACGCCAACGGCGGTGCACAAAACAATGGTCTCGCCATAGCTGACCATCACGGCGCCGTCGGCTTGACGGGCGATCTTACCGGTTTCCAGGACTAGCTTGCGGCCGCCCCATTCGATTTCCTTGCGGAAGTAGTTGAACATGCTTTCGTCCTTTGGATGCGCTGCAGTGCGGACCACAAGCCGGACGATCCGATCGTTCCCTTGGCGGACGGGAGGCGGCGTCTCGGGTCACCAGGAGTGCGGCCACGCCCCTACGAAGGTCGCGCGCCCGCGTGCCATGTGGCCGGAAACGCCGTCGCGGTTCCCGCTCCCTTCGGGGGCGTGCCGGTTCGGCTGGTCTGACGCTCCGCCGTTGTTCGCGGCGTTACCCCGAATCACGACGACTCGGGGGGTATTCGGTTGCTGCCACTCCTATATGGGAACGGCCGCGCTTATGTCATCTCTCGGTTTGCCTTAACCGCCATTGCCCCCTTGCGGGAAATGGCCGGGTCGCGCCCGGCCATGACGGTGTAAGCGATTACCGACGCAGGCCGAGGCGGCCAATCAGCGCGGTGTAGCGGTCGTGGCTCTTGCCTTTGAGATAGTCCAGCAACCGCCGACGGCGGCCAACCAGCATCAGCAGGCCGCGACGCGAGTGGAAATCCTTCGCGTGCGTCTTCAGATGTTCGGTCAGGTTAGTGATGCGTTCGGACAGCAGGGCTACCTGCACTTCCGGGCTACCGGTATCGTCCTGGCTGGTTTTGTAGTCGCCAATGAGCACCGTGCGGCGCTCCGCCGTAATCGACATCGTGAAAACTCCATTGTTGAGGATTGAAGGAAACGCGGGATAGGCGCTTTACAGCACCCGCTCGGGCTTCATCAGGCCGTCTTCCAGACGGGCTAACCCGATCACGCGGCCCCCCGCCATGGCCCGCACCAACCCGCCATTCGGGTCGGCGTTGCCAGGAATCCGTCCCATCAACGCTACCAGGCTTATGGCCTGACCGTGCCTTAGGTCGGCGGCCTCCGATTCCGTCAAGGCCAGCGCCGGGATGTCGGCCAGCGCGGTCGCGACCGGAAGCAGAAGGTCCGGGGAAGCTGGCGCGGTATCCTCCGCATCGTGCAGTTTGTCCAGCGGAATCGAAGCGGCTTCCAGGAAAGGTCCGACACGCAGACGCCGCAGGGCTGCGACGTGCCCAACTGTCCCGCACGCCTTCGCCAAATCGCGCGCGAGGCTGCGCATATACACGCCTTTGCCCGACGCGACCTCGAAGATCGCGGTATCGACATCGGGCCGCTCGATCAGTTCGAACCGATCGACCCGCGCCGGGCGCGCTTCCAGCACGGGGGCGCGGCCTTCCCGAGCCATGTCGTAGGCGCGCTCGCCGGCGACTTTGATGGCGGAGTAGACCGGCGGGATCTGCATAATCTCCCCCCGGAAAGCCGGTAGCGCAGCGCGAATTTCGTGGTCCGTGGGGCGCACATCGGACGTCTCGACGGTGTCTCCATCGGCGTCGTCGGTATCTCGCCCATCGCCCAACTTCAGGGTGAAGCGATAGAGCTTGGTGCCATCCATGACGTAAGGCACGGTTTTGGTTGCAGCGCCGAACGCGATCGGCAGCACGCCGGTCGCCAACGGGTCGAGGGTGCCCCCGTGACCGGCTTTCTGCGCATCGAAGATGCGTTTGACCCGGTTGACCACATCGGTGCTGGTCATGCCCGGCGGCTTGTCGACAATCAGCCACCCGTCGATCGGGCGACCCTTTGGTTTGCGGCGGGACATAGGGTGGGGGTCCGTTTGGGAAGGGCGGCGGCGTAGGGGAGCGGGGGCTGGAAGTCAATGTGCGGTGCCTAGCGAACGATTGAAACCGCCGGGCGAACCGGACACGACGAGGTACAGGCCAGCGTCCGTCAGTTGTCGGTGTCGGAATTCGGGGTTGCCCTCGACGCGTTGGAATTCGAGCGGCGGGTGCCCGAATACCTCGCCGACCGCGAGCGAGAGGAACGGGAACGCTTCGTCGGCATCCGCTCGGACGGCCGCAAATGGGCAGTGCTCGAGTTGAACGACGGCGCGCTGGCCCTGAAATTGTCGCTGCCGCCGCCGCGAATGCCGAAGCCTGCACCGCGCAATACGTCTTGCCGGAAACGGTGAAATTCCAGCGGGCGCGCGGTCTGATCCGGGCCGCATTGACCGAAACCGGCATCGCTAAGACGATCGACGCCTTGGTGGACACCCTTCTCGACGGTGGCCAATACAGCATAAACGCATGCACGGAATAGGCCCGCGCATGCGTTTCCATGCCGAGACGCAGCAATTACAGATGCGCGATATTCGCCGCCGTGAGCGGCACCGCGCCCATCAACTCGATCTTCATCGCCGCCGCCGACAGCGCCGCGCTGTTACCGCCGGTGTTGACGTAGACGAACGTGTTGCCGCCACTGGTCTGCCAACCGATGGCGTTACCGGCCACGGTCGTCGCGTTGGGCGCCAGCGCCCCAACCGACAACGTTTTGCCGCCCAACCCGGTGAAATCGAGCATGTCCGACGCCGCATGGAAGTTGGTAATGATATCCATTGCCGTCTGCGAGGAATCGTTCGCGGACCCATACAGATAATCGTTCGGCCCGCTGCCGCCGGTCATCGTGTCGGCGCCTTGCCCGCTGCTGAAATATAGTTTCCCGGTCATGCCCGCAGCATCGATGACATCGGCCCCGCCCAGATCGTAGATAAAGGTCGGGGCGGCCGGCGCGATGCCGGAAATGGCGGCGAGGTTGACGGTGTTGCTCCCCTTGCCCAGGCCCACCACGACATCGACCGCAGACGCGGGCGCCGAAAGACCGGTCGTTGTGTCCGTCGCGGTGACGTTCAGCGCGTAAAGCCGACCGCCCGCCGCGCCGGCCGCACCCGAACTACCCGACGACAGAGTAGCGACATTGGCCGTGGTCGCGAGGGTGAACGCCGAGCCCGCGCCGGTGCCGCTCAGCGCGAAGCTGTAGGCATCGGCTGCCGGCCCACCGACCTGGGCGAAGGTCGCGATCGGTGTTTTGGCGGTAATCGCGCTGCCACCTTGCGCTTTTGCCACCTGGCCGGGCAAAGGCGCCACCGAGACCCCGGTCGGCGGGGCCGGCGGCACGTAGGTGCCCTGGATGGCGAGATTGGCGCTAGCCGCGACCGACCCTCCGGCGTTCCCGTCGGTGACTTGGTAGTTGAAAGTCAATCCGACCGAACTGCCCAACGCCAGCTTGGCGAACTGGTTCGGATCGATCTCCAGTTGGTTGTTCGTGACCGTGAATGCGACCGGCGCGGTCCAAGTGCCCGACGACACCGTTGCCGTCACTTTGTTGCCGCCGGACTGGCTGACCGACAAGACATCGAGGTGGTCGATATCCGTCGCTTTCGCCAGCAGATTCAGCGTCAGTGGCGCAGATTGTCCCGTGACCGATCCACCCGTCACGACGCCCGACACAACCGGCACGTCGTTCTTGCCGGTCACCGTGAAAACTGCGGTAGCCGGAACGGTCGCGTAACCGTCGGAAATACCGAACGCGATGCTGACGGTTTTTGTCTCGTTCAACGACAGCGACTGGTAGGCAGCGTTGGTAGGATCGAGAAAGAATTTTTGCGACCCGGCATTGAAGCTCACCCCGGCCGGTAAGGTCGCGGGCAAGCCGACGACCGTCGGATTCGGGCTATCGACGTCGGTCACGCTCAGGATGGGGTCGATGTTGGCGATCGCACCATCCTCGTTCGCAGTTCCCAGCATGGGGGCGACGACGATCGGGGCGTCGTTGACCCCTATCACGGTAAAGATCGCGCTGGACGGTGTCGCCAACTGCCCGTCGGACACGCTGAAATTCACCGCGTAGGTCCCGATCTGCCCCTGCCCCAGCGACTGGAACGCGGCGTTGGTGGGATCGAGGCTGACGGTCTGGGTCGCTGCATCGTAGGTAATCCCAGCCGGCAGAATGCTATCGACGCTGGCGAGGGTGACGACCGAACCACGATCCGGGTCGCTCGCCGTGGACATCAGGGCGATCGAGGCCCTGACGCCGTCCTCGGTCGTCGTGGCCATCGGATTCGGCACGGTCGGTGCGTCGTTGACCCCGGTGACGGTGAAGGATGCCGAGGCTGCCGTCGTCGTACGCCCGTCGGTGATGCCGTAATTCACCACGACGGTCTGGGTCTCCCCCGCTGCCAGCGAACGGAAGGCCGGGTTGGACGGATCGATGGTCAGCAGATCGAAGCCGGGATGGTAGATCGGCGCGCCGTAGTAGACCGTCGAAGGCGTGTAGTAGCCTGGGGTTTGAACGTGGGACACCCCGGCCGGTAGCGGCCCCATCCCAACGATCGATAGCACATCGCCGCTATCGACGTCCGACGCGTTGGCCAGCATGTCGATCGAGTTGGATATCTGCGCGGCGGTCAAACCTAGCGACGCGGCGGAGGCTTCGGCCTGGACCGAAAGTGCGTCGTGGATGCTGCCATGCCCATCCGAGGTCACCAGGGTCGAGACCGTCGCTGTGGGTGTCGCACCGGCCGCGACCGCCGTGACCGCGACCGATAGCGGGCCGGACACGATCGGCGCATCGTTGGTGCCGGTCACCGTGAAGCTCACCGATGCGGCGGTATTCGCCATGCCGTCGGAAACCCCGTAATTCACCGTAACAGTCCGGGTCTGACCTTGGCCCAGGGACTGAAAGACAGCGTTGGCGGGGTCGATGGCGAAGCTATCGGTCGCCGCGTCGAATGTCACGCCGGCCGGCAACGTGGCGGCATCGAACGGCAGGATCGGCGGCGGCACGGTCGCGATTTCGTTGATGCCGGCCGCGCTGACGTTGGCCTCGACCGCCGAGGCCGGCGGTGGCGCCGCGACCACGCGGAGCACGGCGCCACGATCGATGTCGGTCGCGTTGGTCAGGCCATTTACGACGACAGCGGCACCGTCCTCGGTCGCGGCTGCCGTTAGCGCACCGGCCACGATCGGGGCATCGTTGATGCCGATGACCTGGAAGATCGCCTGGGTCGCCACCGAAGCGATCCCATCGGTGATATTGTAGTTCACGACGACATCCAGTTCCTCCCCTTCGGCGAGGCTCCGATAGGCGGCGTTGCCGGGTTCGATCGTCAGAGTGTCGACCGGCGCGACCTGCACGTCCACGTAGGAGGTGACGGCACCGTAATAGGTGGTGCTTATCCCGACGCTCGTCGTGTAGCCCGGCGTGTGGTGGTAGACGACGCCGGCTGGCAGATCGGCATCGACAATCTGCACGTCGAGCTTGTCGGCGAGATCGACGTCGGAGGCATGGGCCACCAGCATCGCGTGGTTGAAGACGCCGGCCGAACCGTCCTGATGCACCGCTACCCCCGTGGCAGGGCCGGTCACGACGGGAACGTCGTTGGTGCCGGTCACGGTGAAGACCGCCGAAGCCGCGGTCGCGACGATGCCGTCGCTGACTCCGTAGTTCACCGTTACGGACGCAGTCTGGCCTTGCGCCAGGTACTGGTAGGCGGCATTCGAGGGATCGAGGGTAAAACTGTTGCTCGCGGCGTCGAAGGTAACCCCGGCCGGAAGCGTGGCGGGGTCGAGGGGCTGGATCGCAAGTGACATCGTGGCGAGCAGGTCGTCAGGGCTACCGAGACCTTTGTCGGCAGGGGCCTCGACAGGCGCGGCAACGACGGACAGCACGCTTCCGTGGTCGACATCGGTCGTGTTGGCCAACCCGTTAACAGTAACGGATGCGCCATCCTCGGTCGCGATAGCCGCGACCGGACCTGAAACAACCGGTGCGTCGTTGACTCCGGTAACGTGGAAAATTGCCTGTGCCGCCGTGGTGGCTATACCGTCCGTCACGCCGAAGTTCACGGTCACGTCCAAGACTTCGCCCTGCGCAAGACTGGCGTAGGCCGGATTGGTTTCATCCATGGCGAACGTATCGACTTCGGGCACCGAAATCGTGGTCGGGATCCAAGTATGGATGCCATACCAGAAGAAATCGACCAATGTATCGTAGGAATAGGCATCTGCGTGAACGTAGCTTACCCCAGCCGGCAATTGCGTCGTATCGACCGATATCGCGAGGTGCGCATCGGCATCGGCGTCGGTAGCGGTGGAAAGCAGCGTCGCACGATTGTATAGGTCGGGCGAAACGTTCGGTGTACCCAACACCTCCCCCGCCGCCGAGGGCGGGCTGTAAGGTGCTGTGACAGGCCCGGACACGACCGGCGCGTCGTTGGTGCCGGTCACTGTGAAGACCACCGAAGCTGCGGTCGCGACGATGCCGTCGCTGACACCGTAGTTCACCGTTACGATTGTGCTTTGCCCCTGAGCCAGTGACTGGAAAGCGGCATCGGACGGATCGAGGGTGAAGCTGGCAGTCGCGGCGTCGAAGGTCACGCCGGCCGGCAGCGTCGCAGGATCGAAGGGCGGATTGGCAACATCCATCCCGGCCACGGTGGCAAGGAACTCGTCCTCGGCTGTGCCATCCGGACCGGCGGAGGCCGTGCCGATTTGCGGCGCCGCGACAATTTTCAGAACCGCACCGTGGTCCACGTCGGATGCGTTGGTCAGTCCGTTCACCGTTACAACTGCGCCATCCTCGGCCGCATCGGCCGTTACCGGACCGGCGATGACGGGCGCATCGTCGAGACCGTTCACCGTGAAGATCGCCTGCGCATCGACCGTGGCGGTGCCATCGCCGACCCGATAATGGACAACGACGTCCAATTCTTCGCCCTGCGCCAAGCTCTTATAAGCCGCATTGGATGGATCGAGTGTAAGCGTCGTCGTCGCAGGCACGATTTGGTCCGGCACCACGACGGCAGGGACGAAAGTCGTGGGATACACGTAATTGCCCCATGGCGTCGCTCGCGGACCGGCCTGAATGATATGTGCAGGAACGATATGCCCGGGGATAACCTGCTCCGGGGTTTGCACATAGGAAACACCCGCCGGCAGATCGTTCGGATCGAGCGAAACCGTCAGCTGGGCGCCATGGTCGACATCGTGCGCGACACTCAACAAAGTTGGCAGATCGTAAGACCCAGCAGCGGCGCCGTCGTTCAGGAACAGGCCCGATACCGAACCCGACACAGTCGGCGCATCGTTGGTCCCGGTCACTGTGAAAACAACCGAGGCCGCCGTGGCGACCGTGCCGTCGGACACACCGTAGTTCACGGTAATCGTTTGCGTCTCGCCCGCCGCCAAAGACTGGAACGCGGCATTAGACGGGTCGAGGGTGAAGCTGGCGGTCGCGGCGTCGAAGGTCACGCCGGCCGGCAGCGTCGCGGGATCGAAGGGCGTCGATACCGCCGCTGCACCGGCTGCCGCCGTCGCAGCTTCAAGCTCCGCCTCGATCTCGGCGTCGCCACCGAAGATACTGCCTGGTGTCGGCAAAGCGACCGCCCCCGGCGCGGCAACGATCGACAGAACAGCGCCATGATCCACGTCGTAAGCGTTGGCGAATGCACCGATCGTGACCGGGCCGGCGTCCTCGTCCGCGGCGACCGCGACGGCTCCGCCCACCACTGGCGCGTCGTTCGTGCCTGTCACGGTGAACACCGCTTCGGCATCCACCGACGCAAGGCCGTCGCCGACTTTGTAGTGCACGACGATATCGCGCGTTTCGCCCTCGGCCAGGCTATCGAACCGAGCACCGGAGGTATCGAGCGACAGATCGGTCGTGGCTGGAAGAATCTTATCGGGCACCACGACGTCCGGTACCACCTGTTCCGGCACGATATAGCCTTTCCAACCGCCGCCCGTGAACGGATGCGCCGGGATTATAAACCCTGGAATCGTATGACCCGGAATAATCTGCTCGGCGGTCGATAAGAATGAAACGCCTTCCGGGAGATCGTTGGGATCGATCGTAACGCTCAGCTTGTCGTTGGGGTCCGCGTCGGACGTTGTGCTTAATAGCGTCGGCAAATTATAGGTCGCGAGGCCACTGCCCTCATACACCGGGCCGCCATTGACCGGCCCAGAGACCGTGGGCGCGTGGTTCATGCCGGTGATGGTGAAGACAATCGATGCCGCGGTCGCGACGGTGCCGTCCGACACTCCGTAATTAACCGCGATCGTGGCGGTCTGACCGCGAGTCAAGCCCCGATAGGCGGCGTCCGAGGGATCGAAAGAGAAGCTGTTCGTAGCGGCATCGAAGTGCACGCCCGCCGGCAGCCCAGCCGGATCGAAGGCCAGAATCGGCGACGGCGCTGGGGCAACGCCCTCGGCCACGCCGGCGGCGTTGATGAAATTCTCGACCTCGACACCCAGCGGCGGGGCGGCAACGACGGTCAGCACCGCACCATGGTCGGCATCGTTGGCGTTGCCGAACGCCCCGATCGTTACGGGTGCATCGTTTTCCAATGCTGCCCCGACCACAGGCCCGGAGACGACGGGTGCGTCATTGGTACCGATCACATGGAAAATAGCCTGCGCTTGCACCGCATTCGTACCATCGGAAACGATGTAATTCGCAACGACATCCATCTCCTCCCCTGCCGCGAGGCTCCGATAGGCTGCATTGGATGGATCGAGCGTCAGCGTATCGACCGTCGGAACGGAGATAATCTGCGAAAAACCGTAGTAGCTAACAGTCGAAACCGTCGTGAAACCCGGCACGTGATTGTAGACGACACCTGGAGGCAAACCCGCGCTGTCGACCTGAATTTCCAGCACGGCGCTGGGATCGCCGTCGAAGGCGTTGGCCAGCAAGGCGTCTCGGCCGAAAACGCCGCCGGCGCCGTCTTCCAGAACCGTAACGCCGGTCGCTGGGCCGGTAACGAACAGACCGGCGGCGAGATTGGCCAGGGTGTTCGCGTTGGGGTCGGTGGTGCCTGACATAAGTTCTGCTTCCTTCGATTTCGGTTGGACACCGCCCTGCGTCAATCTGACATTTTCTAACGGGCCGGCATCGTCGAAGGGCCAGACGGGCCACTCGTCGTATTTGTTCCATGCTAATTTTTTTCACGAGGCGGGAATAAATCGGTCGCTCCCGGCTTAGCGACGTCGAGCGGCGCAATTTTGTGTCTATTATGAGATTGTCAAATCATTGAATTAACGCATATTTTTTAGATTCTTCATCGGAGTGTTTTAATTATTGTATTTTTTGTGCGCGCGATTCTTTAGTGAGACTTAGACCGCCGGAGGAGCCGGAGGCTATGGGGGTCGTTCCACGTTATCTTTTTATTTGGAACGACCGATATTATTCGTTATTTTCATTCACATATCGGCGGGCGTTGCCGGGTCCGCAAAACGGCGCGGCCGACGTCCGAGCACACGAAAGATCACAAAACCGCGAGGCTGCTTTTTGCCTCGAAATCAATATTACAAATTACCGACGCGCGACTTTCCACCCATGCGCCGCCAGCAGCGGAATCAGCGGCAGGGTCGCGCTCAACGACACCAGCGCCCAAAACGCCGACAGCGACAGCAGCCCGTTTGCCCGCAGCCCCGCCGACATCACGCCCCCCGCGTAGGCACAATCCCAGATCGGCATGGCGAACGAGTAGAACACCGCCTGTTGCTGCGGGCGCAGACGTTCCTGCATGGCAGTAAACCAGGTCGCGGTGGACAGGATTTCCGGAATGCTCGCCAAGGCAAGAACGAACATAGCCTGGGACGCGCCCGCCACCCCGAGCACCGCGAGATGGAGCACGCCCTCTAGAATGCCTGTGACCAGCGTCAGCGTGTAAGCGGACATGAGGCGTTGCAGCCAGCGGCCGAGCAAGCCGGCGAGCAGCGCGCCGATCAGGGCGCCGATGCCCTGAGCGGATAGCAACCCGGTCCAAGCGGCATCGGAAGCACCGTACCATTCCCGATTCGCCCAAAACAGAAAGGGCCGCAGGCCACCAAGCATCACCATATAAGTGACGGCGACGATCAACAGGCCGGTCAAGATGCGATCGGCGCGGAGCATCGCGACGAATTCCATGGGCGAGGCGAGGAAGGCTTGCCGATCCGAGGATGTCTCACGCACCGACGTCATGCGGGCAACGGGGAAAGCAGCAGCGACGATTGTCGCCCCGAAGACTAAAAAGGCTGGTTCGAAACCGCCGAGGACCGCAATGCCGCCGAGGATCGGGCCGACGATTTTGGCCAGACGATCGGCCACCGAACACAAGGTGTTCGCCGCCATCGAAAGGCCGGGCGGGGTCGCCGGGCCGCGCATCGACAGCAAAGAGGGGCTTACGAATACGTCCAGCGTGCCAATACTGCCGATCGCGATCTGCAAGAGTAGGAAATCGTGGCACCATGGCAGAATCGCGGTCAGCACACCCCCGGTCACCAAGGCACAGCCGCCGACACGGTTCGCGCCGAAACGGCGCAGCAACCCGCCGGAGATCGGAGCCAGCAAGATTTTCGGCAAAATCCGCAACCCCAGACTCAAGACCAGTTCGGTGCCCGCCCCGAACCGCTCGGCTACCAGGATGGGTAGCGCGGCCATGACGCACCAACTCCCCATATTATTACAGACCAGCGCCAGCCACAGCGCTCGGAAGCGCGGGGTGGCGAGCAGGGTCTTCCAGTCTTGCATGCAGTTCCCGGTTGCGGTGGCCGGTGCCTTATGATGCAACGCGGCGTGTGCGTCTCCCCCCTGGATTTATCGCCGTATGTTGCGCCTGACCGAACTGAAGCTGCCGTTGGACCACGAACCGGACGCGCTACGCGCTGCGGCCGCCGAACGGCTGGGCGTGCCGCTGGACGCGGTTCTGGAGGTCCATGTCGCACGGCGCGGCTACGACGCGCGGCGGAAGCGGGACATCCATTTGGTCTACACTCTGGATGCGACGGTGGCCGAGGGCATCGCGATACCGGCGGGTGTGCCGGAAGCACCGGACACGACATACGTGCCGCCATTCCGAGCGCGGCCGGGCGTGGGGCCGCGGCCAGTGGTAATCGGGGCGGGGCCGTGCGGCTTGATGGCGGCGCTGACATTGGCGGAAATGGGCTTCCGACCCATCGTACTGGAACGCGGCACGATTGTGCGGGAGCGGACCAAGGACACCTGGGCACTCTGGCGCAAGTCCATTTTAACCCCGGAAAGCAACGTCCAGTTCGGCGAAGGCGGGGCCGGCACGTTCTCCGACGGGAAACTGTATAGCGGCATCCAGGACAAGCGGCATTTGGGCCGAAAGGTCATGACCGCGTTCGTGGAGGCCGGCGCGCCGGAAGAAATCCTTTATGTCAGCAAGCCGCATATCGGCACGTTCCGGCTGGTGACCGTCGTGGAAGGCATTCGGGCGCGTATCGAAGCACTCGGCGGGGAATACCGGTTCGGGGCGCGGGTCGAGGATATTCTACTCAACCCGGATCGCGCCGTGCGCGGGGTCGTACTGGCGGACGGGTCGGTTATCGATACCCCGGCAGTGGTCCTGGCGATCGGGCACTCCGCCAGGGATACGTTCGGGATGCTGCTGCGGTTGAGGGTACATCTGGACCCGAAACCGTTTTCCATCGGGTTCCGGATCGAACATCCTCAGGCCGTCATAGACGCCGCCCGGTTTGGGGCGTTCGCGGGGCATCCGCTGCTGGGCGCGGCGGACTACAAGCTGGTCCATCACGCATCGAACGGACGATCCGTCTACAGTT
Source organism: Rhodospirillales bacterium (assembly GCA_037139955.1). Classification (GTDB taxonomy): domain Bacteria; phylum Pseudomonadota; class Alphaproteobacteria; order Acetobacterales; family Acetobacteraceae; genus Rhodopila. The sequence continues at coordinate 19,572 of JBAXFK010000005.1, forward strand.
TCTGCATGTGCCCCGGCGGGCGGGTGGTCGCCGCCACATCCGAGGAAGGCTGTGTGGCCACCAATGGCATGAGCCAATACTCGCGCGCGGAATTCAATGCCAATGCGGGGATCGTGGTCGGGATCGGTCCCGAGGATTACCCCGGCGATGTGCTGGCGGGCGTGGAATTCCAGCGGTTTTGGGAACGTCGCGCATTCGTCGCGGGCGGCGGAGATTACCGCGCGCCGGGGCAACGGGTGGGGGATTTCCTGGCAAGGCGAGCGTCCGTCGATTTCCGATCGGTGATGCCGTCGTATAAGCCTGGAGTGCGGCCCTGCGATTTGTCCGAGAGCCTGCCGGATTACGCGATTGCCGCGATCCGAGAGGCACTGCCAGTGTTCGCGCGGCAAATCCCGGGATTCGCAATGGACGACGCAGTGCTGACGGGAGTGGAGACTCGGACCTCCGCACCGGTTCGAATCACGCGAGGAGCGGGGCTAGAGAGTTTGAATACGCCCGGATTATTCCCGGCTGGAGAGGGGGCCGGGTATGCGGGGGGAATCCTGTCGGCCGGAGTGGATGGAATACGAGTGGCGGAGGCTGTGGGAGGAATGTTGGTGGGCTAACACGGAGGTCGCTCCAGAATTTGTTTCGAGTCAGACTGCCGTTCGATAGTGGCACAACGGACCCACATCGGACGATGCCACTCAAATCTACCCCGCCTTCGCCGCCTGCGCCGGGCTGTGTATAACCTCGGCCGTATGACCGAGCTCGCCCCTTTTCAGACGCAAGACCCCGCCCGTTTCGCCGTCCAGTCCGCCGTCCGGTACGAGGACCTGGACCCCAATCGGCACGTCAACCACGCCAAATACCTGACATATTTGGAGGAATGCCGCCTCGCGCTCCGCCGCTTCCTCAACCGAGAGCTAAAGCTGCCGGAGACGTTGGGCTGGGCCGTTGGCGCGCTGTCGATCCAGTATCGCCGCGCGATCCTGTATCCCGCTACCGTCAGGACCGAGACCGCACCGATCCAAATCGGGCGCACGTCCTTCACCCTCGGCTACGGCATCTACGACGACCAAGGCCTCAACGCGTTGGCATTGACCCGCAGCGTTTGCCTGAACGAAGAAGGGCGCCCGACACCGCTGCCGGACGCCCTCCGTGACTGGCTCCTCAGTCGTCAGACGTAGTCGGCCGCAACCGTCGCGTCGGCATGCCGGTCGGACGCGACCGCATTCAGCACGGCCGACAACACGGTCGTCACCACCAAATTCAGCAGCAGCGTGGCCAACGCAATGTAGCAGGGCACCGTAAGGCCGAACATGTGGAACGGATAAACCGGAGCAAAATTGTTCTGGATCACCAACCACGTCCCCACGCCGAACCCGCTCACCCAGCCCAGCACCAGCGCCCAACCGTTGAAAAACCGCGTGTAAAGCCCCAGAATCACCGACGGCACAGTCTGGATCATCCACACACCGCCCAGCAATTGCAACCATAACGCGTATTGCAGGGGCACGAAGAAGATGAACACCAGCGCACCGCCTTTGATAACCAGCGACACGATTTTGGCCATTTGGCTTTCCTGCGCGTCGGTGCAGCCTGGATTCAGGAACTCCTTGTAGATGTTACGGGTGTATGTGTTGGCGGTGGCGATCGACATGATCGCCGCCGGCACCAGCGCCCCGATCGCGATGGCCGCGAACGCCACGCCCACGAACCAGCTCGGGAACATCGCGATGATCAACGCGGGGACCGAAAAGTTATTGGAATAACGCTTAAACCCGTCCGCCATCTCCGGCATGCTGGCCACGCCGATTGCCACCGCCATGAAACCCACCAGAGCCAAAAGACCCAACAATAGGGAGTAAGCCGGCAAAAGGGCTGCGTTACGCCGCACCACTCGCCCGCTCGACGAGGCCAAAATGCCAGTAATCGAATGCGGATACAGGAACAACGCGCAAGCAGAACCCAGCGCCAACGAACCGTAGGCGGCGAAGCTGCCCATCGATCCCTCGGGCGGCGGTGCCAACAGCAACTTGGCCTTGGGAATCGCCGCGAACACCGGTCCGAACCCGCCCAGATGCAGCGGCACGGCGACGATAATAGCGAATACCACGATGTAAATCAGCGTATCCTTAACCACCGCGATCATCGCCGGCGCCCGCAAGCCGGAGCTATAGGTGAACGCCGCCAGCACCACGAAAGCGATAATCAGCGGCAGATCGCCGATGAAACCCGATGTCTCGATCCCCATCGCGCCGATGACCACCTGCATGCCGACGAGTTGCAGCGCGATATACGGCATGGTGGCGACGATGCCGGTCAGCGCCACGACCAGCGCGAGCCAGCGATTGCCGAACCGACCGCGCACGAAATCGGCGGAGGTAACGTAACCATGTTTACGGGAAACCGACCAAAGCCGGGGAAAAACCAAATACAGCAAGGGATAAATCATCACCGTATAGGGCACGGCGAAAAACCCGACCGCGCCGGCACCGAACAGCAAAGCCGGCACCGCGATGAAGGTATAGGCGGTATAGAGGTCGCCGCCGATCAGGAACCAACTGACAATAGTGCCGAAGCGCCGGCCGCCCAGGCCCCATTCGTGCAACTGGCTCAAATCGCCACGGCGCCACCGCCCGGCGAAGAACCCCAGGAACGTGATCAATACGAAAAGGGCGACGAAGACGACCAATGCGGTCGAGTTAATGGGCATGGCTCAGCGCTCCACCCGGTAAACGATACCGATCAGCGCTGCCGCGATCAGTATCCACAGCAGCTGGTACCAATAGAAAAACGGGATGCCGGCCACCGTTGGCTCGATCCTATTGTAGGATGACACCCACAGCATCGCGACGAAGGGCAGAACAAACAACGCCCTAGCCCACAGGACCGGTCGCACGGGTTTATGGTCGTCGCTGTCATCCGCCATCGGGATCCTCCCCAGAGAGATCAGTGGGTTAGCGCGGTTCCAATGGAAGGTAAAGAATTGTTAATGTGGGCCGTCGTCTCGCCGAGCGCCACCTCCCGTCCTATAATGGCGCATCGTAAAGAACGAACGGAGGGAACGGACATGGCTCAAGTTGCGGAATCCAAACAGGTCTACCAGGGCTCGCATGTGCGCGACGACGCAGCGCTCGCCGCGTGGCTGGCCAAGCGCCCGACCGAGGCAGCAATCGAACCCGACCTGCCTATCGTCGATCCGCACCACCATTTCTGGCACTCTCCCGGCCGCGGCGAATATTTGTTGCCCGGCATCCTCAACGATATCGGCCAGGGCCATAACGTCGTCTCGACAGTCTTCCTCGAATGCCGCGCCATGTACCGCAAGGACGGCCCGCGCCACATGGCCGCACTTGGCGAAATCGAGTTCGTCGCCGGTCTCGCGGCCATGAGCGCATCCGGCGGCTTCGGCCCCTGCCGCGTGGCCGAAGTCATCGTCGGCGGCGGCGACTTGACCCTGGGCGCAGCAAATGTGCGCGAACTGATGGAAGCCGAGATCGTCGCGGCCGGCGGACGATTGCGCGGCATGCGCCATGGCGTCGCGACCGACGAGCATCCCGAGGTCGGCAACTTTGCATCCCGCAAAGTACCGCTGCATCAGGTCATGGACCCGAAATTCCGCGAAGGTTTCGCCCAGCTCGCGCCGCTCGGCTTAAGCTTCGAATCCTGGCAGTACCACCCGCAACTGCCCGACGCGATCGATCTTGCTCGGTCATTCCCCGACACCTCGATCATCCTCAACCATGTGGGCGGCATCCTGGGCGTCGGCCCCTATAACGGCCACAGACAAGAAATCCTCAAAACCTGGCGGACGAATATCTCCGATTTGGCGAAGTGCTCGAACGTGACGGTAAAATTGGGCGGCCTCGGCATGGTGTCGGTCGGCTACGACTTCCACGAGCGCGATATCCCGCCAGGTTCGGTAGATCTCGCCGAAGCATGGCGTCCCTATATCGAACATTGCATCGAAGCCTTCGGCCCGAATCGCTGCATGTTCGAGAGCAATTTCCCGCCCGACAAGCAATCCTCCGGCTACACCGAGCTATGGAACGCGTTCAAAATCATCACGAAAAACGCCTCGGCGGCGGAGAAGACGGCGCTGTACAGCGGCACTGCCGCCCGCGTTTACAACATGATTACGCCGTAGGAGCCTATCGTGGAACTTAGCGCGTTTTTCCCTACCCGCCACATCGGCAGCGACCCAGCCAAAATCCGCGACTGGGCGCAGGCGGCCGAGGACCTCGGTTACGCCCATATCGAGGTCCCCGACCACGTCTTCGGCGCCACCGCCCGTGGCGACTGGAAACCGACCTACACCGAGAAAGACGCGTTCCACGAAACCTTCACCACGATGGCCTTCCTCGCCGCGGTAACGAAGAAGGTCGGACTGACCAGCGGGGTGCTAATCCTGCCGCAGCGCCAAACAGGCCTTGTCGCCAAACAGACAGCCGAAATCGATCTCCTGAGCGGGGGGCGAATGCGTCTGGGGATCGGCGTGGGGTGGAACCATGTCGAGTACGAATCCCTCGGTGCGACCTGGAACACGCGCGGCGCGATGCAAGCCGAGCAGATCGAGGTAATGCGGCAGCTGTGGACGAAGGATTTAGTGACGTTCAAAGGGCGCTTTCACAATATGGAAAGCGTCAACATCGTTCCACCGCCCATCCAACGCCCGATCCCCATCTGGTTCGGGGGCTCGTCCGACGCCGTCATCCGCCGCGCCGCTCGGCTGGGCGACGGCTGGATGCCGATCATGGCCCCCGACGCGACGGGGGAGGCGAAGCTGGCGCAACTGCGCGGCTATTTGAAAGAATACAACCGCGATCCCTCGACGTTCGGTTTGGAAGCGTGGCTGCGCGCGTCCAGCCCCGATCAGGACGGCTGGGCGGCCGACCTCGCAGCGTGGCGGCGCCTCGGGGCCAGCATCGCAATGCTGTACCCGGTTTACGAGTTGGAAGGCCTCGACGCACAGATCGACCTGCTTCGCCGCTTCAAGGATGTCGCGAGCGGGGGTTAACCCCGCCCGATATACGGCATCTTCGTTGCCATGACGGTCATGAATTGGACGTTCGCGTCCAACGATAGGCTCGCCATGTAGGACACACCCCGCGCGACGTCGGCGACGTCGATACGAGCTTCCGCTTCCACCTTGCCGCTGGCCTGGAGGCGACCGCGCGCCGTGTCCTCGTTCCGGGTCGTGGCGGCGTTGCCGATGTCGATCTGGCCGCAGGCGATATCGAATTCTCGCCCATCCAGCGAAAGCGCTCGCGTCAGTCCCGTCATCGCATGCTTAGTCGCGGCATAAGGGACGGAATTGCGCCGGGGCACATGCGCCGATACCGATCCATTGTTAATGATGCGCCCGCCGCGCGGTGTCTGCGCCTTCATCATCCGGAATGCGTGCTGCGCGCACAGAAACGACCCCGTCAGATTGACGTTCACGACATTCGACCATTGTTCCAATGTCAGATCGTCGATCGGAATATTCCGAGTGGTTATACCCGCATTGTTGAACAGCAAGTCGATACGGCCATAGGTTTTCTGTATCGCTGCGAATAATGCCGCGATCGAGGCGGGATCGGACACATCGGTCGGCACCACCATCGTACGAGGCGACTGCGCGCCCGCGAGTGCTGCGGTTTCTTCCAGCATGTGCTGTCGGCGCCCGGCGAGCACCACCGAAAAACCGTCTTTATAGAGCGCCAAAGCGGTTGCCCGCCCGATGCCGCTCCCCGCACCCGTGATCGCTGCGACTTTGACCGTTGATTCCATGTTTCGTTCCCTCTCGAACGCCACCGATTAGGCGCGTACAAAAACCGAAAATACAATCGATGCACAATGATGCGAAAGCATGCATCCTAGACGCTCGGTATAGTGCGAACGGCCCCCCCGCGCGCTAGGACCCGTCCCAGAGTCGCAGAAGCAGCGCACGGGCCTAGCACCGCGTCAGCCCCACCAGCATATCGATGCAAAAGGACGCTCGGTCTGCGGCGTGCTGGCAACCGTGGGTGAAAGGCCTCACAACGATGATCGACATTCGGTACGATGCGAGGCGGACGGACCGGTAACCCGCGTCACACCCGCCGCAAATTCCACGGCACCGGGCACGGGCCTTGCAGCATTCCCGTCAGGTTCGAGCGGAATACGGTCCGGATATAGTATTGTCCAAGCGGAATGGTAGGCGCTTCTTCCATCGCCAGATCGCCGATGGCCCGCGCAATTCGGATCTGATCGGCTTCGCCCGCAGCGGCCAGCCAGTCTTGCACCAGGGCTTCCTGCTTCGCGCTTTGCCACCAACCGAACCAGCCTTTCGTGCCCTGCCCGCGTAACCCTTGCGCCACCGCCGGATTGCCCCATCCCGACGACGATCCGGTGGTATGGAAAATGCTCCAACCGCCTTTGTCCGGTGCCTCCCGCGAGGCACGGCGTTGCACCACGGTGCCCCAGTCGGATTCTTGCAGCTCGACGTTCATGCCCATCTTCTTCAGCAGATCGGCGGTAACTTGGCCGAGCGGGCCGATCAGCGGAAAATCGGTAGGGTTGACGATAACGACACGCTGGCCGGCGTAGCCGGATTCAGCAAGGAGCCGGCGGGCCTTGTCCATATCGCCCTCCATCGCGCGAATACCCAGGGCTTCCGACTCGTATGGGGTACCGCAGGGGAATGCCGACCGGCATGTGCGCCATAACGAGGTATCGTCGCCGACAGCGGCGCGCATATAATCCTCCTGCCGGACGGCAGCCAGTACAGCGCGCCGGACCTTGGGATTGTCGAACGGCGGGTGCAACGTGTTGAAGCGCAAGATGCTGTTACGGCCGGATGGATCGGCGATGATGCTGGTCACGCCGGGGTCCTTGAGCATCACCGGTAGCAGGTCGTTAAAGGGCCGTTCCCACCAATCGGCCTCCCCCCGCTGGATCGCGGCGGCGGCGGTAGAAGGGTCGGGAATGACGTTCCACTCGACGCGCGGCAAATAAGCGATCTTACCGCCGGTCGCCCATTCCGGCTTTTCCGAACGCGGCACGTAGCCGTCGTGGCGCGCATAGGCGACGCGGGCGCCGGACACGTATTCGTCGGGCAGGAAACGATAGGGGCCGGAGCCGACGACCTCGGTGAACGCCTTCATCGGGTCGGTCTTGGCGATACGTTCCGGCATCACGAATGGGATCGAGGCGTCGGGCTTGGCCAGTGCATCGAGCAGCATCGGGAAGGGCCGCGAGAGTGTTATTTCCATCGTGCGGTCGTCGGGCGCTGCCCACTTTTCCACCACGGCGTCCATGATCTGGCCAAGCGCGTCGCGCTTGCACCAGCGCTGTATGCTCGCGTTGCAGTCGGTGGCGCGCACTGGGGTGCCGTCGTGGAAAACCAGATTATCCCGCAGTCGAATACGCCATGTCCGCCCATCGGCCGAAACGTCGTGTCCTGCCGCCATTTGCGGCCGGGGACGCATGTCTGGGCCGGCCGAGTAAAGCGTGTCGTAGACGTAATAGCCGTGATTATTGGTGACCGTGGCGGTAGTCCAAATCGGGTCCAGCGAGGTCAAGTTGGCCTGCGGGATAAACTTCAGCGTCGCGGTCCTGCTGGGCTGGGCCAATGCCGGGGTGGCCAACGGGGCGGTTAAGGCCGTTTTCAGGAGCGTGCGGCGGCGCATGGCAGGACCCTTCGTGTGAGCAAAAGCATTATGACCCGGACCGATACCCCGGCCAACCATTCCATTTGGAACACATCCAGCGACGCCGGGGACAAGGTACCCACAACGCAAAAGGCCGGAGAGCTTCCGCCCCCCGGCCCTTTGCATCGACCTGCAACAGCTCTCAGTCGACTGCCATCGGGTCGATCGAGACGATCTTGTCGCCCGGATGGATCGAGGAATCGCCCGCGTAGATATCGCGATCCTTCGTCTCGGGCAGGAACAGCAACCCAATGACGAACGTCGCGCCGGCGATCACGATCGGATACCACAGCCCGAAGAAAATGCTGCCATTCTGCGCGTTCATCGCGAACATGGTGGCCGGCAGCAGCCCGCCGAACCAGCCATTGCCGATATGATAGGGCAGCGACATCGAGGTGTAGCGGATTCGGGTTGGGAACAATTCCACCAGCGCGGCAGCGATCGGACCATAAACCATGGTCACCAGCACCATCAGGAACGCCAGGATCATGACCAGTTTGAACGGCTGGGCCCGGAAAATATCGACCGGGTTCGCCATCTTGACCACCGACGGATTGGACGCTGCGGGATAGCCGACCGCAGTCAACGTTTCCGTCAGTTCCTTGGCGAAGGTCGCCGATTTTACGTCCAGGGTCTTGGCGCCGATCTTGACGCTTGCCGAGGTCCCGCCAGCGGCGTCTTGCTGGGAATATACGACCGAGGCACGCGCCAGCGCGCCCTTGGCGACGTCGCATGTATTCGTGAACTTCGCGGTTCCGACCGGGTTGAACTGGAACGAGCAATCGTGCGGATCGGCCACGACGACGACTTTCACCGTCTCGTGCGCTTTCGACAGCGCCGGGTTGGCGGTCTCGGCCAGCATGTTGAATACCGGGAAATAGCTGAGCACCGCGATCAAGCAGCCACCCAGAATAATCGGCTTGCGCCCGATCTTGTCGGACAGCCAGCCGAACAGGATGAACCCGCCCGTGCCGATCGCCAGCGACCATGCCACCAACAAGTTGCCGGTGTAGCCGTCGACTTTCAGCACCGAGGTCAGGAAGAAAAGCGCGTAGAATTGGCCAGTGTACCAAACCACACCCTGGCCGGCGACCATGCCGAACAGCGCGAGAATGGCCCATTTGGCGTTTTTCCACTGGCCGAATGCCTCACCCAGCGGCGCTTTAGAATGCGTGCCTTCCGCTTTCATTTTCAAGAAGGCCGGACTTTCCGCCAGTTGCATGCGGATCCAAACGGAAATCGCCAACAATAACACCGACACAATGAACGGCACGCGCCAGCCCCAGTCGGCGAAGTCTTTCGGCCCGAGGGTCGATTGCGTGAACAGAATGACCAACAGGGACATAAATAGTCCCATTGTCGCGGTCGTCTGAATCCAGCTCGTATAAAAACCTCGCCGTCCCTGTGGCGCATGTTCGGCGACATACGTTGCGGCGCCGCCGTACTCGCCACCCAACGCCAGACCTTGCAGCAAGCGCAGCGCGATCAGCATGATCGGCGCTGTCACGCCGATTTGGTCGGATGTCGGCAGCACACCGACGATGAAGGTCGATGAGCCCATGATCAGAATCGTGATCAGGAAGGTATATTTACGCCCGACCAAATCGCCCAGACGACCGAACACCAAGGCACCGAACGGGCGCACCAAGAAGCCGGCGGCGAAAGCCAGCAGCGCGAAGATGTTGCGCGTGCCTTCGGGGAATTGGCTGAAGAATTTCGCACCGATGATCGCGGCGAGCGAACCGTAGAGGTAAAAGTCGTACCACTCGAAGACCGTGCCCAACGACGAGGCCAGGATGACTTTCTTCTCATCGGACGACATCCGGCGATTCGGGTCGGCATGCGACATCGATGCACTCATGGTTTCCTATACCTTCCTGGCGTTACAGCCTCGACCCCAACCGGACCTATTCTTGAATCGGCGCATCTTATCAGTCGCATACACAAGCCACGCGCAGATTGCAAATCTGTAATACCAACTTACCAGGGTCATAAAATCGGCCCGATAGACCGGGCGAATACGAGCCCGGCTCTAGGTGCCAGCGGGGGTGCCAACGAGGCTACCAGCTCTCCAACAGCGCGCGCGTTTCGGACACCGCAACATTCCATATTTCCAGCATTTCGGCATCCTCGCGTTGGTAGCGGCCGCCGAAATTGCCGTCCTCTAGAAGGATTCTTACTTCGAACGGGGCCATCGTCCGCATACGATCGGTGTCTATCATGGATTTTTTGTCGTCGTTACGCTCGCTCCCCGGCAGGCGAGTCCAGGGAAAATTCTCCATCCAACTCGCATGAGACGCGACAGGGTCGGTCCGCTGCACCGCCGCCCAGGTCAGCGGCGCTTTCCACCAATCGTGAAACCGTACCCGCGCATCGGGATTGTCCATCATCCATTCCTGCGCCAGCAACGATGCGGGCTGATTCCCGCCGTGGCCGTTCACGATCGTAATACGGCGAAACCCGGCATGCTTGAGGCTATCGAGGATGTCCCGCAGCAACGCCGCGTAGGTCGCCAAACGTAACGTCACTGTACCGGGAAAGTCGGAGAAATAGGGTGTCAGCCCGTACGACAAAACCGGAAATACCGGAATCCCCAACGGCTCAGCCGCCTCGATCGCCACCCGCTCGGCATTGATCGCGTCGGTCGCGAGCGACAGACCCGCATGTTGTTCCGTACTCCCGATCGGCAACACGCAACGGTCGTCGTGACGCGTCCAGTCTTCCACCGCCCGCCAGTCCATATCGGCGATTCGCATCCGCTGCTCCCTAAGGTTTGCCGTCCGCACGAACGGTCGCCCCGGCCGTGCCGCGCGTCAATGCCGCCCCGCGCTAATGCCCGCGCGCGAGCTTGTCGCAATCCATACGGCCCGCCATCAAGCAATCCTCGATCTTGCTTTTATCGTAGAGGGTATGGACCAGAAACAATCCTGCAATCAGAACCACCAAGACGATCGCGACACCGGCCAAAGCCTCGGTCTGGCGTGTCGCATCCTCCCGTTGTTGTTCGTCCGTTACCCAATCGCGGCGCGCTGGCATGGGGTATCTCCGGCGCGGCAGCGCCACCGGAACTAAACCGCAAGCCACCTGTCGCCCGCAAGCGCCGAATATCGTCGATTGCCCACGCTCGGGTGCATACCCTACACAGGCACATGTCCAAGGATGCTGTCCGCCATCTCAGCGCCGAGCCGCTGTTCGCCGCATTGATTCGCCGTGTCGGGCGGCCGCGACTGAATATCGAGCGTCAGCGGGGCCCATACGAAGCGCTGATGCGCGCAATCGCCCACCAGCAACTGCACGGCCGCGCCGCCGAAGCGATCCTGGGCCGTTTTTGTGCCCTCTATCCCGGCGAGACGTTTCCCAGCCCCGATGCGGTATTGACCACGGACGAAACTGCGTTGCGCGGCTGCGGTTTCTCCGGCCCGAAAATCGCCGCTTTGCGCGACATTTGCGCTAAGACCGTGGATGGCACGGTGCCAACCCGGCGCGCTGCCACCCGACTGACCGATGCGGAATTGATCGAGCGGCTAATCGGTATCCGCGGCGTCGGACGTTGGACGGTAGAAATGCTGCTGATCTTCACCCTCGGCCGCCCCGACGTCTTGCCGGTGGACGATTTTGGGGTGCGCGAAGGCTACCGCATGCTCTACGGGCTGGATGTTCAGCCGAAACCGCGAGAATTAGCGACCCTGGGGGAGGCTTGGGCACCTTACCGATCCTTCGCGACGTGGTATCTCTACCGCGCGGTCGAGGAAGCCCGGGCGCAGGCGCCGACAAGCCGAGCCTAGGCGAGTTCTTTCATCGAAGTAACTCCCGCCGGAGACGGCACCGCGCTTATAATAGGGTGCCGACCCAGAACGGGACGGTCGGCGGGTAGAGGGTAACGAGCGTGTTCAAGGCCATCGAGAACTGGGCATCGCAAAGCGAAGAGCGATCCCGCCTGCTGATCATTCTGATCTGGCTGCTGTTCGGGGCAGCCGTGTTCGGCTCCATCGCGATCATGGCAATCATCATGCTGCCGCCGGAATTCTGGGGTGGCCCGCCGCCCTGAGCGGAGACCGATCGGACAGCGATCGCCGTTTGACATTGCCATACCAATGAGTATCTTAAAAAACTCATCAGTATGAAGGTGCGCACCATGCCCGAACTCAAGCCGATGACCATCGTTTATCCGGTCATGCCCGCCAAGGACGAAGCCGAACGCGCCGCGCTCCGCCCGATCGGGCGCAACCGCGACATTTACAATGCCGCCATCCATGGCGCGACGGAGATCGTCAAAGCAGCCGACGAGATGGGCATCTGGGGTGTCGGCACCATCGAGCACCATTTCTGGTCGGAAGGTTACGAAGTCGCACCCGCGCCCGGTGTCCTCCAGGCTTATTGGGCGGCAATGACGAAGAACATCAATGTCGGCGTCCTCGGTTACGTCATGGCAACCCACAATCCGATCCGGGTGGCCGAGGAAACCGCAGTCATCAACCATTTGGCCAAGGGCCGGAGTTTCGTCGGTCTGGCGCGCGGTTATCAATCCCGCTGGACCAACGTGCTGGGGCAGCATTTCGGAACCAAAGCGACGAAATCGCCGTCGGCCGCGATCTACAACCCCGCGACGCAAGGTGCGGGATATTCCACCGCGACGACGGTGGCGAACGATCTTGAAGACGATCGTGCCAATCGCGAGATTTTCGAAGACCATGTCGAAATCATGCTGAAGGCTTGGACCCAGGAAAGCTTCGACCACAACACCAAGCGTTGGCAGGTGCCCTATCCCTACGAAACCGGTGTCACCGACTGGCCGCTGGCCAAGGCCGGCGTGACCCAGCGTTTCGGCGCACCGGGCGAGATCGACCAGCAAGGCAATACCCGCCGTGTGTCGGTCGCCCCGTCGCCGTATACCCAGCCGCACCCGCCGGTGTTCCTGTCCGGATCGGGCAGCCCCGAAACGATCGCGTTCGCCGGCAAGCACGGGTTCGTGCCGACCTACTTCACCAACATCCAATCGGCCGGCCCTCTGGCCGAAGTCTATCGCAAGGCCGCAGCCGAGCACGGGCGTTCGTTCGGCCCCGGTGAGAACCAGTGCATGGTGCGCTGGATCGAGATCGGCAAAACCAAGGAAGACGCCCTCCAGCGGATCGAAGACTACGATCTGGATATCTGGAAGAATTTCTACTCCGCCATGGGCCGCCGTAAGGTGGAAAACGACGACTACCTGGGCTCCTTGGTCAATTCTGGCCTGTTCCTGTTCGGCACGGTCGAAGAAGTGCGCGCCGAGTTGCTGAATCAGTGGCGCGTTTTCCCGGCGGAATATATCACTCTGATCAACCATTATGCCCAGACACCGGCGGACGTGGTCATCGAAACCCTGGATACCTTCCAACGCCATATCAAACCCGCGATGGACGAGGTCATTCACAACGCCAACCGCGCCGCCGCCGAATAGGACCACGACCATGGATATGACCGCTGTTGTAAAAACCGAACATTTCGACGTGCTGATCGTCGGCGCCGGCATTTCCGGCGTCGGCGGGGCCTACCACCTGACCCACCAGTTGCCCGGCACCAGCTACGTCGTGCTGGAAGCCGAGGAAACTTTCGGAGGCACTTGGTGGACGCATAAATATCCAGGCATCCGGTCCGATAGCGATCTGCACACCTTCGGCTATCGCTTCAAGCCTTGGGTCGGCGCACCGATCGCAACGGCGGAAGAGATCCTTAAATACATGGGCGATGTTATCGAGGAAAACAACCTCGCCGAACACATTCGCTACAAACATCGCATCGCGCGTGCGCTTTGGTCGTCGAAAGACGCGCTCTGGACCATCGAGGCGACACGCACCGATACGGGCGAACAATTCCGCTTCACCTGCAATTTTCTATGGATGTGCCAGGGCTATTACCGTCACTCCGAGGGCTACACCCCGGAATGGAAGGGCATGGAAAACTACGAAGGCCGCATCGCGCATCCCGAGCGTTGGCCGACCGACCTTGACTACAAAGGCAAGAACGTCGTCGTGATCGGCTCCGGCGCTACTGCCGCGACGGTTATTCCGGCGATGGCGGCGGATGTCGCGCATATCACGATGTTGCAACGCTCCCCCACCTATTTCCGCTCCGGCCGCAATGCGATCGAGATCGCGGAAACGCTGCGGGAACTACAAATCGACGAGGAATGGATTCACGAGATCACCCGTCGCAAAATCCTCCACGACCAGTCGCTGTTCGCGAAACGCACTTTCGCCGAGCCCGACAAGGTCCGCGACGAATTGTTGGCGAGCGTGCGCGCCCAACTCGGCCCGGATTACGACGTCGCAACGCACTTCACGCCGACATACCGGCCGTGGCGCCAGCGGATGGCTTTCGTTCCCGATGGCGATTTGTTCAAAGGCATCGCATCGGGCAAAGCCTCGGTCGTGACCGACGAAATCGAGACCTTCACCGAAACCGGTTTGCAACTGAAATCCGGCCAGACGCTGGACGCCGACATTATTGTCACCGCGACCGGTTTCAATCTTTGCCCGCTCGGCGACATCGACTTCTCGATCGACGGCAAGACGCTAGATTTCCACGACACCGTGACCTATCGCGGCATGATGTTTACCGGGGTGCCAAACATGGTCTGGGTGTTCGGCTACTTCCGCGCGAGCTGGACGTTACGGGCCGATCTGGTCGGCGATTTCGTCTGCAAGATGCTCACGCACATGCGCAGCAAGAACGCTCGTCAGGTCAACGTAGCACTGCGCCCGGAAGACCAGGACATGCCGTTGCTGGATTGGATCGACACCGACAACTTCAACCCCGGCTATATGCTGCGCGGGATGCATTTGCTCCCCCGTCGCGGCGATAAGCCGGAATGGATGCACAACCAGGATTATTGGGCGGAAAAGGACGAAATTCCCGCCACCGACCTGGATGACGCCGCCTTCGTCTACGCCTGAGCCGCAGCTTCCCGCGCAAGCAATGCCTGCTTGCGCGGGAAGCCCCAGCGATACCCGGTCAATCCGCCATCGCTGCCGACAACCCGGTGGCACGGTATTGCCAACGACACCGGATTCGTCGCGCATCCCCGTGCCACCGCTCTAATGGCTTTCGGGTTACCGACCATTTCCGCCAATTGCGCGTAGGTGCGTGTCTCCCCGGCGGGAATTTGGCACAAAGTCTGCCACACGCGCTGTTGAAACGCGGTGCCGCGCAGGTCCAACGGTAGCTCTAGCGCTTGCTTCGGCTCTCTCAGAAAATCCAGCACGGCGGCGATAGAGGTCGATAACGCCTTGTCGTCTGCCACAACCGAGGCCTTGGGGAAGCGCTGTCGCAAATCCCCCATCAGCGAATCGTCCGGCTCCGCGAAGCCGAGGAAACACACGCCTTTGTCGGTCGCCCCCACCAGCAACCGCCCGAACAGACAGTCGGCGAAAGCGGTGCGAATGATTTCGCCCTCCCCACCCCGCCGCGCCGCGCCGGGGGTCATGCCAAGCAACGCGCCGGTCTTCTCGTAGACTCGGCTTTCCGACCCGAAGCCGGAATCCAGCACCGCATCCACCACCCGAGCGCCGCCGGCCAACGAAGATTGGAGGCGGCGGGCGCGCACGCCCTCGGCGAAGCTGCGGGGCGTTAAGCCGGTGTGGTCGCGGAACATGCGCAGAAAATGGAAGCGGGAATAACCGGATCGGGCGGCCAAAGCCTCCAGCGAAGGGATATCCTCGGATGCTTCGACAAAAGCGCAGGCGTCGCGCACCACGGCTTGCGCCAATCGTGCCCGCTCCCCCCTTGGGTCGCAGCGCTTACAGGCTCGGAATCCGCCCTGCTCTGCCGCCGACCAATCGGAAAAGAAGGCGACGTTCTTACGCAAAGGCCGAGGCGATGGGCAGCCGGGCTTGCAGTAGACCCCCATCGTCTTGACGGCGTACAAGAAATCGTCCCCAGCCTCCCGGGCCAGAACGCGTTGCCACATGGCGTCTTCGTGCGTGATGTTCATGCCGGCACTGTGGCTTCCCGGACAACACACCGCCATCCGGACATTGCGACGACTAGCGTAGGACGATCTCGACGCGCCGATTCTGCGGTTCCCGCACGCCGGGACCGGTCGGGACCAACGGGTGGGTATCGCCGTTGGCGGTTACAACGATGTCGGTTTTGGCCACGCCGTCCTTGACCAGTTCCGCCGCCACCGCATCGGCGCGCCGCTTCGACAGGCCTTGGTTATATTGCGCGGCGCCGGACGTGTCGGCATTGCCCGCCACATCGATGCGGGTGTGTGCGACTTTGGTCGCGGCGATGGCGGCGTCCTTCACGATGGTGCGTGCGCGATCGTTCAACGCGGCTTTATCCCAGTCGAAGAAGACCAAATAGGATCGCGCGGTCGCGGCCGGCGCGGGGACCGATGCCGAGGCCGGCATCGCGGGCGGCGGCACGTTGAATGCGTAGCGCACCCCGATAACGAAGTTGTGGTCGAACTGATTCTTCAATTGGATGTTAGCAACGGGGAAATTGCCGGTGGCCTTCAGCTTCTGCCCGCCGAGAATGTCCATGAAGCGATATTCGGGGGTCACCGACAGGCCTGGCATATTCGGAATCGGAAAGGAGAGCCCAACAATCGCCTGGACTGCGAATGCGCCTTGGCTATCGTTCGTACGATAGACAGCCGGCCCACCGTTCTGGATCACCGCAACGTTCACCGCGCTGGTTTGCTGATAACCGACGCCCACACCCAGATACGGGTAAAGCCAGGGCGTGCCGATATCCATGTCGAACAGGGCATTGGCCATCGCGCCGTAGTGGCGGACGCTACCCGACGACGACGCCGCGACCGGCAGGCGGGCGATGGCGCCGACGGCATTTTGGTTGAAATTACCCTCGATCTCGAACCGAGCGCCGTTGCCCAGTGCCCAGCCGATGCTACCCAGGGCTTCGAAACCCGAGGATTGCTCCAACCGCAAATGACTGCCGCCGGTCGCGAAATGGTCGCGGCTCAAGCCGGTATTTTGCGGCACGTGGAGGCCGATGCCACCGGTAACATACAGCCCCTCGATCGGCTGAGCCTGTGCCACGATCGGAAGCACGGCCGTCGCCGCCGCCAGAAGCATGCCCCGAAACTGCATTATCGTATCTCCTGCGGATGGGCCGATTTGGTTCCTTGGCATAGTGACCAAAGGGGGCGTTTGGCAAGCGCCGGAAACGAAAAGGGCGCCCACAAGGGGCGCCCCGATCCGGTTCGACAGATCCGCCGGACTTAGCGGATGTTGATTTCCACGCGGCGGTTCTGCGGTTCCCGCACACCGGCGCCGGTCGGCACGAGCAAGTGGGTGTCGCCCGATGCGGTGATCGCGATCGCGGCCTTCGGCACGCCGTCCTTGACCAGTTCTGCGGCGACGGCTTGCGCACGGCGCATCGACAGGCCCTTGTTGTAGGCCGGGGTGCCGGAGGTGTCGGCGTTGCCGTCGATGTCGATCTTCGTGTAGGCGACCTTCACGGAGTTAGCTGCCGCGTCCTTGATCGTGCCCTTAGCGCGGTCGCTCAGATTGGCCTTATCCCAGTCGAAGAACACGAGATACTTGCGCGCCATTTCGGCCGCTTTGGCCGGCACGGCGGGCGGCGCCATCGGGGCCGCAGGGGCACCGAACGCGTAACGCAGCCCGAACATCACACCGTAGTTCCACTGCGCACCGTACGTGTGGGCGCTCGGGGTCGTGGTGGTCCCGAATGCAAAAGCCGGCCCGCCCAGAGTTAGCACGCCGCGCTGAGCAAAGCCCGACGGGAGTACTTGAGCACGGAAATCAGTGGTGAAGGAAAGGCCCGGAACGGAAGCGATATCGTAGCTGAAACCAGCCATGGCTTGGGCGGCGAACACGGTATCGGAGGTATTGAACACGCTCGACACCACTGTCGCGACACCGAGGCCCGGCCCGAAATTGAGGGGTCCACCGCTACGGGAGGCATTCGACCAGTCGACGATCGAGATACCGGCGCCGGCACCGATATAAGGTGTAATGGGCAGGTTGGCGCTTTTAGCTAGATCGTTGAAATCGTAGAGCACATTCGCCATGATCGACGTTTTGCGTTCCTGGCCGGAAAAAGTCAGCCCGACCGGCGTGGTCGGCGCCGGCTCGAACTTGTTCAACGAATTCTGGCGGTGGGCAACTTCCAGTTCCACTCGGACATTGAACGGGAACGCATACCCGACCGCCCCGAAGACGCCGAACCCGGTTTTGCTGCTCACGTTGCCGGAATTCAGCAGATCGAGTCTGAAGTTCGCCGCACCGGCGGCACCCGTGAAATTGTCCGCATTCGACGTTTTCTCCAGCGGCGAATCCGACCAGTTCAGGCCGCCACCGAGGCTTACATAGAGGCCATTCACCGGTTCGGCAGACGCCAAGGCCGGTGTCAGCGCCACACAGAGCGCGGCAATATAACGATTCATTTTCACGGTGACATTATCCTTTGGGGCAACGAGCTACGTTTGAAATAGCTCCTACGCAGAAGTAATCCGTTGCACAACCCCCTTTAACCCGCAAACAGCACCGATTTACCGCACGGTGTTGCATTTTCGCCGCAGAATCGCTCGCCCACGAAAAAGGGCGCCCACAAGGGGCGCCCCGATCCGGTTCGACAGATCCGCCGGGCTTAGCGGATGTTGATTTCCACGCGGCGGTTCTGCGGTTCCCGCACACCGGCGCCGGTCGGCACGAGCAAGTGGGTGTCGCCCGATGCGGTGATCGCGATCGCGGCCTTCGGCACGCCGTCCTTGACCAGTTCTGCGGCGACGGCTTGCGCACGGCGCATCGACAGGCCCTTGTTGTAGGCCGGGGTGCCGGAGGTGTCGGCGTTGCCGTCGATGTCGATCTTCGTGTAGGCGACCTTCACGGAGTTAGCTGCCGCGTCCTTGATCGTGCCCTTAGCGCGGTCGCTCAGATTGGCCTTATCCCAGTCGAAGAACACGAGATATTTGCGCGCCATTTCGGCCGCCTTGGCCGGCACGGCGGGCGGCGCCATCGGGGCCGCAGGGGCACCGAACGCATAGCGAACACCCAGCAGGACGCTGTGGTTGTAGTTGTCGGTGGAGTTGATGTTCACGCCCGGCGCCGAGTAGCCGCGGTTGCCGGCCAAGCCCATGAAGCGATATTCGGCCGTGAGGGACAGACCCGGAACGCCGTCGATCGGCAGGGCCGCGCCGGCGATGCCCTGATAGGCGAAGGAGCCCTTGGTGCCGGACACGCCAGTGGCTGTGCCGCCGTTCGCGAAGCTAAAACCCTGCCAGTTGGCCGCCTGATAACCGACGCCGACGCCGACATAAGGGGTCACGACCGGTACGCCGTCGAAGTCGTACAGCGCATTAACCATGGCGCCGTATTTCTGCTCGGTGCCCGTCACTCCGGTTACGCCCGTGATCCCCGAAACGCTCTTGGCGTCGTTGGAACGGAAATTACCTTCGATTTCGGCGCGGAACCCGTTGCCGAACCCATAACCCAGACCGAGCACGACGGCGGGGCCAATCTTCGAGGAGATCGAGCCGCTCTGGGTGTTGGCGGTGATTTTCTCGTTCTGCATGATGTTAATGCCAGCGCCCAGGCCGACATACAGCCCGTCGACCGGTGCTGCATTGGCCACGAGGGGCAGGGCAACCATGGTGGCGGCCAGTAGTGTGCTCCGAAGAGACATGTGCTTTTTCCTTGAAAATTCGTTCGCGGGACACCCCGCCCGCCGGTGGCTGGCGGTTCCGTATAACGACGCGGTGAGACCTTTACTGAGCTGGCCCGACGGGCATTGCGAGTGGCGCCCGAACGCTTTCGGGATGGGTGTTGCATTAAAAACACACGTCTTGGCGCATCGGCAACAGATCGTTACAGGCGGAAGAGAGCAGGAGTCGAACCTACCCAGGACTGCTTTGCTGCCCCAACCGGGTTTGAAGTCCGGCCGGCCCACCGGGACCGCTTCTCTTCCGCTGCGGACTATGACCGTTTCACGACCCGACGGGAAGCTGTGCCGCGAAAGCGGCCTCCTCGGCCGGTTCTAGGCAGCGGCAGTCCAGCCACAGGCGGTCTTGCGCGATTCGCCCAACCACCGGCCAGGACAGTCCGCGCAGCGTGAAAGCGAGGGATTCCAGACCTCCACCGCCGATCGTAACTGCCGCCGAGGGCAGCAAATCGACTGGCATCGCCCCCGAGCCGATCTGGCTGCGACACGCCTCCACCGCCACCGAACGGGTCGGCCACGCACGTTGGATCAACGCAGCTATGCGCACGGCGGTGGCACGAATATCCGCTTCCGTCCGCGTCAATAGCCGGAGCGCGGGCAGTTTCTCGGCCAATCGATCGGGATCGAGGTACAGGCGCAGTACCACCTCCAGCGCTGCCAGCCGCCCCTTATCCAAGCGCAACGCCCGCTTCAGCGGATTGGCAGCGATGCGGGCGATCGCAGCCTTGTTACCGACGATCAACCCGGCCTGCGGTCCGCCCAACAATTTGTCGCCGGAAAACGTCACCACATCCGCGCCCGCCGCGAGCGATTCCATCGGCGTCGTTTCGTGCGGCAGGCCCCAGCGCGCGAGATCGATCAAACTGCCGCTGCCCAAATCGTCGATCAGCGGCAGGTTCGCCGCGTGCGCGATCCGCGCCAGTTCTGCTGTCGGGACCGAGGCGGTGAAGCCGGTAATGGCGTAATTTGCTTGGTGTACCCGCATCAGCGCCGCCGTATCCGGCCCAATCGCCTGGGCGTAATCGCGCGGATGGGTACGATTGGTGGTGCCGACTTCTTTCAGCACGGCGCCGGCACGGCTCATGATATCGGGGACACGGAACGCCCCGCCGATCTCGATCAATTCGCCGCGCGACACCGGCACCTGCTTGCCCAACGCAAGAGAGTTCAGCACCAGCATGACGGCGGCAGCGTTGTTGTTGACGACCGTCGCGGCCTCGGCCCCGGTCAGGCGACACAGAAGGGGGGCGATGTGGGAATCCCGCTCCCCGCGCTTTCCGGTATCCAGATCGTATTCCAGGCTCGTGGCGGATTGCATCGCCTCGGCGGCGGCTTCGGCGGCTTCCGGCGGCATCGGCGACCGCCCGAGATTGGTGTGCAGCACCGTGCCCGTCAGGTTGAAGACCGGCTTTTGCGACCGCGCGAACGAAGCCGCGAGAACATCGGCCGCGCGATCCAGAATATCCGCAGCCGGTGCGTGGAAAGTCCGCGCCTCCCGCCGTTCGGCCAGGATGCGGCGCAGCGTGTCGGTCGTGGCCGAGCGCCCGAAGCGCGCCAGCAGCACCGCAGCCGAGGGCGCGCGGAGCAAAGCGTCGAGGGAAGGGAGCGGACTGGCATCGCGTGTCATGATCCACCCACTTTACGTGCCGATCCCGCCCCAGCGAAAGGGCGTGCATCGGCAACGGCACGCGCGATCGCGCGGCCGCTGCGACTATGCAGGGAGTGGCTGTGTCTCCGGCGGCCCGCGCGGGGGCGATTCCCCGAGCACGTAACCGAGCAATTGGCGGATGGATTCTTTCGGTTGGTCCTGCCAATCGCGGTCCCAGGAGTCTCGGCGCTTTTCTCGCTCTTTCTTAAAGGCGGTTCTGCGCCGTTCCTGCACACCGAAAAACGTTTCGAACCGACCGCCGAAATACGCCATCGCTTCGTAAAGCGCGTGCCAAAACGCGCCGTCGGAAACGTTGGCGGAAATGCCGAGGTCCATGCAAATCTCGGCGATGGTTTGGCCGACGGGGCGGCTGCGAACCTGGGCCTCGAGTTCCTTCAGTGTCGGCATGGAGAAATGCACGGGATCGTCGGGATCGATGCGCGGGGCGCGATCGGTTTTCGTGCGCGGGGCGGAGGCAGCGCGGAGCTTCATTTGCAACGCCGCGATATCGTCTGCCTCGGCGGGGCCGGGGGGCTCGGTCGGTTCGATATCG